>DYRR01000050.1:0-1482 GCA_020718605.1 Chthoniobacter flavus | reverse complement strand
TCCACCTGAAGAGTAGGAGCCGTTTGTCACAAGGGTTCCTCCAGAGGAGGAGGAGCCACTTGATCCCTGCGAAGAGTCACTCGTCACGGTCAGGGTTGGGCTGCCGCCAGCCAGTTGATTGGCTTCACTGCCGCTTGCTGTGATGTTGTTACCCCGGCCGGTGGTAATGACTATCCTGCGCGACGCCGGATCAACGGTTGCTTTTGTTTCGACGCTAATGACCGAGTTCCGGCGGACGTATTCGTCCCGGCGGACAGACAATGCCGTGGTGTGGTCCAGAGAAATCGGCCCCAGACTTTTCGAGGGTTTTGGACCGCCAAACTCAAAATTCACGCGTATGCCTCCATACCACGCGCCTTGGTCTGAATTCTCGAACGCTGCCGAATACCCCCCCTCAAACACGATCCCGCGCACCGGCTGCCACTCGCCGCGACAGAACCAGCCATTGGCATTGTCGCCATAGTCTGAATCGATAAAATAGCTCCCGCCAAAGATCCTCAGATCGGTGAAGCGGTCAACCCAGGGCACGAGCACCCCAATCTCGGCGTCCATTGCGACGTTTGGATTCTCGGTGAAATCGACGGCAAACGTATCGCGAATCGTCAGTCCATCGCCATGGGTCACAGAAGACACAGAGGTGCTTCCCGCCCGCTTTGCGCCGGCAACTGGAAAATAGCCGTTGGCCCTGAAATCGAACCTTCTGGAAAGGGCTTCGATGCCGACGCCAATCTGGCTGAATCGAGACAGTCCATTTGGCTCAGTCGAATCAAAAAAAACATTGGCGCCGAGGATCACATCCGGGTGGCTCAGCAGAGCCCGATAGCCTATGCCGCCGCTGAAATTGAGATCGAACAAATCGGACTCAGCCACTCGTACATCCGCGAATACCAAATGGCTTGTCGTCTGCCAGAGTGGCAGAAATGTGTCCATCTCCCCGGTCGCATCCCCTCCGTCCAGCGCCAGCGCACGTGTCGTCGCACGAAAGGGCGCTTGGTCCGGGGCGCCACAACCGGTCTCCATGGCGCAATCGGTGGATTGTTTGTGGGCGGTGGGGGAACTCACGTCGGAACCAACTTCCGTGGCCGCCTGCAACTGGCACACAAAAGAGACAAAACCCGCCAGAGCCATATGAAATTTCATGCAGGAATCGATATCTTGAAGCTTTGCGGCGCGTCAACGACCAAAATCATCTCATCTTATTTTTGTCCACAAAAGGATGTCCGTGATGGGTCGAGGCGTTTTTATTGAAAATGGACAGCGAGTATAGAGCGCATCATAATGTGGATATAAGAACCACAATTGACATCAATGATGCGATTTTGCGGCAAGTCCGGGAGCAGGCGGGGAAATCAGCACTTCCTGTGAAGCGAGTTTTCGAGCAGTTGCTGTTGTTGGGATGGAGGCGGAGGAGGCATCGCAATAATTCAGGTGTGGCGCGGGAATTCCGCGATCTCTTTTTGCAACTAAATTGCATTTATCGCT
>DYRR01000049.1:8688-15329 GCA_020718605.1 Chthoniobacter flavus | reverse complement strand
CTGCTCACGTGGGGAACCCGGTGCCGCCACCGCCCTCGCTCCGCCTCCACCTTTCATTCCAAAAGCGCACGCCGAGATTTTCCAGCTTGGCCCTCATGCGCGGCAGGACGGATTCCGACGACGACGTGCCGAGCACGATCAGAAGCTCCTCCTTGATGTATCGGATGAACTTCCAAATGCTGAAGCCGTGCAGGTGCGCAATGGCGCCCAGCACGAGGAAAACAAAGATGAGGCAGGTGATGTAAAAGGCGCCCATCAGTTTCGCCAGCGAATAGAGCGATTCCGCGCCGTATTTTCCGACAGTGAAAGCCATCGCTCCAAATGCGCCAATGGGCGCGACTTTCATGATGAACCCGACATTCCCAAAGAACACATGCGAGGTTTTTTCGATCATGTCGAAGACCATGGTTCCGCGGCCACCGAACCGGTGCAGGGCAAATCCGAAGAGCACCGAGAAAAGCAGCACCTGAAGAATTTCACCGCAGGCTAATGCAATCGGCCCGTTTGCAATTGGAGAATCAGGGACCATATCGCCTCGCTCCATGCATTCTTCATCAGTCATTGGACCGCATAAAACCCGCACTGCCGGAAGAAAATGGATCCCCGGAAAATGAACGATTTGCCTGAGGGGTTGTCGATCATGGGATGCCGATGTATGGTCGGCCCTTCAACCCATGAAAAGTTTCCTTAAATTTATCCTGTTTGTTCTCGTGCTCTCGATGGCGCTTGCGGGCCTTTACAATCTCGTGCGGGACCGGCGTCCCGGGGACGGCCCCTCCCCGGGCGCGAAAAATGCCGGGGCCTACACTCCCGCAGACAAGCCCCATCTCGATCCGGGCACTCTTGGAACGCTCGAAGTGCTGGACCGCGAATACACGGCTCTGGCCGAATCCGTCGTCCCCTCCGTCGTGAGCATCACCACCTCCCGGACCGTCCGGATGCAGGTGCTCGACCCATTCGAGATGTTTTTCGGACGCCGGAGCGGACGCCTGGCCGAGCAGAAACAGAACTCACTCGGTTCCGGCGCCATCGTGTCGAAGGAAGGCCACATCCTCACCAACAATCACGTCATTGACAGCATGGATGAAATCACCGTGCTGCTGAGCGACGGACGCTCCTTCCCGGCAAAGCTCATCGGCACCGATCCCGAGACCGACATCGCGGTGCTCAAAATCAATGCGGACGGCCTGCGGGCGCTGCCTCTCGGGGATTCGGATTCGGTGAAGGTGGGCCAACTGGTGTTTGCCGTCGGAAACCCCTTCGGCTTGGAGGAATCGGTCACCCAGGGCATCATCAGTGCCATCGGACGCCGCACGATGAGCGACAGTGCCAACGAGTATCTCCAGACCGATACCGCCATCAATCCCGGCAACTCCGGCGGGCCGCTGGTGAATCTGCGCGGGGAGATTGTCGGAGTGAACAACCACATTTTTTCCCAAAGCGGCGGCTACCAGGGCATCGGGTTTGCCATTCCATCCAATGTGGCCCGGCGGGTGATGGAGGGAGTGATTTCCCAGGGGCGGGTGGTGAAGGGTTACCTGGGCATCATCATGCAGCCGCTCACCGCCGACATGGCCGCCCATTTCGGACTCAAGGACACCTCGGGCGCACTGGTGGCGGACATTGTCTCGGGGTCGCCCGCCGAGCAGGCGGGGCTTCAGGTCGGGGATGTGATCCGGGAACTGAACGGCAAGAAAATAAAGGACATCGCGGATGTTCGCCGCCGGGTCCAACAGATCCCTGTCGGCGAGGAAGTCCGCCTGGAAATCATCCGCAAAGGCAAGGAACTCACGCTGGGCACCATGATATCGGAGATGCCCGCCGGCCCGCTTACGGCCAATCCCGGGGTGCCCCGGATGCCCGGCACACCCGCCCCTGCGGCGGATACCAACAATCCCCTGACCGGAATCTCGGTGCGGGATCTGACGCCCGAGATTGTCGCGCAGGAAAACCTCCCCGCAAACATCCGGGGCGTTCAGGTGGTGCAGATCGATCCGCGCAGTCCGGCCGCCCAGGTGCTGCGTCCCGGCGATGTGATCGAGGAAATCGAACGCCAGGCCGTCCCGAATATCGCCGCCTTCCGGGATGTCGTGGCCAAACTCGATCCGAGCCGCCGGATCATGCTGTTTCTGTGCCGCAAGGGCGCCCGTTCCTTTGTCATGATCAATCCCTGAGCCGTTTTATGAATCCAACCACCGAAGAAATAACCGTCCAAGTCCGGGAACATGCCGAATGGGTCCGGGCGCTGCGCGAACAAGTGGCCCGTGTGGTCATCGGCCAGACCGAACTCGTGGACCGTCTGCTGGCGAGTCTGCTCTGCAACGGCCATGTCCTTATCGAAGGCGTGCCGGGTCTGGCAAAAACCCTCACCGTCCGCACACTGGCCTCCTGTATCCAGACCAAGTTCCAGAGGCTCCAATTCACACCGGACCTGCTGCCCGCCGATCTCATCGGCACACTCATCTACAATCAGCGCGACGGAAGGTTCACAACAAAACTCGGCCCGATCTTTGCCAACCTTGTGCTGGCGGATGAAATCAACCGCGCTCCGGCCAAGGTCCAAAGTGCGCTGCTTGAAGCCATGCAGGAAAGACAGGTCACGATCAGCGAGGAGACATTCCGGCTCCCCGATCCATTCCTCGTGCTGGCCACCCAGAATCCCATTGAACAGGAGGGCACCTACCCGCTGCCCGAGGCGCAGTTGGACCGCTTTCTTTTCAAGCTCGTCGTCGGCTACCCGTCCCGACACGAGGAGCGGCTCATTCTTGACCGGATGGGCACTTCCGCCCCCGCGTTGGATGTCGATGCGGTCGTGGATCCCGCCCGGATACTGGAGGCCCGCAGGGTGGTCAACTCCATCTACATCGACGACCGGGTGAAGGATTACATCGTGGATCTGGTCTGGGCCACCCGCGAACCGAAGACCCACAAACTCGACCTCGAAGGCCTGCTCCGCTTCGGTGCCTCGCCCCGCGCGACAATCAACCTCGCCCTGGCCGCCCGGGCCCACGCCTTCCTGGAAGGGCGCGGCTACGTGACGCCGCAGGACATCAAGAGCATCGCGCCCGATGTGCTCCGCCACCGCGTCATCATCAGTTTCGAGGCGGAAGCCGAGGATGTGACCGCCGATGAAATCGTGCGCCGGATTCTGGCGGGCGTGCCCGTGCCGTGATCTGCCAAATGGGAATTATACGACCCTATTCCCGGGAAATGAACCCACTGCCGCACACCGAAAGCACCGCCGAAATCCTCCGGCGCATCCGGAGGCTCGAGATCAAGACGCGCCACCTCGTCACCAATACCGTGGCGGGCCAGTATCAGAGCGTGTTCAAGGGGCGCGGCATGAATTTCGAGGAAGTCCGCGAATACCAGCCCGGCGACGAGATCCGCTCCATCGACTGGAACGTGACCGCGCGGACGGGCCTGGCGCACATCAAAAAATTCACCGAGGAACGCGAGCTTGGCGTGGTGCTCGCGGTCGATGTGAGTGCTTCGGGCATCTTCGGGAGCCGCCACACCAGCAAACGCGAACTCGCTGCGGAAGTGGCCTGTGCGCTGGCATTCAGCGCCGTGCGCAACAACGACAAGGTGGGGCTGCTTCTTTTTTCCGACCGCGTGGAACATTTTCTCTCGCCCCGCAAGGGACGGCTGCACACGCTGCGCCTCATGCGGGACATCCTGTTTCACCAGCCTGCGGGACGCGGCACCGCCCCCGGTCCGGCACTGGAGTTTCTGCTGCGCGGTCTGACCCGGAGAACCGTGATTTTTCTGATCTCGGACTTCGAGGCGGAACTCCCCGCGCGCACCCTCTCGCTGGCTTCCAAGCGGCATGATCTGGTGGCCGTCACGATCTCCGATCCCGCAGAGGAAACGCTTCCCGATGCCGGGCGCATTCTTCTCGAGGACGCGGAAACCGGCGAGCAAATCGAGGTAAACACCTCCGATCCGCACACACGCGCCCTGTTTGCGCAGGCCTCCCTGCGCCATTCGGAGGAGTTGAACCGGCTTCTCCGGCGCAACCGGATCGATGCGATCCCGCTCCGGACCGATCAGGATTATTTTCCGGCATTGCGCGCCTTTTTCCGCCAGCGGGAAAGGAGGCGGGCGAGAGAATGAATCCTCCGGAGATCCCGCCGCTGCCCGAGTTGGAACCCATTCTGCCGCCCGTGCCCGATCCCGGGTGGCCGTGGTGGCTCTGGCTGCTGTGTGCTCTCCCGGTCCTGCTGGTGCTGGCCTGGTCGGTGATCCGTGCCCTGCGCAGCAAACCCCGCCCAGGCCCCTCTCCACAGGAGATCGCCCTGCGGGAGATCGCACAACTGGAGCGCGATCACCTTGCAGATCCGCCCTATGAATTCAGCATCGCCGGGTGCGACGTGCTGCGGCGCTATGTGGAGGCGCGCTTCCATCTTCCCGCCACCACGCGCACCTCTCCGGAGCTTCTGATGGAGATGCGGAGTTATTCGGGGCTGCGCGACGCGGAGCGGGATCTTCTCGGCGTGTTTTTGGACCGATGCGACGGGATCAAGTTCGCCCGGGCCGCCGCGCTTCCCTCCGACAACGCGCCCCTGCTCCGGCAGGCGAAGGATTTTGTATTGGGAGGTCCGGCGTGAACTGGGACATCACCTTTGCCAATCCCTGGTGGCTGCTGCTGCTGGTCGCCGTGCCTCTGGCTGCGATCTGGAACGGACGCCCCGGCGGACGCCCCTCCGTGATCTATCCCACCACGTCGCGACTGCGCACGATGGGTCGGCGCGGACGTTCCCGCACGGGCGAGGTGCTCAATAGTCTGTTGTATTTTTCCCTCGCCTGTTTCGCCGTGGCACTTGCCCGCCCGCAGAAAGGCGAAACCATCACCCGCACCAAAGCCAGCGGCATCGACATCATGCTCGTGCTCGATGTCTCCAAATCCATGCTGGCCGAGGATTTCACCGTGGGCGGACGCCGCGCCAACCGCTTCGATGCGGTGAAAAAAGTCACTCTGGAATTCATCGCCGACCGTCCGGGCGACCGCATGGGCATTGTCGCATTTGCGGGCCGCCCCTACCTCGTGAGCCCGCTCACGCTCGATCACGACTGGCTCCGGGAAAATCTCGACCGCGTCCGGATTGGCCTGGTCGAGGACGGCACCGCCATCGGATCGGCCATCGCCTCGGGTGCCTCGCGCCTCCGGGATCGCGAGTCCAAAAGCCGCATCCTGGTCCTGCTCACCGACGGCGACAACAACGCCGGTCCCATCTCGCCGAAAGCCGCTGCGGAAGCCGCCGCCACTCTGGGCGTGAAGATCTACACCATCGGCGCGGGTTCCAACGGAACGGCCCGCATCCCCGTGGGACGGGATCCTTTCGGGCGCGAAATGTACCGCAATGTGCGGGTGGATTTTGATGAGGAATCGCTGCGGGAAATTGCGAAGATCGGCAATGGCCAGTATTTCCGCGCCACCGGCACCGACTCACTGGAAAGCATTTTCGGGGAAATTGACGCGCTGGAAAAAACCACGATCGAAGTCGAACAGCGCGAGAACAAAGTGGATCTCTTTCCGAAGTTTCTCGCCGCCGGACTCGGTCTGTTGGGGCTTCACCTGTTGCTGGGACAAACCGCGCTGAGGAGGCTGCCATGACCTGGGGCGCTCCGCACTGGCTCTGGCTGGGACTGCTTGTCCCGGTATTTCTGGCCCTGTTCCTGCACGGGGAAATCCGGCGGGGACGGCGTATCGCCGCGATCGTCGCCGCCCGTCTGGAATCCACGCTACTGAGATCCGTGAGCCCCGCCCGGAGACGGCTGCGCTTTGCGCTGTCGCTGGCGGGATTGGTCTTCGTCGTGCTCGCACTGGCCCAGCCGCGCTACGGCACCCGGGAGGAGGAAATCTCCGTGATGGGACGGGATGTGATTTTTGCCCTGGATGTCTCCCGCAGCATGCTGGCCACAGACATCAACCCAAGCCGCCTCGGCCGGGCAAAGCTTGCCGCCGAGGATTTGTTGAACCTGTTGCGCGGCGAACGGGTCGGTGTGGTGGCCTTTGCCGGTACCGCGTTTTTGCAGGCACCGCTTACCATCGACCACGGAGCCGTGCTCGACTCGTTGCGCTCGCTGGATCCGCAGATCATCCCGCAGGGGGGCACGAACCTTGCCGCCGGAATCAAGGTCGCCATCGAAGGCTTTGGAAAAGGGGAAGGCACCAACCGCGCGCTCGTGGTATTTTCCGATGGTGAGGAGCTGCAATCCGATGCGCTCGAGTCCGCCCGTGAAGCCTCAAAACTCGGCATACGAATCTTCACTGTCGGCATCGGCACCCGCGAAGGTTCGCTGATTCCCGTGACCGCCGAAAACGGCGGCACCGACTTTGTGCGCGACCGCAGCGGCAACACCGTGCGCACCCGTCTGGAGGAGGATCGGTTGCGCGAAATCTCGAACGCGGCGGAGGGCGATTATTTGAATCTCCTCAACCAGCCCAACGCCGCCCGCTCCATCGCCGGATGGATCGACCGGATCTCCGCCCAGGAAACCACCGCAAGCAACCGCTCCCGCGCCCTGGAACGCTATCAATGGCCGCTCGCGGCGGCGTTCACCCTGCTGTTCCTCGGCTTTATGATCCGCGAAGCAAGGCCCGCCCGGATGGCGGCGCTGATCCTGCTGGGGCTGTT
>DYRR01000049.1:0-8588 GCA_020718605.1 Chthoniobacter flavus | reverse complement strand
GAAAGACAAGCCCGACAAGTCCGACCAAAAAAAGGAAGAAGCCAAGGACAAGAGCGAACCGTCGCAGGATCAGAAGGGCCAACCACAGGAGAAAGAAGATCCGGCCAAGGACGGCGACAAGAAAGAGGGAAAACAGGATGACCAACAAAAGAGTGACCCGCAATCGGGCGACCAGCCCAAGGAGGACTCCAGGCAGCAATCGGCCGGAGACAAGGAAAACGGAGAGGGCAAAAAGCCGGAACCGTCCGCCTCGCCGGAGCCGGCGAAAGATCTGTCGGGCGAACTCAAGTCGCAGAAGCCCGTCGAACCCTCACAGGAAAAGGGCCAGCCTGCCGGAGAGGCTGCGGAAGCCGCCCAACCTGCGGATGGACGCATGTCCGAGGGTGAGGCCCGCGCCCTGCTGCGTTCTCTGGAAGGGCAGGAGGACAAGATCGACCTGCTCCTGCCCGCGCCGCAGCGTCCTGTTGAAAAAGATTGGTGACCCCATGAAATCCATGCCCATGATCCAAGCCATGAAAACCACCCTGCTGCTGTGTCTGTTTGCAATGGCATCAACAGCCCTCGCGCAGCAGCCCGCCGTCACCGCATCGCTCTCCGACACCACCACTCCCGTGGGACGGCCCGTGCAGTTGAAAATCGAAGTCACGGGCAGCCGCAATTGCTCGCCTCCGCAGGATATCCAGATAGACGGCCTTGAGATCCAATACAGGGGTCAGCAGACACAGTTCCGGATGGAAAATTTCAAGACCAGCAGTTCGGTCTCATTCACTTATCTCGTGCTCCCGATGCGCGTCGGCGACTTCGAAATTCCCGCGCTGGAAGTCCCGGTGGATGGAAAACCCATCCGCACCGCGCCGCTCAAACTATCGGCCACAGCGGGACAGTCCCCTGCGGGAACACCGCAGGGGAGTGCTGGCGCGGACGCTTCTTCCACAACCGACTCCTCGGAGATGGTGTTTGCCGAGACGATTCTGCCGCGTGAAAGCGCCTTCGTCGGCGAGGCGATCCCGATCGAAGTCCGGGTGTATTTCGCGGAAAATGTGGCGTTCCAAATCGACGGACCGCCCCAGCTCAACGAGGAAGGGTTTACCACGCGGCGGATGCCGCAGCCCCGCCAGTCCACCGAGGTCCGGGAAGGCCGCCGCTACAATGTCGTGTCGTTCCGCACCGCAATTACCCCCATCAAACCGGGCTCGCTCTCGCTCGGGCCGGTCGAGGTGCGCGCCCTGGTCCAGATTCCCGAACCACGCGCCAAACGACAGCGCTCGCCCTTTGACGATCTCTTTGGGGAGGATCTGTTCAATATGCTTCCGCGGGTGCGCACACAGCAGGTCACCGTCCGCTCGGAACCGGTGACGCTGGAATCCAGACCGCTTCCGGCCAAGGACAAGCCCGAGGATTTTCGCGGTGCGGTGGGGCAGTTCCAATTGGACACCGAAGCTCCCTCCACCAAGGGCAGCACGGGTGAGCCCATGAAGTTGCGGGCCATCGTGCGCGGACGCGGAGATTTCACCAGGATCGAGCCCCCCACTCTTGCAGGTGACACCGGTTGGCGCAGTTATCCGCCTTCGGAAAAATTTGACGCCGATGACGAACTCGAACTTTCGGGGCGCAAGACGTGGGACTTCTCGCTCGTGCCGGAGCAACCCAACAAAGCCCTTCCGATGCTAAAGTTCAGCTATTTCGATCCGGTCACGGAGACCTATGAGACATTGCAGACCGAGCCCATCCCGGTGACCCTCTCCGGTGCCCCGATCTCATCCCCCACCCCGGCGGTGCCGTCCGGCGCCGACCCTTCTGCCACACCCGCTCCGCAAACGGCTCCAGTAGTGGCGGGCGAAGCCGACATTCTGCACATCCTGCCCTCCCCCGGCAGGCAGATCGCAGGCCGGATGCCGGACAAGAAATTCTGGCAGATCCAGGGTGTGCTCGCGCTGCTTGCCGTTGTCGGCGCACTGGGCGCATGGATCCATCGCAGGATTTCCGACAAATCGCGAAGCCCAATGGGCGCGCGCACCCGTCAGCTTCAGGATCTCGAGTCCAAACTCCGGGCCGCGTCCGGGCCCGATTTTTTCAGGGTGGCCTGCAATTGGGTGGATTTGAAAACCAAATCCAGTGCCCCGCAGGATGCGGCCACCCGCGCGGAGATCGAGTGGTTGCGGGGGCGTCGTGACGAGGGGCTTTACTCGGGACACACCTCCGGACTGCAACCCGCAGACCGGGATCGCGCACAGGCAGTCATCGCCCAACTTTCCAAACAGCCATGATCCACTCCACATTCATGCAGTCCCCGCAGCATCTTGTCCGGCAATTACACCGTCCGAAAATTATGACACTCTATCGAGAGTCTGATGGAGGGTCAGCGTCCCCGCCTGACCTGTTTTCAAACCGGTCAGGGCGGGAGCCTGACCCTCCAACAAGAAGAATATCTCCAACCATTGGTGCCGGGTTGTTTGTTGTATTGGCAGCACTACTGCAGACGACGCATGCGGGCGGGGAATTCCAAAGGGGCAATGCCGCATACGAATCCGGAAAGTTCGACGAAGCCGTGGGCGAATACGAAGCCTCGATCCGGTCCGGAATGTCCCCGGTGAATCTGTTTTACAACCTTGGAAACGCCTACGAACGCTCGGGCCAGCCGGGCCGGGCAATCCTGAATTATCGGCGGACACTCGAACTGATGCCCCGGCATCCGGAAGCACGCGCCAATCTCGCCTTTGTCCGGACCCGCACCGGTGCGGAGGACGTGACCACCCATCCCGTGACGGTGCGACTCCGCCTCATCAGCTCCCAGGTGTTGCTCTTTTGCGCGTCCGCTGGATTCTGGATCGCCGCGGCACTGGGAGTGGGTGCCCTCGCCGGCCCCCGCCGGCATCGGGTTCCTGCAATGATTGGCGCGGCATTGGCAATGCTGTTCTGCGGCGGATTTGTCGCGGCATGGTGGTGGCGGCCCGATCCTGCGGACCTTGCCGTGGTGGTGTCCCCGAAGACCGTGGTGCGCTTCGCCCCGGCCGAATCCTCCAAGGCAGTGGGCGAGATTCCCGAAGGCAGCGAGGTGCGCATTCTGGACGCCGGAGGCCCCTGGACCTATGTGGAAATTCCCGGCGGAGCACGGGGCTGGATCGACCGCTCTGCGCTGGAATCCCTGCTGCCACCCAATTCCGCCAATGCCTCTGCGGACAAATTCGCAACTCCGTGAGATTTTCGGCCTTCCTCCTTGCGATCTGCCTCTGCCCTGCCGCGTGGAGCCGGACCTGGCAGGATGTCGCCCGGGACCAGCCCGGGCCCATCGCTCCACTGCGTCCGATGCGCACGGCCTACCGCTTCGGATGGAGCGGCATTCCGGCGGCAAAGGCCAATTTTCATTTCTTCTCCGACGGCGTACTTTTCGGATCCCTTGGCACGGTCGGCACCGCCCGTCTGCTCTGGCCGCTGGACGCCACCTTCACTTCAAACCTCAACCCCCGCACGGGATTGCCCCTGCATTTTTATCTGCGGGAGGAATACCGCGCACTGCAGAGATTCACGACCATCGATTTTTTCCCGGAAAAAGCCCGCGTGATCCGGCTCGAGTTTCCGGAGCCAAAGAAGCCGGAAAAAACCCGCACCCTCAAGATCCCCGGGCTGCACGACCTGCACTCCGCGCTGCACCATGTCCGGAGCGCACCGCTGCGGAGCAGAGATTCGCTTTCGATGATCGTATGCCCGGGCCAGACGGCCTACCTCGCCACCGTGCGGGTCGGTGCGCGGAAAACCATCGAAGTTCCCGCCGGGGCAAGACGCGCCATCCGGCTGGATCTCACGCTGGGCAAGATCGAAAAGAACGGCTCGATCTCGGCGGTGAAAAAATTCCGGCGCGCCACGGGCTGGATGTCCGATGACAAGGACCGCCTTTTGCTCCGACTCGAGGGCGAAGTGTTTATCGGGAAGGTTTACTGCGAATTGGAATCCACCGACTTCAAAGAAGATGCGTCTCGCTGAGGCCGGAATAACCGGGTGCCTTCCGGGATCGCGGAACCGAAGCCGGCCTCCGGGATCGCGGCGCAGATTTTGACGCAACCGACTTCGGCATGGAACGCGAGGCGTCCATCGCGGACAGGAGCGCGGTCAGGCCGAACCCGGTGGGCATGTTGCGGGCAATCTCCCAATTCTGGAGTGTCCGCAATGAAACACCGAGCGCCCGGGCCGCCGCTTTTTGGGTGAGCCCCCTGCCATCGCGCCACTGCCTGAAGTGAATCCGAAACTCTTCGCGTGTCATGAGCCCAAGGACTACGCGCTGCACGCATCCCACGTCAATCGCATTCCCTTGTCAGGAGTTTCCAAGGATCCCCGCAAGCATCAAGAGTGCAAGCAGCACGGCGAGCACGGCCAGGGCGATCTTGATCCAGCTCAGCGGATGTCTGCCCGCAATGGCGCCTGTATAGCCGTTTACAAGGACCTGATATTTGGTGCGTCCGTAATCGTAGCTGAGCAGCCAGACCGGTGCCAGGATGTGCTTGAAAGTCTGTCCGTCGTAGCTGGCTTGGACATCCAGATTGCGGTGCGTGTCGCCGGGAACGTCCGAGGCGCACAGAGCGCGCAGCCTTTGATCCATCACTTCCCGGGAATGGGCGGCGGCGGCTACCAGATCGATCTGGTATTGCTCGACCACCCAGCCCGACACGTATCCGCGGTCGTAGGGCACAAGATCGCCTGTGGGAAAGTCCGAGATTTTTTCGAGCAAAGCACCGTCCAGCGCCACGGTGGCGGGCACCAACTCATCGTCAAAAAAATGATCCAGGGATCCCGCGCTGGATTCCCAGCGGATCTTGCGGACCTGCCGTGTTGCAGTGCGTCCGTCGCGATCCCGGTAGCTCTCGGTGACGTAATAGTAATGGCCGGACTCCGCCGTCCAGTCGGCATGAACCTGGGCGTCAAAAGTCCAGAATGGAATATAGACCCCGTGTACCTGATCGGTGAGTGCCGCCCGCCTGAGGCGGTTGGGAGCGAACCATCGCGAACGATACCACTGGCGCATCTGTTCACGCACTTTGCTTTCGGCAACCTTGAAAGGAAGCAGGCTGCCGGGATAGATGGGATTGCGTGTGGCCTCATAAGGGACAACTGCGGGAGATCCGCAGAATTCACACCGGTTGGCCACCTGCTCCGGCCGGAAAAGAGATATGGCTTTGCAACTCTGGCACTGCACCGACACCCGGTCGGCCTCCCATCCGCGCTGCCCGTCGGGAATGGCCCGCAATGCCGCGGCAAGGTCGAGTTCACTCACCGTCGCGCCGTTCTCGGAAACGTTCCAGGGATCGTTCATGCCGCAATAGGGACACCGGAGCATCTGGCGCGACGCATCCCACACAGCCTCCGCGCCGCATGCGGGGCATGCGTGTTTATCCAGGGCAGAAATCTCGGACATGAAAACCAGGGGCAGAAAGCCATCTTGATAGCGCAGCATTCCTCGGAAATCAACCGTGCGTTACCGCCCCCCCCAAGCCGCTTCCGCCCGCGATTGCGGAGAAGGAATCCGGGTTCAATGCGCGGCATCGGATCGTCACTCGTAGCGCAGTGCTTTCACGGGATCGAGCCGGGCGGCGACCCAGGCCGGCACGAGTGCCGCCAGAGAGCAGATGACAAACGCGCACAGACAGATCACCGCCACGTCGCCGGGGATCACTTTTGCGGGGATTTGCGAGAACTCATAAACCTCCGGCGGGAACACCTGGATTCCGAGCACGGTGGACAGGGCATCCCGCAGATGGTTGCGTCCGGCCACGACCAGCAATCCCAGGCCGAGTCCGGAAACCGTTCCGAGCAGCCCCACCACAATGCCCTGGGCGAGGAACACCCACACAATTTGCGCGGTCCGCGCCCCGAGCGCTTTCATGATGCCCACCTCGCGCGTTTTGAGGACGGTGACGGTGATGAGCGTGTTCATGATGCAGAATCCCGCCACGATGCTCACGCAGAGCATCAGGAAAAACAACAGACCGCGCTCCATGCCGATCGCTTCGAACAATTGCCGGTTGAGATCCATCCAGGTGAGCGCGTAGGCACCGTCGTCCAACCGCTTCTCGATGGCGGTTTGATACTCCGCCGCCAAATAGGGATCGGTTGTTTTCACCCCGAGCCCATGAACCCCGTCGCCCAGCGCATAAACCTCCTGGCCGATGTGCAGCGGCACAAGGATGAACTCCGAGTCGTAGAGATACCGGCCCGACTCGAAGATGCCCGTCACGGTAAGTTCGCGGGGAAGAATGACCTCTTTTATTTTGCCGATCTTCTCCTCTCGCGCACTTGGATCGTCGGCGGCATCGGTTTCGAGCGAATGCAGCGATTCCATGAGTTCGCCGATATTTCCGGGCGAGTAGAGAGTGATCGTGTCGCCCACTCCGGCACCGAGCGCCCGGGCCACTTCGGAACCCAGCAGTGCTTCGTCCCCGTCCAGCCTCGCTTCGCCCGCGACGATAAAGTCCTTCAGATTGGTGATGGCCATCTCGCGTTCCAGATCGATGCCCCGGATTTTCGGAGCGAGCCGGTGGTTCTGGAATTCAACAATCACCGGACCCATCACAAACGGCGCCGTAGCGGTCACTCCCGGGGTTGCGGAGACTTTCTCGGCGATCCCGCGCCAGTCCTGCAGGATGCCGTTGCGCCCGATCATGAGATGCGCCTCAAACCCGATCACCTTCTTTTGCAGCTCAAGGCCAAATCCCGTCATGATGGACATCACCACGATGAGCAGCATGATCCCGAGCGTGACACCCAGAACGGAGATGAGCGTGATGATGGAGAGAAACGTCCGCTTGGGTTTGAGAAAGCGGAGCGCCAGAAACAGACTGAAGGGCAGGCGGGTGTTGCTGCGGGTGGGCATTGGGAAGGAGAATGTTCAATGGCCGGGATCGGCGCAACAGGTTTGTTTGCGCGGAATCCCGTTTAGAGCAGTTCTCGTAATAAATTTCCGGAAAAAAGACTGTACCCCGAGATAAAGACACTGGATAAGGTGATGGTTGCGACGACAAGAGATCCATCGCAATGCTGAGAACGCCACGCCTGAAGATCTGCGCGTGGCCATGGAGGCTGCGCCCAATCGGCGCAGCTATAGCTTCATACGCGTTCCATTAGAGTTCTGCGGCAGGGAAGATTGGAATCGCCTACCACTTCCTCAACCAACCCGAGCCAGTAAGCATCCCGTGCGGAAAGAGGATTTTCCCCCCTCACAAGATTTGCCGATAGTGTTGTCGCAAGTTGCCACGCACTAAACAACCGGTCGCCGACTTGAGCAATGAGGAAGGGTTTGCGTTCGTTTTCGGGAAGAGATTGGCATTTTACGATTTGCTCGGTCTCACAGAGCATCAGCAATTGGGGCTCCGGGTTGTCACAATCGGAAAGGAATCGTTCATAGTAGTCCTTTCTCAGCGAGTAAAGATCGGTAAGCTGCGCAACATTGATTGTTTTCAACCCACCCTGAATTTCGTCCTTTGGACACTCGGACTCCAGAAAATCGACGATGAGTTTCAGTAGGCGGAACTCGAAGGCCCCCCGGCCCCGCTTTCGCGCTTTTTCCAAAGGTTTGCTGCGAGCGGGCTTCCCAAGGAATACCTCCAAAGCAGTGAAGAGGTTCAGTTCGGCAAAAACCCCATCCATCAAGCGGCGGTTCTGTACACTGAGCCTCTGCTGGATGAGGCACGCCAGGCCCTGCATGTGACTCAATGCCTTGATGGCGGGATCCTGATTCCGCTTGTCGATCTCTTCTTTATAGAATTGGTAGAGCCAAGGGAGGTTCTCGAGCGTTCTGTGCATGAACGCGGAGGCCATTTCGTCATTGAACGCCGATAGGGAGCGAGACGCCAAATCGGCCCGCTCCCGGGTAAGTTCGGTAATTCCTTGAAAGCGGGTGCCATGGCAATGAATGGTGGCATTAGCGTAAGCCAGCGCACAGTCGCCCCTTGTCAACAGGCGGGCGGCGGCACTGGCCGCCAGCGCGGTGGCAACTGTAATGATCCGGCAGCGGTTGCCATCCTGGTCTGAATTGAACAACATCCCTTCGAGATGTTCGCAGGACTGGACCGAGCCGCCTTCGCTGTCGATATATACCGTGATAGGCTCGGTGGGCCCCGCGTGCCGCAGGCGACGGATTTCCGGAGTCAGGCGACGAACAAGCTCCGGGGTGATGGCCCCGGCCACATGGATCGCCCGGTCAGGATTTTCGCGAAAATCAGGATTTGCTTTCGGCGACGAGAAGGCGCGCGAGGGAGCGGTTGGATTGCCTGCGTTTTTGCTCAGTGAGCGTTTTCCCTCTGTCGTCTTTGCTGCCATAGTGTGAGAGCGCCTGCTTCAAACTGCCATGCCGGACGACGGCGGCAATGGCCGCTTCATACGCTTTCAGGTCGGTTGGATCAATTATGAAGATCATGAGTGGGAGAGTGGTTACCAGAGAACTATACGCATGCGTAAAGAAAATTAAACGCAAAATTGTCAAAAATCGTTCGCGCCTTATTCCATCTGGTATTTCCCAGCGATGCACGGAGAAGACGATATTCTAGGGGGCATGCTCGATGACGCACGGGATTGACACGGATTTTCTGGTGGCGGCGGAG
>DYRR01000190.1 GCA_020718605.1 Chthoniobacter flavus | reverse complement strand
CTGATCACCCGCTACATGTTGATGTATGGCGGACGAGAACCCGCTTCCGACGGCTCCCCACCACCGCTGACTTGGGAGGGAGCCCGGCATGTGGAGAAAGTCATTCTCGTCGGCACGCCGAATGACGGATCATTGGCCGCTCTCCAGCAATTGGTGCAGGGCTTCCGGCCTGCGCCGATCCTTCCCCTCTACGATCCCGCGTTGCTCGGAACCATGCCTTCCGTTTACCAACTGCTTCCCGATCCCAGGCTCCAGCCTGTGGTGGATAGGACCACCGGCAGAGCCTTGGACTACCTCGACTCCGAAACCTGGGAGCGCCAGGGATGGGGATTGGCTTCTCCGGATGCCGACGAAGTGCTCAGGAAAATCCTGCCTTCCGAACCGGATGCCGCCCGGCGTAAAGACATCGCTCTTGCCCATCTCCGGAAATCGCTGGCCCGCGCCCGGACCTTTCGCGCGGCACTCGCCCGCCCGCACACCCTGCCCTCCGGTCTCCAAATGCATCTTTATGCCGGGGACGCGACTGGGACCGTCAGCGCAATGACACTTGGAAAAAATGGCGAACTCACTGCGAGTGCCTTCGCGCCGGGTGACGGCACCGTGCTGCGATCCAGTGCGCTTTACGATCTGCGCACCCCGCAGCAGCAAAACCAGACCGTGCGGACGCCTATCCCGTGGAGCAAAGTCATGTTCCTCCATCGCAATCACCTTGGCCTGACTCAGGACTCGACTTTCGCCGACAACGTCCTCTACACCCTGCTGCTTTTTCCCAAACCATGAAAAACACCCTTCACAACGCTCCCGGCGCACCGGGTATTCCTCCACGCTGGACTTCCAGCGCCAAGGACGGAGTCGGCACCGCGTATGCGGCGAGTGCCAATGTCTGGTTCACCCTCAGCCACGGCATCATCAACGAGATTTATTTTCCCCATGTGGACACCCCCAACACCCGTGACCTGCAATTTCTCATCACCGATGGCGAAACCTTTTGTCATGAGGAAAAGCGCGACCTGCTCCACAAAATCGAATACCCCGAGGAAAACACGCTGCTCTACCGTCTGACCAACTCGGACCCCGGCGGAAGGTATCGGCTGGTCAAGGAAATCCTCGTCGAACCGCATTCGGCGGTCCTGCTCATGCACACACGGCTGGAAATCCCGGACAAATCCCTGCGCGGCAAGCTGCGTCTCTATGCCCTGCTCGCCCCGCACATGAAGGGCACGGGAAACAACAACTCCGCATGGTTGTGCGAAACCGGAAACCGCAAACTCTTCGGAGGACGGCGTGAGGAAACGGAAATGTCCTTTGGCTGCCTTCCGGATTTCACACGCCGCTCGGTCGGTTATGTGGGCAGCAGCGACGGGTGGAGGGATCTCATGGAGAACTTCAAAATGGATTGGGAATTTCCCGAGGCCATGAACGGAAACATTGCCCTGACCGGTGAAATTGATTTGTCAAAAGGCCTCGAATTCACTCTTGGCATTGGCTTCGGCGAAACGCCGCACAGCGCCTCGACCCATCTCCTCCAGGCGTTTGCCACGCCCTTTGCCGAACTGCGGGCAAAGTATGTCAACCAATGGCAGCGGACACGTCCCGAGACCGACTTGAGCGCCCACACGGCGGATGGCGGATCCCTGTTTCGTTTGAGCCAGTGCGTGCTGCTCGCGCATGAAGACAAAATCTTTCAGGGTGCGTTTGTGGCCTCTCTCAGCATTCCCTGGGGGGAAACCAAAGACGACTGCGACCAGGGCGGCTACCATCTCGTCTGGGCGCGCGACATGGTGCAAACCGCCACCGCCCTTCTGGCCTGCGGGCAAACGGAATCCCCCCTGCGCTCCCTGATCTGGCTGGCCTGCGTGCAGGAGGATGACGGCAGCCTGCCTCAAAACAGCTTCATCAATGGCGTGCCCTATTGGAAGGGAATCCAGCTTGATGAAGTCGCCGCGCCGATTCTACTCGCCTGGCGCCTGAGGAAGGCGAACGCCCTCCGCCAGTTCGATCCCTGGACGCTCGTCTCGCTGGCCGCGCGGCATTTGATTTTGCACGGACCGGTGACGCCCCAGGAGCGCTGGGAGGAAAATTCCGGCTACTCGCCATCGACCCTGGCGACCGTTATTGCCGCCCTGGTCTGCGCGGCGGACTTTGCCCGCGACCGGAAGGAAAAAGGCGCGGCCTTTCTCCTGGATTATGCCGATTGGCTGTCCTCCCACCTGGAGGATTGGATGGTCACCCATCGCGGGAATTTGGTGGAAGGCAAACCCCGGCATTACCTCCGCATCACCCCGGCCGACCCGAAGCAACCGACCGCCACACCCGACCCCGACGAATCCGAAATCCAGATCGCCAATGGCGGCGGTCGGCATCCCGCGCGAAACATCATCGGCGGCGACTTTCTTCACTTCGTCCGCCTGGGCGTGCGCTCCGCCGATGATCCAATCATTCTCGATTCCATTGCGGTCATGGACAAAGTGATCAAAAGAGATTTGCCACAAGGACCCGGATGGCGGCGCTACAATCAGGATGGTTACGGACAAAAGCCCGATGGCAGCGCCTTCGATGGAACCGGTGAGGGCCGGTGCTGGCCCATTCTGACGGGGGAACGCGCCCATTACGAACTGGCCGCCGGACGCGATCCGCAGCCCTATATCGAAGCGATGGAAAACTTCGCCAACGATGGCGGCATGATGCCGGAACAGGTCTGGGACGCGGACGATTTGCCCGAGGGGAACATGAAGCGGGGCGAAGCGACCGGTTCGGCCATGCCCTTGTGCTGGACCCACGCGGAGTATGTGTCCCTTGTGCGCAGCTCGCGCGATGGCGTGTGCTTCGACCGCATCGAGCCTGTGTATCAACGCTACGCAAAGGGGAAAAAGGGCAGCAAATGCGAAATGTGGACGCTTGCCCATCAGACTCCTTCGATCCCTGCTGGAAAATCCCTCTGCATTGTCCTGGACCAACCCGCGACGATTCACTGGAGCACGGATGGCTGGGCGACGGTCCACGACACCCCAACTTACGATGCCGGCCTTCAGTGCTGGGTGGTGGATTTGCCTGCCAAAAACCTGCCGGTCGGAACCCTTCTTGATTTCACCATTCTGTGGCCGGGAGGCTGGGAGGGGAGGGATTTTCAGATCGTGGTCACGGAGAATCCCCCAACGCCCAACTCCTCAATGTGCGGGAGGAAAAGGAATTCGCCATGAGTCATTTCGGCGGGCTGCCTGATCTCCCCTGACAACTACCTGGAAGATGGGGCTGTCTGCGGACATGCGGAGCTTTGCACTGCTTTACGGGCTTGCGCTCATCTGGTGGAGTGCCAGGAGCCGAAAAATCTTGGGCGCCTAAGCTGAACTTCGATAACCAAAACAATCGGGAAGGCGCATAGACAGTAGGTTTGCTG
>DYRR01000048.1 GCA_020718605.1 Chthoniobacter flavus | reverse complement strand
GGTGGCTTGGCGGGGGGCGGGGAGGGTGTTCCAAGCCACAACGGACGTCCGGTGTGCAGCGCCACGTGCTCGCGCTTGGCCTTGGCGGCGGGGTGGCAGAACCCGTAGCGGCGGATGGCCCGCAGTCTGCGCGGCAGAACATGCGCTGCAGCGACTGCTCCGGCGCGTCACACTGGCTGCTCCCACCGCCTTCGCCCCCAGCCTCCTTTCCGCAGCCAGTGCGCCGCGCCTCCGCAGTCGCTGAGCTTGGGGTCGTTGGGGAACAAAAATATTGCCGCTGGGAATATCGTGTTTATTGTGAGCTTATGAGTACCGTTCAAGAAATCGAGCATGCGATTGAGAGGCTTCCTCGGGAGGATGTATTCGTCCTCACGAACTGGCTTTCAACCCACTTTTCTGACCTGTGGGATCGTCAGATCGAGGACGATATTTCCGCTGGGCTCTTGGATGATCTTGCGGCAGAAGCCGTGGCGGAGCACCGTTCTGGGAAGAGCCTTCCGCTGCCTACGCATGAAAAGTAGGGCGAGCTCCAAATTCTGGAAAGCCTACAAGAACCTTCCACCGGATATTCAGCGCATTGCTGCCAAGCAGTATCGACTTTGGGTTCACGACAGTTCGCACACCTCACTCCAATTTAAGAGGATTCATTCGTATTGGTCTTGCCGGGTTACAGACTCATATCGTGCGCTTGCGACAATTGACGGAGACACAACGATCTGGTTCTGGATTGGACCACATGCTGAGTATGATCAGATCCTTCGACGCAAAAGATAAAGCCCACCTCAGCAGGTCATCGAAGATCTGATCAAACTCGCCAAGGACCTCGACGCCGCCACCAAGCGCGGCGAGGACATGGGCTTGACCGACGACGAGATCGCTTTCTACGACGCCCTCGCGACGAACGACAGCACGGTGCAGGCGATGGTGATCGCCGCCGAGTTGATCTCGCAGGTGAAGAAGAGCGTCACCATCGACTGGACCCTACGCGAAAGTGCCCGCGCCAAGATCAAAGTCATGGTGAAACGCATCCTGAACAAACACGGCTACCCGCCGGACTTGCAAGAGGAGGCGGTGAAGACGGTGTTGGCGCAGGCGGAGTTGCTTTGCGCGGAATGGGTGTGATCCGGCAATATCTGCTGGACCGGATCCTGTGACATTTGCAGTAGCTCACCTCCGGCCAATTGGTTGGTTGGATGCGGTGTGTGAGCGGGGATTGCGAAAAAGAAAATGTTCTACGACAATCCGTTTAGAAACTGCACGACCGCTTCGCCAATCGGTTGCAGCAGCAGGGAAGGAAACAGACCCAGCAGCACCAGGGCCACCGCAGGCAGGGCGATGGCGAGCCGGTGGGAAACGGGCAGGGGAGCGGCGTGCAGGTTTTCGTCGGTGGTGGAGGTCCGGACAAAGACCTGCTTGAGAACCGCCAGATAATAATAAAGAGACATGGCGCTCATCGCGACGGCGAATGCGACGAGCCATGCGGTGCCGGAGCTTCCGAGCAGCGCGGCGGTGAAGACGGCGAATTTTCCAAAGAACCCCGCCACGGGCGGAATGCCGGCGAGCGAGGCGAGACAGACCAGCAATGCGAGGGCCTGTCCCGGGGTGCGCTTCCACAATCCGACAAAGGAATCCATGGCATCCGATCCCCGGTCGCGCTCGACCGCCGCGACCACCGCGATGGCTCCGACCGTTCCGAGGGCATACACCACCACATAGTAGAGGGCCGCGAGGGCTCCGTCGGCACCGCCCGCGAATCCCACCAGCAGATATCCGGTATTGGCCACGGCGGAGTAGGCGAGCAGTCGGCGGACGCTTTTTTGTGCCAGGGCCAGGAAATTGCCGACGCCCATCGACACGACGGCCAGCGCGGCGACCATGGGTGCCCAACCGACTTGAAACGCACCCCAGTCGGACGATCCCATCACGCCGCCGAAACCGACGACCAGGATTTTGAAGAGTGCGCACAGGGCGGCCGCCTTGGTTGCGGCCGACACCATGCCGACCGTGGTGGCATTGGCACCCTCATAGACATCCGGAGCCCAGAAATGAAACGGCGCGGCGGCGAGTTTGAAGCCCACCCCCACAAGCACCATCACGAGGCCCGCTGCGGCGAAGAGAGGCAGTTTGCCCGCAGCGGCCTGGTCGCCAATCACGGTGAGCGAGGTTGACCCGGCGAATCCATACACCAGACTCAAGCCGAACAGAAAAAACGCCGCCGAGACCGCTCCGAACAGGAAATATTTCAGTGCCGCTTCCGAGGCCTTGGCGGTTCTGGAAAACCCGGCCAGCAGATACAGGGAAAGACTGGCCATCTCCAGAGCGACAAAAAGCATCAGCACATCGGAGGTGCCCGCCACGAGCAGCAGTCCGCACAGGGCGAAGAGGAGCAGCGCATGAAATTCTCCCGGATGCCGGACCTCCCCCGGTGCGGGGGGAATGGCGATGCCGACAAACCCGAGTGCGAGCACGATGCCTTGGAAGAGACGCGACAGGGCGTTGGTCGAGACCATGGCCTCCGGTGTCCCGGCATTCTCTCCGCCGGTCCACCAAAGCAGGATGCCCGCCGCAACGATCCCGCACAGCGCGAGCCAGAGCGTGGGCGCGGAGTTGGAGGTGTTTTCCGGGCGGCGCTTGAATCCGAGTCCGATGGCTGCCAGCGCCGTGAGGACCAGCGCGGATTCGGGGGCGAGTTGGGTGAGCAACGGCGTCATGGCAATGGCCCCCCCAACAAGGCGTCAAACAGGGGCGAGCCCAGCCCGTCGTCGATCAGTGCCATCCAGGGTCCGGGATACAATCCGATGGCCAGTGTGCCGGCAAGCAGGAGCAGCACTCCGGCGATCTCTGCGGGGGTGAGCGGCGGCAGCGCGTCGGGCGGAGGGGCGTCGGAGGCCGGTTTCAGGAAAAAGGAGCGCTGCAGTGCCCGCAGTGTGAAGGCTCCGGTGGCGAGGATTCCCGCTGCCAGCGGCGCCAGCAGCCACGGATCGCTCTGCCACACGCCCAGGATTACCGAGAGTTCCGCAGCGAACCCGCTGAATCCCGGCAGCCCCATGGAAGCGGCGCAGGCCAGGGTGAAAACCACGGCGGCACCGGGCAGGGTGCGGCCCAGGTCGAATCCGCTCAGGGCGTCCAGGTCGCGGTTGTGGGTGCGGTCGTAGAGGAGGCGTCCCACCACGGCGAACAGCAGTCCTGCGATGAGGCCGTGCGAGACCATTTGCAGCACCGCACCGCGCAGGCCCCAGAGATTGGCCATCGCCAGTCCGAGGAGAACAAAGCCCATGTGGCTCACGCTGGAATAACCGATCACAAACTTGAGATCCCTGCGTCCGAGTGCCACGAAGGCCGCATAGACAATCCCAACCAGCGCCAGACCCGCGATCACGCCACGCCACAGCGCGAAGCCCTCGGGGAACAACGGCATGGCAACCCGCAGCGCGCCATACGCACCGAGCTTCATCACGATGCCGGCAAGCAGCATCGAGGCGGCCGTGGGCGCGGCGACATGGCCGGTCGGAGCCCATGTGTGGAGGGGCCACATGCCCGCCAGCACGGCGAACCCAAGGAACATCACCGGGAAAAGCCAGGTCTGCAACGCGGGGGGATACTGCACGGATGCCAGATCCAACAGGTCGAAGCTGCCGGTGCCGGACGCCCCGAATGCGACGGCGAGCCCGAGCAGCACCAGGGCGCTGCCCGCGATGGAATACATCGTGAGTTTCATCGCGCCATATTCCCGGTCCTCGGATCCCCAGATCGCGATGAGGAAATATTTCGGCACGATCACCATTTCATAAAATGCGAAAAGCAGAAAGGCGTCCCGGCTCAGGAACACCCCGGAGGACGCGCCGATGATCACGAGATAGAATGCGAAGAACGCGCGCTGGCGTTTTTCCACATTCCACGAACACAACACGCCGGCCACGGCCACGATGCCCGTGAGCAGAATCAGGACCAGACTGATGCCGTCCGCTTCCAGATGGAACCGGATTCCAAACGCCTCAATCCAATTCCGGTCGAAGCTCCAGAGTGCTGCGTCGAAATCTTGGAGGCGCACGAGGCAGGCATTCGCGGCGGCGGCCATTGCGAGCGCACAGGCGGCCAGCGCGAGCCACTTCGCGAAGCGTGGCGGCGCGAGAAACACCAGCAGCGCGGCCGCGAACGGGGCTAGAATGGTCCAGAGCAGGTTCATGGGATCAACTGTAAAAAATCGGTTATCCACACGGTCCAGGGATTGGACCAGTGCAGCACAATTTGCGGCAGGACGCCGATTGCAATGATGACGAGCACTGCGGGGGCGAGGATGGCGCGTTCGCCGTTATCGAGGTCCCGGATCGCCGCGTGCGCGGGGGTCAATGGCCCGTTGAAGACCTGTTTCACCAGGCGCACCACAAAGACGGCGGTGAAGAGCAGACCCAGCGCCGCGATGGCCGCAAACACCGGACGGATGCCGAAGACGCCCAGAAAAATAAGGAACTCACCGGGGAACCCCGCCAGCCCGGGCAGGCCGAGCGAGGCAAAGAGCGCGATCCCCATGAGCCCGCACAGCACGGGGGTCCGGGACCGGATGCCGCCAAAGTCGTTGAGATTCCGCAGGCCGCCGCTCCGGGCTTCCAAAAACGCCACGCCTGCGAACAGAGTGGACGCGATCACGCCGTGATTGAATGCCTGCAGGACCGCCCCGGAGATTGCGGCGGAAATTGCGGACTCTCCCGCACCGGGGACGGCGGCGGTGAAGAGGGCCAGCATGCAATAGCCAAGGTGATTCACGGAGGAGTAGGCCAGGATCCGCTTGAGATCGGTGGCCGCCAGCGCCGCGAGGGCACCGTACACGATCGTCACGAGTGCCAGCCCGCCCAGCCAGGGCGCCCGGTCGTGGAGAAAATCGGGAAACACCGGAAGCATGATCCGCAGAAATCCGTACACGCCCATCTTGGAAAGCAGACCCGTAAGCAACATGGTCACCGGGGAGGGTGCTTCGGCATAGGCGCCGGGCAGCCAGGCGTGCAGCGGCACCAGCGGCACTTTCACCGCAAGCCCGAGGAATATTCCTGCCGCCACCCACAGCAATGCCATCGATCCGCCGGGCGATTCGGAAAATGCCTCCGCGAGTTGTCCGTCCTTCGCCATGTCCGCGAGCGCGTCGAAATCCATGGTGCCCGCCACAAGCTGGATCGCAAGAAATCCGATGAGCATCGCGATGCTGCCGGCCAGCGTGACGATGAAAAACCGTGCGCCCGCTTTCGGGGCGCCGGGACCACCCCAGAGACGGATAAGCAGCCATGCGGGAATGAGGGTGAGTTCCCAACAGAGAAACCATGGAATGAAATGGCGGGCTGTGAACACGCCGAACAACATGGCCTGCAGAATCAGTGCCAGAGCGCCAAACGCGCGTCCGCCATTTCCGACCCGTGCCGCAACCGCGAGGGCGAAGGGCGTCACAAATGCCGTCAGCATCAGAAACACCAGGGACAGACCATCCGCTTCGAACCGCAAATCCATGCCGGCCATCGGCATCCAGGCCAAATGCCATTGCGCCAGCGGCACTCCGGGATCATATCCCAGGGCGGCGGCTTTGAGTGCAAGGATCGGAACTGCGGACCACAGGACCGACATCCATCCCGCCACGCGCGGATTGGCGCCGCGCCAGGCGCCGAGCAGGGCCGCGCCGAGCAGGGGAAAAAGAAGAAGGAAGAGGATCAGCATGGCGTTACCAGGATATCCAGAGGTAGAGAAACACCAGGGCGGCCATCCCGATGCCGATGGCGCGGAGATAGGTCTGTGGACGTCCGCTTTGACGCCGCGAAGTCGCGGAAGCACCCGACCGGAGGGCATCGCACACGCCATTGAATCCGCGATTCAGCGCGCGGTGATCCGCTTCGCCCGTGATCCGCGCGAAAGCCGCTCCGAGCGATTCTCCCAGCGCGAGGAGGGGCAGAAAGAAGAATCGTTCCAGCGCGGCGGCGAGTGCGCCGCACAGGGCGCAAAGCCGGATCACCACCGCGTTGTTGAAAGCATCGAAATACAGGGCCGCCCCGAGTGCCTTCCACAGACCCGGCGTCCGATGCTCGATGGGGTCGGGCAGGGTGCTGTCGGAATCCTCGCGCTGAAAGACTTTCCAACCGAGCCCGACGCCGGTCGTCACCAGCGCCAGCGACAGCGCGATGAGCTTGAGGGATTCCGGACGGATCAATGCTCCGAAGTCCAGTGAAGCCGGGTGCCCGGCGAGATACGATTCGAGCCAGGGCCATGCGGGGGTTCCCACCACCACGAGTAGAATGGTGCCGGCGGCCAGCACAAACATGGGTGTCAGCATGGAAGCCGGACTCTCATGCGGATGCAGCACACCGGGCTTGCGGGCCCGTCCGAAGAACACCAGCAGTGCCTGGCGCGTCATGTAGAACGCGGTCAGCAACGCCGCCGCGACGGCCAGCAGGAATGGGCCGTGTCCGCCCGGCCATTGTTCCGCGCTGTGCAGCACGGCTTCCTTGCTCCAAAAGCCGGAGAACACAAAGGGGAAGCCGGCCAGAGCCATCATGCCGGTCGCATACGTGAGAAATGTCCACGGCATTTCCTTCACCAGTCCGCCCATGCGGCGGATGTCCTGTTCGCCCCGGCAGCCATGGATCACGGAACCCGCGGAGAGGAAGAGCAGGGCTTTGAAAAAGGCGTGGGCGATGAGGTGGAACATGCCGGCCCCCATTCCGCCGGTGCCCAGTGCCACCATCATGAACCCAAGCTGGGAGATCGTGGAGTAGGCCAGGATGCGTTTGATGTCGTTCTGACCGACCGCAACGATCGCGGCGAACAGCGCGGTGGCGGCACCCACCCATGCGGTGGCCGCCAGCGCGGGGGCCACTTCATCCGGAGCCGCCCCCACGGAGAAGAGCGGATGCATCCGGGCCACCAGAAAAACGCCCGCAGCCACCATTGTGGCGGCATGGATGAGGGCCGACACCGGAGTCGGGCCTTCCATGGCGTCGGGCAGCCAGACGTGCAGCGGAACCTGGCCGGATTTTCCCATCGCGCCGACCAACAGCAGAAGCGAGGCGGCGGCGGACACCGCGAGCCCGCCTCCGGTCGTGATTCCCGCGAGAGAAGCCAGCGCGTCGGACTCCAGCAACCCCGCGCCGTTGTCGTAAAAAAGCAGCGTCCCGGCGTCGGAGTAGAGCCACAGCATTCCCAGCAGAAACGCGAGGTCGCCGATGCGGGTGGTGATGAAGGCCTTCTGTGCGGCGGCGGCCGCGGCGGGTTTGTCAAAGTAAAATCCGATGAGCAGATACGACGCGAGTCCCACCAGTTCCCACGCGATGAACAGCAGCAACAGACTGTTGGAAAGCACCAACAAGAGCATCGCCCCGGCGAACAGACTCAGAAATCCGAAGAACCGCCCGAACCGGCGGTCCGTCTCCATATAGCCGATGCTGTACACAAAAATCCACGCGGACACAAACGTGACCATCGCGGCCATGGCGGCTCCCAGCGGGTCGAGAAGAAGTCCGAGTTGCAGCGGGACTTCTCCGAAAGTGAACCATGGAAAGTTGAACGCCCGATGCGCCACCGCCTCGTGCCCGCCCCCGAGGGTTGTTCCGAATACAAGGAATGCGCAGACGCAGGACGCAGCGATTGCTCCGATGGCCAGCGGGGCCGCGCGGCGTCCGGCGGCATCCGGCAGGAACGCGAGGATGCCCGCCGCCGCGAATGGCAGCAGCGGCACGAGCCAGAGCAGAATGGGAAGTGCGTCAGCCACGGAGCGAGTTGAGTTGGTTGATGCGGGAAGTCCGGGTGTGCCGGAACAGGAGCAGGATGATGGCCAGACCTACAGCGGCTTCAGCCGCTGCAACGGCGATGGAGAAAAGGACAAACACCGGTGCCGCCACCGGGTCGGGATGTGGGGAGAACCGCCAGAACGCGATGAAATTAAGATTGCCGGCGTTGAGCATGAGTTCGATGCCCACAAGAATCAGGATCGCATTGCGCCGCGAGAGAACCGCGAACAGGCCGATGGCAAAAAGCACGGAGGACAGGGTGAGAAGAAACGGCAGCGGACTCATGGCAAATCCTCCGGGTCGGTGTCGCGAATCATCATTGCCGCGCCCACGAGCACCGCTGTGAGCATCACACCAACCGCCAGCACCGCTGCGGCGTGCGTGGTGAAAAGTGATATCCCCATCGCGGCGACAGACAGGTTTTGCGGAGCGGTTGCGGCGCGGTCGAGTTCCGGACTGGATGCCACCACATTCAGAAGTACAATCGCCACGGGCAGCGCGCAGAATAAACCGAACAGTTGGGTCCGGAGCGACCGCGCGGCCTCGGCGGCTTCATCCGCCGGACGGGTGAGCAGCAGTCCGAATACGATGAGAATGGCCACCGCGCCGATATAGACAAGAAACTGGACCAGACCGATGAAATCCGCTCCGAGCGCGATGTAGAGAACCGCGACGAAGGCGAGGGAAAGAGCCAGCATGAGGGCGGCATGCACCGGACGCGCGAGCGCCGCCGCGCCGAGCGCGGAGAGCAGGATCAGGGGTGCCAGGATGAATAAAAAGCTCATTCGGCAAACCGGTAGGTGCGCGTGCTCTGGGCGAGTTTGCGGTTGAAGTGGATGGTGAGCGCGAGATAGGGCAGGACCAGGAACGGGCCGCACGCGAGCCATCCCATGAGTCCGCCACCGGCGTAATGCCAGACAGCGGCGGAGGGCAGATTCAAGAGTGCTACGGGAATGAGAAACATCCAGGCAAACCGCATGAGCTGATCCATGCGAACGCGGGGAAAGGTGGCTCTGATCCAGAGGAACAGGAATATCACGACGGCGAGTTTGAGGAAGAACCAGACATAGGACGGCACAAATCCAAGTCCTGGCAGCGGAGCCTGCCATCCGCCCAGAAACAGCGTGATCCCCAGGCTGGAGAGCGCGAAGAGGCCGAGATATTCGCCCATGAAAAACAGGGCGTATTTGAAGCCGGAATACTCCGTCATGTGACCCGCCACGATTTCCGACTCGCCCTCGGGCAGATCGAACGGACACCGGTTGGCCTCGGCGATGCCGGCGATGAAAAAGATGGAGCCCGCCACCAGTCCCCACGGGGTGAACAGATTCCACGCGGGCAGGAAACCCAGCGTCCATCCGCCCTGTTTCTCCACGATCTCGGGCAGTGAGAGCGTCCCCGAAAGCATTACAACGGCAGTGGCGGAAAGGATGAGCGGAAGTTCGTAGCTCACCATCTGCGCGATGGCCCGCATGGCGCCGAGCAGCGGGAACTTCGACCCGCTCGCCCAGCCCGCCAGGAAGATGGACAATTCGGTCATGGCTCCCACGGCAAAGAAAAACAACAGCCCGAGCGTGGCGGGCACCGGCACCCATTCGCGTCCGTACGGCAGCACGCCCAGCGCGAGGATCGAGGGGATCACGATGAGCACCGGCGCGAGAAAATGCAGAAGACGGTCGGCGGACACCGGCACCACATCTTCTTTGGTGAGCATCTTTATTCCGTCGGCCACCGGTTGCAGTATGCCGCAGGGGCCGACCCGGTTTGGGCCCGGACGGTTCTGGACGCGCGCGAGCACTTTGCGCTCAATGAGCGAGAGCAGCGCGAACATGCCGGCAAAAAGCGAGAACACGATGATCGCCGCCACTGCGGTCTCGGCGGCCGCCGCAAAGGCCTCGGGGATTCCCAGCGAGCGCAGGGCGTCACCGATCAACCGCTGGGGAAGCAGGGGCAGGGTCTCCAAAAATGTGGGTGCGGATGCCGGGCTCACGGGGCCTCCTCCGGTGCCGTGGGTTGTGTTGATTTTGGAGGGTCAGACTCCTGTCCTGACCGGGTTGGTGATAGGTCAGGCGGGGACGCTGATCCTCCGGCCGGCCGGGCATTCGAAATAGTGGGTGGTGCTTCGGCTTTTTTGGCGGCGTCGGCCTTTGCCTTGGCCTCCTTGGCGGCCTGCGCGGCGGCGCGTTTGGCTTCCTCGGCGCGTTTGCGTTCCGCGACGGCAGCGGCTTCAAGCGGGCGGATTTTGGCGTGGTAAGTTGCGGACTTTGCGAGGGTTGCCTTGTCGAAGAGCAGGCCCTTGAAACGGTCGGCACTGCTCAGTTCGTATTCCTGATCCATGAAGATGGAGTCGAAGGGGCACACCTCGGCACAGATGCCGCAGTTCATGCAAACCGAGGCGTCGATGTCGAACACTTTGGGGCGCTTGAGCGATTTGCCGTTCTCATCGCGGTCCAGCACGATGTAGATGCACTGGGGCGGACATTCCTTTTCGCAGATGCCGCAGGCCACACAGCGCAGCCCGGTGTCCGGATCCCCTCCGTCGAATACCAGGAAGGGAATGTTGCGCGAGTTGGGGGAAAGCGTCACCCGCTCCTCGGGATACTGGACAGTCGTCATCCGGTCGGCCCGGAAAAAGCTTCCAATGAAGTTTTTTCCGGTCACGGCCAGGCCTTGCAGCAGGCCGATGCCGGGGGGGATCCATTTCGGCGCGGCGCTCATCGGTCCACCTCCCCGAGCACGATGTCGATGCTGCCGAGAATGACCACCACGTCGGCGAGATCCCGTCCGAGGCACATGTCTTCGAGCAGGGTGAGATTGATGAAGCTGGGCGGACGAACGCGGTAGCGGTAGGGCCGGGGCGACCCGTCGCTCACCAGATAAAATCCAAGCTCGCCCTTGGGTCCTTCGATGCGGGCGTAGGCCTCGCCAACGGGCGGTTTGAAGGCGCGGACCTTCACTTTGGGATTGATCACCGGTCCGGCGGGCAGTGTGTCCAGCGCCTCCCGGAGGATCGCGAGCGACTCGCGCATTTCCAGGAAACGGATCATGATGCGGTCGTAACAATCTCCATGGCCGCCCAGCGGGACGCGGAATTTGAACCGGGAGTAGAGTCCGTAGCCATCCACTTTGCGCACATCGTAGGCGCATCCGGCGGCGCGCAGCAGGGGGCCGGTGATCCCGCCGTCAAGGAGCGTGGCGGCCGGGAGCGCTCCGACATCGCGGGTGCGGGCGAGCAGGATTTCGTTGCCGAGAAGAAGCTGCTCCAGCTCGTCAAGGAAGGCCGGGTATTCCGCCACGACCTTCTTCGCGCGATCCACCCAGCCTTCGGGCGTGTCGCAGCGGCATCCGCCAAAGCGCATGTAATTGCACATCATCCGCGCGCCGGTGAGATCCTCGAACAGGTCCAGGATTTTTTCGCGTTCGCGGAACGCATACATGAGTGCGGATCCCCAGGCGCCCATGTCGCCGAGGATGAATCCGGCAAAGGCCGTGTGGTTGATGAGCCGGGTGAGTTCCGCCGTGATGATCCGCAGGTACTCCGCGCGCTCGGGCACTTCGATGCCCGCGAGTTTCTCGACCGCGAGGGCATAGGCCCAGTTGTTCGTGAGCGAGCAGATGTAATCGAGCCGGTCGGTGTAGGGAATGGAACCAAGATAGGTGGCCGACTCCGCAATTTTCTCATGGTTGCGGTGGAGGTACCCGAATACGGGCTTGAGCCGGACGACTGTTTCGCCGTCGAGATCGACATTCATCCGGAACACCCCGTGTGTGGAAGGGTGCTGCGGGCCGAGCGACACCTGCAACAACCGGTCGCCGTTGTCGCCGGCCACGAATCGCGGCTGGGAAAGGGAATCGACGGGGGCGCTCACGGTGTCACCTCCCGATCGGATGCCGGAGGATTGGGTGACAATCGATCCCGCTCCTCCCGGAGCGGGCTACAGGCGGCTTCGCAGGCTGCTTCGTCTGCCAATCCCAACGATTGAGGTGGCGCAGGCGCTCCAGTTTCGGACGTCCCGTCCGGAACCGCATAATGTTCTTTCGCGCGCTCCCACACCGCCTCGTGCGGGGTGGGTTCGTATTCGTAGTCGTCCGGCGCGACATAATCCCTGCGCATCGGAAAATCGTGAAACTCATCCCACATGAGAATCCTGCGCAAATCGGGGTGCCCCTCGAACACCACGCCAAAGAGGTCGAACACTTCGCGTTCCTGGAATTCCGCGCTGCGATACACCGGGGTGAGTGTGGGCAGGTGCGCGCCTTCCGCACGATCGGCGGTGCGCATCCGCACCACAAGCGGCCCCTCGCGACGGAGCGTGGAGTAAAGATGACAGACCACTTCGAGAAACCCCTGGGCGGGCGGGGGGGGGATTTCCGGCGGCACGCCCACCGAATGGGCGGTGGCCGGCTCGGGCCAGTCGGTGCCGGTAAGGTTTGAGAGCAGGTCGAACTCCAGTCCGGGCGCGGTTTTCAGAAACCGGAACACATCCTGCGCGGACGCGGTGTCCAGCAGGATCGAATCCTGTCCCGCAGGACCGGGATTCCGCAGCAGGACCGGACGCGCGGCGGGCACCGCGGCGCGGATCTGTTCCAGAATGACGGCGGGTTCGGGGTTCATGCCACGTCGGGTTTTCTGGGGATGGTCGGCGGATTCCAGATCGCGCGGTTTGCGGAGGGCTCGAGGTCGTGCGGGCCGAATATCGGCACCGGCACATCGCCCGGGATCGAGGCGCTGGCATGGCGGGCACGGTTGGGGCCGAGGAGTTTTTCCTGCCGGATTTTTGTCTGCAACGCCATCAGACCGTCGAGCAGCGCCTCGGGCCTCGGGGGGCAGCCCGGGATCACGATATCGACCGGCACAAACCGGTCGATGCCCTTGAGGACATTGTAGCCTTCCTTGAAGGGGCCGCCGGAGATGGCGCAGGCGCCCATGGCGATGACGTATTTCGGTTCGGCCATCTGGTTGTAAAGACGCACGACCTGGGGTGCCATTTTTTTGGTCACCGTGCCGGCCACGATCATGAGATCGGCCTGGCGCGGGGACGGACGGAACACCTCGGCTCCGAACCGCGCCATGTCGTAGCGGGCCATGGTGGCGGCGATCATTTCGATGGCGCAGCATGCGAGACCGAACTGGAGCGGCCAGAGGGAGTTGGAGCGGCCCCAGTCGATGAGCTGCTCGAACGAGGTCACATGAACCCCGGCCCGGCGCATGGTTTCCTGGAGATCCGGATCAACGGCCATGACTGCGGAGGGGGATTGGGCGGTTCCAGACAAGGAATCCACGCGCCCACGCCCAGAGCAGACCTTCTCCGAGCAGGAGCAGGAATACCATGGCGGTGAGGAAGGAACCGATGGAGAGATCCAGAAACGCCACCGCGAAGGGCAGCAGGAACACCGCTTCCACATCGAAGAGGAGGAAAAGCAGGCCGAATAGATAATACTGCGAATGCACCCGGGGCTGCGGACCGGAGAGCGGGACAATCCCACACTCGAACGGCGCATTTTTTTCCCGGCCGGGCCGGATTGGGGTGAAGAAATGCATCCAGATCCGGGCCAGGCTGAGCGATCCCAGCGGGACGGCGAGGGCCACCGCAAGAAAGATCAGGAAGGGAAGATAAGGATGGGACATCGGGAGCGGGAAAAACTACGGGCGGGGGCGCGTGGACACGGCCTGCGAAATGGCATTGCGGAGGCCCTCGATCGTGAAGGGCTTGGATACGATGAGATCGATCGCCTCGGGATGCTCTCCGGCCGCTTCCATGAGCTGGCCAAAGCCGGTGAGCAACAGGACGAACATGGATGGATTGATGGCTTTGATTTCCTTCGCGAGCTGGTCGCCGTTCATTCGGGGCATGGCGCGGTCGGTGATGACGAGATCGAATTTGCCCCGGCCAAAAACCTCCAGCGCCTCCACTCCATCGGAGGCCGTCTGGACGCGGTGTCCGTCTCCGGAGAGACAGGCCACAATCACTTCGCGCATGAGAGGTTCGTCATCCACCACCAGAATGCTGAGTGGATCGCCGGTGCGCGACGAGCGCAACCCGCCGGAAACCGCCGACGGGGATGGGGAAACCGGGATGCGGAGCCGGACGAGCGTGCCTTTGCCCGGGCTGCTTTCGATGTCCATCGATCCGCCGTGCCGCTCCAGGATTGCGTGTACTTTCGGCAGGCCAAATCCCGACCCCTCGATTCCCTTGGTGCTGAAAAACGGATCGATGCAGCGTCCGAGAACTTCCTCCGACATGCCGATGCCGGTATCCTTGACTTCGGCGACGACGGATTCCTCTTCGGAAAAGATCCGGATGGAAATCATCCCGTTTTGTTCCAGGGACTCGACGGCGTTGAGGATCAGGTTGGTGAAGACGTCCTGAAGATCCTGCGGGTTGCCTGTGATCTGGGGCACCCGCTGCATGTCGGTCTCGATGATGACATTGATGCCGTCGGCCAGCGCCTGGTCGCGCCAGCGGGGTTTGGTGAGCAGCAGGGCCTTGGAAGCCAGATCGCTGAGATTCACCGCCTCGCGCGTTTCGCGCTTGTCGGGCTCGCGGTAGAACTCCCGCAGGCGTCCCACCACCGCGGCGGCGTCCTGGGCCGAGGACCGGATCATTTCCAGATACCGCCGGACCTTGTCCCGGTCTTCCAGATTGGAGTCCTTGAGCAGAAGCAGATCGCTGAACCCGAGGATCGGCGCGAGCGCGTTGTTGAAATCGTGCGCGATGCCGGTGGCCATGTTGCCCAGCGCATGGAGCCGTTCGCGCTGGATGATTTTTGCCTGGGTGGCCTTGACCTCCGCCAGGGCTTCTTCCAGCAGACGTTTGCTTTCGCGCAGTGCGTCTTCGGCACCCTTGCGTTCGCTGATTTCGAGTTGGAGATGGCTGTTGGCCTCGCGCAATTCCGCAGTGCGCTGTTCCACGCGGCGTTCCATCTGCTGGTTGGCTTCCTCCAGGGCAAGCTGGACCTGCTTGCGTTCCATGGCATAACGCATCGCTTTCACCAGAAGCAACCCCTCCAGGCTGCCCTTGACCAGAAAATCCTGGGCGCCGCAATGCACCGATCGCAAGGCCATCTCGCTGTCGTCCATCCCGGTGATCACGATGATGGGGAGTCGCGGGGCGGCTTCGATGACCTTTTGGAAGGTTTCGAACCCCTCGCTGTCGGGCAGGGTGAGATCCAAAAGAATCAGTTCAACCCCCCCCCGGGAGATCGCGGCCAGGCCGGAGGCGAGCGAAGACTCATGGTGCAATTCAAACTCCGAGCCACCATGCGCACGGATCAGGTCGCGCAGCAGTAGAAATGCCCTGCGGTCGTCCTCGATAAGAAGCGTGATGTGGCTGTCTGATTTCATTCGTCGTCGGGGGAGCAATGGATCCCTTCTACGGCCCGCGAGCCGCGGGACAGCCCGCATCCTGAACCCCGGAACGTTTACACGAACCGGATGCCCCCTGGCAAGTTCCGCGATAAAATAATATCGCCCCGATGGGGAATTGGTTCGGACCTTGGGGAAGCCATTGCTCTTGCTTGAACCGGTTGGGGCCTATTGGCCCGGTGGCAAACTAGGGGTCAGGCGAGAATGGCACTAACTTAAGCCCCAACGGGGCTGCATCCCATAGCCCAGGGCAAGCACCAGTGCCGCCCTGGGTCTTGGGTAAAAGCAACATCTGCCCTGTAGGGGCAACATCCCAAACGTTGCTTAAGTTAGCGCCATTCG
>DYRR01000047.1:211-15630 GCA_020718605.1 Chthoniobacter flavus | reverse complement strand
AGAGCGCGGCGGGCTGGCGGATGGAGCCGCCAGTGTCGGAGCCCAGGGCGGCGATGGCTTCGTGTGCGGCCACGACCGCCGCCGATCCGCCGCTCGATCCGCCGGGAATGCGGTCAAGATCCCAGGGATTGCGTGTGGGATGGACGCCGGAATTTTCGGTGGAAGAGCCCATGGCGAACTCGTCCATGTTGGTGCGCCCGTAGGGGATCGCGCCTGCGGCCCGGAGCCGGGTGATGACGGTGGCGTCGTAGGGCGAAATGAAATTGGCGAGGATCCTGGACGCGCAGGTGCAGGGTGCGCCCTTCACATTGATGAGGTCCTTGATGGCGACCGGCACGCCGCCCAGCGGCAGGGAGAGATCGGCGTGTGCGGCCTCGGCGAGGGCGCGATCCGTGTCCAGATGCAGGTAGCCGCCCACGCGCGGATCCACGGTTTCGATGCGGGCGGCGAGAGCGCGGATGGCATCCTGCGGAGAGCATTCACCCCTGGCGTAGGCCTGTTTCAATGCGTCGATGGTGAGAAAGGGAATATCCATGGCGTGTCACTCAATCACTTTGGGAACCATGAAGAGTCCGTTCGCCTGCCGGGGGGCGTTGGCGAGCGCCTCTTCCTGGGTGAGCCCGGGACGATCCTGATCGGGCCGCATCACGTCAAAAACCGGATTGGCATGGGCCGTGGGTTCCACGCCGGAGACATCCAGCGACTGGAGTTGTTCGACGTAACGAAGCACCTCCGACAACTGCGTCTGGAATTGCGCAACTTCGTCGTTGGTGAGATGGAGCCGCGCAAGCTGGGCGGTGTAGCGGACGTCAAGCCGGGGTGCGCTCATGGGCGGAAAGAATGTGTGCGGGGTGGGGTTCAGGACACACCGGCGGGCCGCACGGGCCCGGGCCGGTCGATGTCGTAGAGGGTGGTGTGGTCTTCGAGGTTTTTCAAAACCGTGCACAAATAGACGGCACCGGGATGGATGTCCCGGTATTTGGTGATCTCGGATTTGTTGAGCACCTTGAATCCGTAGCGTTCGAAAAGACGGGTGCCCCGCCGTTCCTCGAAAGTGACCACCTGACCGAACACCTGCTTTTCCCCGCACTGCTTGAGGTAGGCGAGGTAGGCGTCGATGAGGGTGCGGGTGGTGGAGACGTTGCGGGCTTCCGGACGGAGATTGATGTGGAAATGAGCGGTCCGCTTGGGGGCAGCGGGCACTTCCCTGGGACCCTGGGTGAAGATCCAGCGCACGAATTTTTTCGAGGCGGCATTGTAGCGCGGGTATCGCAGTGCGCCCCGGAGGGCGATGCTGGCGTTTTGATAAATGCTGTGGCACTGCTGCCGGAGCGGGAAGCGGGAGCCGAGCAGATAGCCCTGCAATTCGCCGTTGAGCAGGGTGACGAAGGAGGATTCCGGCTCCCAGTCGGTGTAATAGGCCGTGAGATAGTCGGCGAACAACCGCCGGTCCTCAAACACCGGGTCGATCGGGTTGCCGAGAAAACCCGTGTCGCAGCAGAGGGTGCGCACCGCTTCACGGTCGCCCGGTTCGAGTTTTCGGATCACGATATCACGGCTCATTTCGGGGAAACTTAGACGGTTGCCACCTCTTCGTAAACACGGAACAATTTTTCAAACACGCTATTCCAGGAATACCGGTCCGCCGCGCAACGGGCCGCTGCGGCTCCTGCGGCACGCGGATCCTGCGAGGCGACCGAGAGGATGGCGTCGGCGAGCGCGTCCGGCGTGTCTTCGGCAGCCCAGAACGCCTGGTCGGAGAAGATGATCCGGTCCATATAACTGCCCCGGATGCCGACGACGGGTGTTCCGCAGGCCTGGCTTTCGATGCTCACCAGTCCGAAGGTTTCCAGCAGGCCCGGATGAACGAAAAGATCTGCTGCGCGATAGATGCGGGAGAGTTCCTCCGAATCGCTGCAATAGGGCCGCCACGAGACGCCGTCCACACGCCGGCGCAGGGATTTGAGCAAATCCCGCTGGGTGCCGTCGCCCACCACGAGCAGATGAAACCGGCCCGGTGCCCGCACGGCGAGGGTTTCGAATGCGGCGAAGAGCGTCTGGGTGTTTTTCTCGCGGGCAAGTCTCCCCACATAGAGCAGCAGCGTCCGGTCGGCGGGCAGATCGAGCCGGAGCCGGGTGTCGGCGGCATCGTCCGGCCCGGGATGGAACACCGCCGTGTTCACCCCCAGCTCCATCGTGACCACGTTGTCCACATTCCATCCGCGCAGGACCGCCGCGAGTGCCTCGCTGGGAACGAAGGTTCTTGCAAACCGACTGTAGAGCGCATGCACGTAGTTTTTGGCGATATCCATCGCCATCTCCGTCGCCAGAGCACCGAAATACCGCATCGTGCTGCGCAGATAGGCCTCCGGAAAATGCGAATGATAAAAAGCCACCACAGGAATGCGCAGCCCGCGTCCGGATGCCAGTGCTTTCCAGGCCATCTGATACGGGTCGCCCGATTCGATGACGGCGGGTTTTTCCCGCTCGAGAATCTCCTCCACGGCGCTCAGGTTGAGCAGCGCACGGTAGCGGGAGCGGCGCGAGATGAGGGGCGACGCGACGGTATAGACCGTGGCATTTCCCTCTTCGATCCGGCGGCTCTCCTGGCCCGGCACCACCAGCACGTGGCGGTCGTCCGGACGCCGGTCCCGCATGTAGGCGGCCTTCTCCTGAAGATAACGTTTCACCCCGCCGCTGACCGGCGAGTAGAACTGGGTGAGATCGCAGATTTTCAATTCCTGGAGAAGTCAGGGCGCAATCAGGCTTCCAGATCGGTCAGATAATGCTCGGCCTCGAGCGCGGCGGCACAGCCCTGGCCCGCTGCCGTGATGGCCTGGCGATACACATGATCGGCCACATCGCCCGCCGCGAACACCCCGGGCAGATTGGTGCGGGTCCCGCTTTTCTGGATGATGTAGCCATTTTCGTCGAGATCGAGATGGCCGACGAACGGCGCGGTGTTGGGCGTGTGGCCGATGGCGACAAACACGCACTTCACCCCGATCTCGGATTCCGCCCCGGACTTCACGCCGCGAACCCGGAGGGCGCGCATCTCGCCCTTGTCATCGGAGAGATACTCCACGGGAACGGAATTCCAGACCGGCTCGATTTTTTCGTGGGCCAGCACGCGGTCGGCCATGATTTTTGAGGCGCGAAGCTCGTCCCGGCGGTGGATGAGATAGACCTTGGAGGCAAACCGGGTCAGGAAAATCGCCTCCTCGGCCGCGCTATCCCCGCCGCCGACCACGCACACCGGCACTCCGCGATAAAAGGCCCCGTCGCAGGTCGCGCAGGAAGTGAGCCCGTGCCCGATCTTTCCGCGCTCCCCAGGCAGGCCTAGCCAGCGCGCGGAGGCCCCGCTGGCGATGATGAGGGTGCGCGTCTCACGCCAGGCGCCGTCGATCTCCACCCGGTGGGATTTCTCCCCGGGCTCGAATCCCGTCACCACGCCATACTCGAACCGGGCGCCGAAGCGCTCCGCCTGCTTGTGCATGTTCATCACCAGCATCGGTCCATCGATGCCCTCGGGGAATCCCGGAAAATTCTCGACCATGGTGGTGGTGGTGAGCTGGCCTCCGGGCTCCCGGCCTTCCAGCACAAGCGGATTCAAATTGGCGCGGGCGGTGTAGATGGCGGCGGTGAGGCCGGCACAGCCCGACCCGACGATAAGGACGTTTTCCATGCACCCTTAGTTACCCGATCCCGGCGGCAATCCAAGCAGATAAAGAGGCGGACCGGCGAAAAATCCCCGAACCACTCACGTGTGTGAAATATTTCAACTTGTACTCGACAACAATCCGCCGCCGCATATTTTCGGCGTTCCCGATTCATCCCCGGCAGAACCGCCGCTCTTCTTCGTTTTTTCCCTCTCTCAAAAATATGGAATCCAATCAGACAGTTCGTTTCGGAATCATCGGTGTCGGCAACATGGGCTGCATCCATGCCAAATGCCTGCGGGCGGGCGAGGTTCCCGGCGCCACCCTCGTCGCCGTGGCCGACCGCGATCCCGCCCGGCTCGAATCCTTTTCCGACGTGAAAAAGTACGATGACGGGAAAAAACTGCTCCGGTCGAAACATATCGACGCCGTGCTCATCGCAACCCCGCACTACGATCACACCAGGCTGGGGGTCGAAGCACTGCGGACCGGACTGCACGTTCTGGTCGAGAAGCCCATCTCGGTCCACAAGGCCGACTGTCTGAAGTTGATCGGGGCATACAACGCCCGCCCGAATCCCGCACAAGTTTTTGCGGCGATGTTCAATCAGCGGACCGATCCCTTTTACATCAAAATCCGGGAGATGATCCGGGGCGGCGAACTGGGCGAACTGCGCCGCGTGAACTGGATCATCTCGAACTGGTTCCGCACGGAGACCTACTACGCCTCGGGCGGCTGGCGCGCAACCTGGGGCGGGGAAGGCGGCGGCGTTCTGCTCAATCAGTGCCCGCACAATCTCGATCTATTCCAATGGATGTTCGGCATGCCGTCCAAGGTCCGGGCATTCTGCTCCATGGGCCGGTATCACAATATCGAGGTTGAGGACGACGTGACGGCTTACTTCGAGTATCCCAACGGGATGACCGGTGTTTTCATCACCTCCACCGGCGAAGCACCCGGCACCAACCGCCTGGAGATCACCGCCGAAAACGGAAAGCTCGTGTATGAGAACGACACGATCACGTTTACCCGGAACGAAACGCCGATGAGCGAGTTCAGCCGGACCACGACACAGGCCTTTGCCTGCCCGGCCACCACGCAGAGCGAGATCCGGTTTCCCGATCATGGCCCCCAACACATCGGCATTCTCAAAAACTTTGTGGAGACCGTGCTGGAAAACAAGCCGCTCATCGCGCCCGCGACCGAGGGCATCCATTCGGTGGAACTCGCCAACGCGATGCTCTTTTCGTCGTTAAAGAATAAAACCATCGATATGCCCCTGGACGCCACCGCATACGCGCGGGCTCTCAAAAATCTCATCAAAACCTCCAAATTCGTAAAGCCCGAGATCCGCGCCGCAGCGCCGGTGGATCTCAGCCAATCCTTCAGCAAATGAAAACCAGCCAGATCGCCGCCCAACTCTACACCTGCCGGGATTTGCTCAAGACCCCGCAGGACATCACCACCACGCTCCACCGTCTCCGCGAGGTCGGCTACACCGCCGTCCAGGTCAGCGGCATGGGGCCCATCGCCGAGGAGGAACTCAACAAAATCCTCGATGGCGAAGGCCTCGTCTGCTGCGCCACCCATGAAGGGAGCGACACCATTCTCAACAATCCGGCGGCGGTGATCGAGCGGCTCAACAAGCTGCGCTGCAAATACACCGCCTATCCGTATCCCGCCGGGGTGGATCTGTCCGATCTGGCGGCGGTCGATGCCTGGATCGCCCGGCTCGACGCTTCCGGCGCCGCTCTCGCGGCGGCGGGTCTCACGCTCTGCTATCACAATCACAACCACGAGCTGCGCAAGCTCGAAGGGCGCACCATTCTCGACCGCATTTACGACGGCACAAATCCACGCAACATTCAGGGCGAGCCCGACACGTTCTGGATCCACTACGGCGGCTCCGACAATGTTGACTGGTGCGAAAAACTGGCGGGGCGGCTTCCTCTCATCCATCTCAAGGACTACATGACCACCAGCGACAACTCCCATGCCTTCTGCGAAATCGGGGCGGGCAATCTGAATTTCGCAAAAATCATTCCCGCAGCGGAGAAGGCCGGATGCGAATGGTTCATCGTCGAGCAGGATTCTTGTCCCGGTGATCCCGTGGATTCGCTGGCCCAGAGCTTCCGCCACATGCAGGAACATCTCTGCTCCTGAGAACGGTTTTGGTGCCCGAAAAACCCGAATCAGGGTGTTGACAAACCGCCCCGGCCCGCTCACTGTCTCCGACCCGATTGGTTCCACTCCGGATCGGACCACGCCCCGAACGCATTCCATACTACCATGACCAGCACACTCGTCGATGAAGCCACAAAAATTCTCCCGGACACCCAGGTTCTTGTAAATCTGGTATCCAAGCGTGTTCGCCAACTCACGACAGGCCATAGGCCCATGGTCGATGTGGGTCCCTTCACCAGCACGGGCGACATTGCCCTCATCGAGATCATCCAGGGCAAACTGACCCCCGATTACGATTCGGCGGCCGCGAGCTGAGCCGCCGCACCCATTCCGGAAGCGTTCCGCGCCGGAACGCCGGACGCCCATGGGCACTGAATCCATCCTCAATCGCAAGGCACTCCGGGATTACCATATTCTCGACCGCTTTGAAGCCGGGATCGAACTCAAGGGCACCGAGGTCAAATCCATCCGGGCCGGCCTCGCGAATCTCACGAACGCCTTTGCCCGCATCGAAAAAGGGCAGGTGTTTCTCTACGATCTGGACATCCAGCCCTACGCCAAGGCCAGCTTCGAGCAGCACGTCCCCAAACGCGCCCGCCGTCTCCTGCTCCACAGGATGGAGATTGAAAAACTTTTCGCCAAAACCACGATCAAGGGCCACGCGTTGGTCGCGCTGAAACTCTATTGGAAAGGGTCCCGGGTCAAAATCGAGCTGGGTCTGGGCAAGGGCAAGGATAGCGGCGACAAACGCCAGGATATCAAAACCCGGGTGGTCGCCCGCGAATCCGCCCGCGAAGTCGCGCAGTTCAACCGCCGCCGCGGTATCTGAATCAATCACGATCGGTCGGATCTTTGCTTCATCGGCCCGCCCCCCCGGCTTGACACACCCGGTCACAACAGATGATCTCGCTCACGCGACACTATTCTCTCCATGCCTCTATCCATTCCAAAATCTGACGCCGCAACCTTCATGCTCGGCCAGCACTGGGCCGGGCATCCCGATCCCGGTTTCCGACCCTGCTCGGTGCGGGTGTCCTGGATCGAACGGGCACTCCACGTGATGGCCGACCTCACGGATGACGAGAGTTTCAGCCACGCGACAGGGGACAACCAGAAGATGTGGACCCTCGGGGACGTCTTCGAGATGTTCGTTCAACTCGAAGGCCGCTGTGATTATGCGGAGTTGCATGTGACGCCCAACAACCATCGTCTCCATCTTGCATTGCCGGGCGTCTTGGGAAGAGCGACTCCCGACAGCGAGCCCCTGTCCTTTGAGGCAATGCGCGTTCATCCGGTGGGATTCGACAGCTCAAAGAATCGACTTTGGCGTAGGATGTCCGCGCCATGACACCGGGACATTTCCATTCTCTCCGAATCCTGGAGGCGCAAAGATGCCTCGGGGAAGGTGGACCGCCCCGACGGGCATGCGGCTCCCGGAAAAATTCGCTTGACACCCGCCGTTTTGAATCTCTATTATTCCCATAGAGTTTACATTTTATTGAAAAGTATATGTCTCAGCCCGCCAATCCAGCCAATCCCGTCGAACAAATCAAAGAAGTCAGCCATCAGCTCCGCGGTTCCATCGCGGAGACTCTGGCCGATCCTGCGTCCACGCATTTCGGCGAAGCCGATTATCAGCTCCTGAAATTTCATGGGACCTACCAGCAGGATGACCGCGATCTGCGCGCGGAACGCAAGCGGGCCAATCTGGACAAGGCGTGGAGTTTCATGGTCCGGACCAAGCAACCGGGCGGCAACATCTCGGCGGCGCAATATCTGCAACTCGACCGTCTGGCCGGAGATATCGCCAACGGCACCTTGCGCATCACGACCCGGCAGGGGGTGCAGTTTCATGGGATCGTGAAAGGCACGCTGCGTGAAGCCATGCAGCGCATCCATGAGTCCGGGCTCACGACCTGGGGTGCCTGTGGCGACGTGGTTCGCAATACCATGGGCCCTTCCTCGCCCTTCGACACTCCCGCCCATCGGGATGCGACGCGGCTGGCACAGGAACTCAGCGGCCGGTTTCTGGCCAAAAGCTCGGCCTACGCGGACATCTGGCTCGACGGCGAGAAAGTGCAACTGGACGCCGGGGGCGCCACCGCCGTGGAGGAGCCCGTGTATGGCGATCTGTATCTGCCGCGCAAATTCAAGATCGGCATCGCGATTCCGCCTTCCAACGATGTGGATGTGTATTCTCAGGATCTCGGGTTCCTCTCCGACGTGGGGCCCGAAGGGGAAGTGCGCGGCTACACGGTGGTGGTGGGTGGCGGATTCGGCATGAGCCATGGTCAGGCGAAGACCTATCCCGTACTGGCCAAACCGCTGTTTTACGTGGCCTGCGAGCATGCGGTGGAAGCCGCTGTGGCGATTGTCACCACCCAGCGCGACCATGGCGACCGGTCCGACCGCAAGCATGCACGGCTCAAATATCTCATCGAAGACCGCGGCCTCGAGTGGTTTCGTGCCGAGGTCATTTCCCGTCTCGCCGTGCCTGTGGAGCCGGCCCGCGCGGTGCATTTCGACTCCGTGGCCGACGATCTGGGCTGGCATCCGCAGGGAGATGGCAAATGGTTCTGCTGCATCCGCGTCGAAGTGGGCCGGATCCGCGACATCGAGGGTGGGGCGCGCTATCGCACGGTGCTGCGCCGCATCGCGAAGGAATTTGGATTCCCCATGCGCTTCACTCCCAACACCAACATCCTGTTTTTCAACATCGACCCCTCGCAGCGTGGGGCGGTGGAAGCACTGCTTGCGGAGCACGGGATTGCGGGGCCGGACACCTTCACCGAAGCCCGCAAGACCTCGCACGCCTGCGTGGCGCTGCCCACCTGCGGATTGTCGCTGGCCGAGAGCGAGCGGGTTTTCCCCGGGTTCATGGATGAGATCGACGCCGTGTTGCGCGAGCTGGGTCTGGAGAAAGAACCCATTCTTTTCCGCATGACCGGATGCCCCAACGGCTGCGCCCGTCCGTACAATGCGGACTTTGCCTTTGTGGGGCGCGCTCCCAACAAGTACGCGTTTTACGTGGGCGGTTCCATCGCCGGGGAACGTCTTGCGGGCTTGGAAAAGAAAACACTGCCCGGCACCGACATCGCGGAAACCGTGCGGGAATATCTCACCGGGTTCAAGGCCGGTCGCACGGAGGGGGAGACCTTCACGGCCTGGTGGGGGCGCGCCAGAAAGAATGGAGAGGCGCCCCATCCCGATCAGTTTCACGTGGAGCTTGCCGAGCGCGCCGAACGCCTGAAGGCTGCGAAAGAGAATGCCATACCGCAGGCGTAGTGGTAGGCTTCTCCGATGCGAGGTTTTCATGCGGGTTCCCTGGGGGCTGTCTCCGATGACGAGGCGGCGCCGCGTCCGCGTGTGCGCACGCTGGGGCGGGTGTTTGCCTACGTCTCGCACTATCCGCTCCTTGCGTGCGCCACGCTCGGCTGCGCCATTTCTTCCACACTGCTGGTGGTGGTGTTTCCAAAAGTCACACAGATTCTCATCGACGATGTGATCCGGGGCGGGCGGCATGAATTGCTCCTGCCCATGACCCTCGTCGCGCTGGCCGCGTTCTTTTTTCACGACCTGCTCAATGCCCTGCGGATTATTGTGAACAATACGTTCGAGCAGAAAGTGATCTACGATCTGCGGAGCGATCTCTACGCGCATATCCAGCAGTTGCCGCTCTCGTGGTTCGACAACCGCGCCACGGGCGACATCATGACGCGTGTCCTGGAGGACGTGAACTCCATGGAGCGCGTGCTCATCGACGGCATCGAGCAGGGGACCGTCTCCGTGCTTCAAATCGTGATCGTGTCGGGGATGCTGTTCTACTACAACGCCACCCTGGCTTGGTGCTCGCTGGCACCGGTGCCGCTCCTCGTGGCGGGCGCCCTCGCCTACACCCTCACCGCCCACCGGCGTTACCGTCTCCAGCGCCAGGCCTCGTCGGCCATGAACTCGCTCCTGCACGACAACCTGGCGGGCATCCGCCAGATCAAGACCTACGTCCGCGAAGAACGGGAACACTCGCGGTTCAATGCCGTGAGCGCACAGCTCCGGCGCGCCACTCTGGTCGTGATGCGGGCCTGGGCCGCCTACAGTCCGTCCATGAACTTTTTCAGTTCCGTCGGTCTGGTGGTCGTGCTGGGATTGGGCGGGAAAAAAGTGCTCGATGGACAGATGCAAATCGGCGAGTTGGTGGCTTTTCTCGCGCTGGTGCGCTTTCTCTACGACCCGATCGGGCGGCTGCATCAGCTCAACCAGCTTTTCCAAAGCGGTCGTGCGGCGGGCGAACGTGTGTTTGAGATCATGGACACTCCCGCCGAGCCCGGCGAACCCGGACGGGACATTTCCATCAAACTTCATGGGGACGTGCGGTTCGAGAATGTGCGGTTTGCCTACGCCGCCGAGCTTCCGGTGCTGCACAACATCAATCTCCACGCCGCGCCCGGGGCGACCATTGCGCTGGTGGGGCCCACCGGGGCGGGCAAATCCACCCTGGTGCATCTGCTTACCCGGTTCTACGAATTCGACGACGGGCAGATCTATCTCGACTCCGTTCCGCTGCGGGAATATTCGCGGGCGGACCTGCGGGCCAACATCGGCATGGTCACCCAGGAGAGTTTTCTTTTCAACGGCACCATCCGCGACAACCTGCGCCTGGGCAATCCCGACGCTTCCGACGAACAAATGTTCGATGCGCTGCGTGCCGCCAACGCGCTGGAACTTGTGGAACGCCTGCCCGACCGGCTGGAAGCGCGGGTCGGCGAGCGGGGGGTGAAACTCTCGGTCGGCGAAAAACAGCGGGTCTCCATCGCCCGGGCATTGCTCAAGGATCCCCCGATTCTCATTCTGGACGAGGCAACCGCCAGCGTGGACACCGCCACCGAACGGCTCATCCAGGAGGCGCTCGACCGGCTCATGCGGGGGCGCACGAGTTTTGTGATCGCCCACCGGCTCTCCACCGTGCGCAATGCCGACCACATTCTGGTGCTGCAGCGCGGGCGGATCGTCGAGCGCGGAACCCACGACGAGCTGATGCAGGCCGACGGCCTCTACGCCCGGCTGTGCCACCAGAGTTTCATGGGCAGCTGGGCGTGATCCGGGACGGGCGGAAATGGACATCGTCCCGCAGGGGATGGAAAAGCCCTTGTGTTACGATCTGTAGGAGGTCGCCGGACACGCCGTTGTCCGAGCACATGTCGGAGCCGCCAGTCGTGTGACATTCCGGACCTTGGAACTCCGGCTTTACAAGGAGGGAAGACTGTAATAGAAAATAATACATGAGGACCACGCTCACTGTCAGTCTGCCGGAAGAAATTCATCTCGGACTGTGCGCGCTCATCAAACGCAGCGGAAAAAGTCGCAGTCAGGTCGTTCAGGAAGCTTTGCGTCGGCAAATTGCCGTGGAGCGTTTCCGTGATTTGCGCGAGAGACTTGTGCCCAAAGGCAGAGAGGCGGGCTTCCATACGGACGCCGATGTGTTCGATGTGATCTCATGAGGATCCTCTTCGATACGAATGTCCTATTTTCCGCATTCATCACACACGGAGTTTGTGCGGGACTTTACGAGGAATGTCTGCAGCGGGCGCAAATTGTCGTTTCGCCGGATATCCTCTCAGAACTGGAAGAAAAACTGATCACCAAAGCAAAATTATCCGCTGCGGAATCCCGCGAAATCATCCGTGCCGTGCAAGCGGATGCGGAGGTGGTAAGACCCGCTCCCATGTTAAGGCCAGTCTGCCGGGACCCCGATGACGACCTGATCCTGGCGGCTGCGCTTATCGCAAATGCGGATGCCATTGTGACGGGCGATCAAGATTTGCTCATTTTGAATTCCTTTCATGGCATCCCCATCCTGGATCCCCGCAAGGCTCTTGCGTTCCTGGCATCTTTTTTCTGAAAACCTCCTATTGCATCCCGCAGACGATCCCGCTATCACTTTACCCCTTCCCATTCAAAACATCACCAACCCCACGCTCCTCGAACCATGGAACTCGCCACCCGCGCCACAATTCTGACCCCCTCGCTCACGCTCGCCATCGACTCCAAAGCCAAAGCCATGAAGGCGGAGGGGATTGATGTCTGTGGGTTTGCCGCAGGCGAGCCCGATTTCGACACGCCCGACCACATCAAGGCCGCCGCGATGGCTTCGATCGACGCCGGGTTCACGAAATACACCCCGAGCTCCGGCATCCCGGAGTTGCGCCAGGCCATAGCCGACAAGTTCGCCGCCGACAACAATCTCAAGTACTCCGCCAGCCAGATCATTGTGAGCGCGGGCGCCAAGCACTCCTGTCTCAACGCCATTCTCGCCACCTGCGAAGAGGGCGACGAGGTCATCATTCCCGCCCCCTATTGGCTCAGCTATCCGGAAATGGTCCGCATCGCGGGCGCCACCCCGGTGTTTGTGCAGACCACCCGCGAGAGCGACTGGAAAATCACCCCGAAGCAGTTTGAGGACGCCATGACTCCGCGCACCAAGATGATCATTGTGAACTCGCCGGGCAACCCGACGGGCTCGGTGTATTCCCGCGAGGAACTGCAGGCCCTGGGTGAAGTCGCCCTCGAGGAGGACATCTTCATTCTCTCCGACGAGATCTACGAGAAGCTCGTCTATGATGACACCGAGCACGTGAGCATCGCCTCCCTTTCCTCGGAGCTCTACGATCTCACCATCACGGTGAATGGATTCAGCAAAGCCTATTCCATGACCGGATGGCGCCTGGGTTATCTTGGCGCGCCGGATGCCATTGCCAAGGCGATCGACTCCATCCAGAGCCACAGCACGTCCAATCCCTGTTCCTTTGCCCAAAAGGGCGGTCTGGCCGCGCTCAAAGGCGATCAGCAGCCGGTGATCGACATGCGCGACGAGTTCGCGCTGCGCCGCCAATATATGTTCAGCCGCCTCTCGGCGATCCCCAATGTGTCCGTCACCAATCCCCTGGGTGCATTCTACATCCTGGCTGACATCAGTGCCATGAACCTCTCGTCCCAGAATTTCTCCGACCGTCTGCTGAGCAAGGCCAGCGTGGCCGTTGTGCCGGGCATCGCGTTCGGCGACGACCGCACCGTGCGCTTCAGCTACGCCACCAGCCTGGATATCATCAAAAAGGGCATGGACCGCTTCGAAGAGTTCTGCGGCCGCCTCTGATCCCCACTCCCAAACACAGCCCGGCCCTACAGAAGCATTGCCGTCAAAGATGCGCATCCACTGCCATGTTCGGTTCATCCGGGGCGTGGTATTTGGAGTGCTCATCGGCCTTTCCGGCATGTCCGGCCTTCGGGCACAGGATGAAATCGCGGCACTGCAGGCCGCGTATCCTCTGGATAAGGCCACTGGTCTCGCCAGGATTCCGGATTGCTCGCCGGTCCCCACGGATTGGGCCGATGGCGACAGTTTCCGGGTGCGCACACCGGGGGGGATGGAGTTCACGCTGAGGCTCTACGGGGCGGATTGCATCGAGTGGCATGTCACCGACGACACGGATGCCCGCAGACTCCGCGCACAACGGCGTTATTTCGGGCTGGCGGGAGGCGACACAACAGCGTCCATCGCGAAGGCAAAAGAACTGGGAGCCGCCGCAGGCGCGGAAACCGCCCGGTTGCTCGGCAAATCCTTTGCTGTCTTTACCTCCTTTTCCGACGGACGCGGGGACGGGCGGTTCAAGCGCATCTATGGATTTGTGCGATTGGCCGACGGGAATGATCTGGCGGAAACGCTGGTGCGCGGCGGGTTGGCGCGCGCTTTCGGGGTCTATCGCAAAACGCCCGCCGATGAGTCCAATACCGATTACGAGGCAAAACTCAAAGATCTCGAATTGGCCGCCGCCAAAGCCGGACGGGGTGCCTGGGCTTTCACCGACTGGAGCCGGATCGCAGAGCAACGCCAGGCCCAGCGCACCGAGGAATCCGACATTCGCATCGCCACCACCGGCAAACTTTCCGCGCCGGACGCGCCCATCGACCCCAACACGGCCTCCCGCGACGAGCTGATGCGCATTCCCGGCGTCGGGGAAGTGACGGCCAACCGGATCATCGAAGCCCGGCCCTACCAGAGTGCCGACGACCTCCGCGACATCCCCGGCATGGGGAAGGCCATGTTTGAGAAGCTCCGCCCCTACTTTGGTCCCTGACCCGAATGGCACCAAATTATGTAGTGATGCCCCCTCCTCGAAAGAGGAGTCATTTCAGGAATCTGACCCGAATGGCACCAAATTATGTAGTGATGCCCCAAAGGGGCAAAATATACCAGCCCAGGGCAACGCCCTGGGAATAAGGTAGTTAAAAAAGAAAAGCCCTGAAGGGGCGACATAAACACGACCTTCAAAATCCACCTTAAGTTTGTGCCCTTCGTCCCCGACCCTCACTCTGCCCCTGCCATGCAACGACAAGGAATCCGGTCCATTGGCAAAAGCCTGTTGCGGGCGATCGCCTTTTCCGCGGTGTATTTGGCGCTGATATTGGCTGTGATATGGGCCTTTGGCGCACTGTGGTTCGATTTTCCGATTCCCGCGATCCGGCATGGGGTTGTGGTTGGGTTCCTGTGTGTCGTGATCGGGGTGCGGGTGTTTGTAAAGCGGCACCGGCTGGCGCTTTCGGGATGCTTTGCCATTGTCGGGCTGGTCGCGGCATGGTGGTGGACTCTCAAGCCCACCAACGACAGCGACTGGCAGCCCGACGTGGCGCGACTGGCCTGGGGCAAAGTGAATGGCGACGAGGTCACGCTGCACAACGTCCGCAATTTCGACTACCACCACGGCGGCAAATTCACCGAACACTGGGAGACCCGGACCGTGCGGCTCTCGCAGATCACCGGTATCGATCTTGCCATCAATTACTGGGGATCCCCCTGGATGGCGCACCCAATCCTGAGCTTCCAGTTTGCGGATGCCCCCCCGCTTTGTTTCTCCATCGAGACCCGCAAGACGGTGGGAGAGCGCTACTCCGCCATCGGTGGCTTCTACCGGCGCTACGAGCTCATCTACCTCGCCGCCGACGAACGGGATGTGCTCCGGGTGCGAACCAACTACCGCGAACCGCCGGAGGATGTGTATCTCTATCGGACCCTGGCGACACCGGCCCGGGCGCGCGAGTGGTTTTTGGAATATGTGAGGCAATGCAATCTCCAGCAGAACACTCCACGCTGGTATAACGCCATCACGACCAACTGCACCACCGCCATCCGCGCGCAGCATCCTCCGCAGGAGCGGGCCCCGTGGGATTGGCGGATGCTCCTCAATGGCAAGGCCGACGAAATGCTCTTCCAGAAACAGCGCATCGTGACCGGCGGTCTTTCTTTCGGGGAACTCAAGCGGCGCAGTCTCATCGGAAATCGGGCGCGGGCGGCGGATGCCGATGCGGATTTTTCACGCCGGATCCGCGACGGGCTGCCGTTCTGATCGGGGCTGTCCCAGGGGTTACAGTTTTTATGGAGGGTGGCACGTGCTGCTTGAAATGGAGGGTCAGCGTCCTCGCCTGACCTGCTTTCCCTCAAACACGGTCAGGGCGGGAGCCTGACCCTCCAGGGGTGGCACGTGCTGCTTGAAATGGAGGGTCAGCGTCCTCGCCTGACCTGCTTTC
>DYRR01000047.1:0-111 GCA_020718605.1 Chthoniobacter flavus | reverse complement strand
CCTCAAACACGGTCAGGGCGGGAGCCTGACCCTCCAGGGGTGGCACGTGCAGAGTTGCTTCTCCCGAGGCGACGGCGCACAGGGTGCCGTCTGCCATCCGCAGCAGGAGGG
>DYRR01000189.1 GCA_020718605.1 Chthoniobacter flavus | reverse complement strand
TCTTTGTGAGAGCACCCTGAATCAGCCTCCCCGCCGAATCGAGGGATGCCCACCACCACCCAACTCATCTGCCGCTTATGAATCCCGATATTCTGCAATTCACGCCAATCCCCATGGAACGCGTCTGGGGCGGGCGCAACTTGGAGAAGCTTGGCCGCACCCTCCCGCCGGGCGCTGTCGTTGGCGAATCATGGGAGTTGGTCGATCGCAAGGAAGCCCTGAGCGCGGTGACCTCCGGACCGTGGCAGGGCCGCACCCTCGGGGATCTCTGGACCCATGAGCGGACCGCGATTTTTGGCAGCGACCTGCCCGACTCCGAACGCTTTCCATTACTCATCAAACTTCTCGACGCCACAGAGCGCCTCTCCCTGCAGGTTCATCCGCCGGCGGAACTCGCCCCCTCCATGGGTGGCGAACCGAAAACAGAGTGCTGGTACATCCTCGACAGCTCGGGTGGCGGCGAAATTTTCGCGGGCCTCAAGAACGGGGTTAACCGCGAGGCCTTCGAGTCCGCATTGGCCGCGGGAACAGCCGAAGAGCTTGTCCACAAGTTTCTTGTTGAACGCGGAGATTGCCTTTTCATCCCCAGCGGACGCCTCCACGCCATCGGGACGGGTAATGTCATTCTCGAAACCCAGCAGAACAGTGACACCACTTACCGTGTTTTCGACTGGAATCGCCTTGGGCTGGATGGAAAACCGCGCGAACTCCACATCCCACAATCCCTAGCCTCAATCGACTTCCAAGACTTCGAACCCGCTGTCCAGGCCCGCGGCCAATCACCCATGGTGGAATGCTCCTATTTTCGGCTCGACGAATTTTCGGTGCCGCCGGGTGAGGCTCAATCCCCTTTTGGCGAACCCGGACGGTTCTCGCTCATCTACCTGTTGGAAGGATCGCTCAGCGCCGCCGGAGCGGAGTTTGGCACCGGGGACTTTCTCCTCGCCGCAGCCTCTGCCGGCGATCTCATCTTAAGCAACACCAGCTCGGTCCCGGCCCGCTTCCTGCGGATCGTGATTCCCCGCGCCTGACGGGCGGTCACGGGTCCCGCACGAGCGCGGCAACAAGATCCTGCGAAAGTCGGCCAGATCACGGCGTCGCCAATGTTCAATTCACCCCATGTCATCCAAGAAATCCAAACGCGTTGTTTTTAAGTTCGGAACCGGAATCCTCACCAGCCCGAAAACAGGAGCGCTCGAGCGCAGCCAGATCCGCCGCCTCACATCCGAAGTCGCAGCCGCTGTGCGGGAAGGTCACGAGTGCCTCATCGTCAGCAGTGGAGCCGTCGGCTCCGGACTCTCCGTTCTCGGATACAAAGAGCGCCCCACGGAACTCCACGAAAAGCAAGCCTGCGCCGCCGTCGGCCAGTCCCTCATGATGCGCGATTACGAAACCTGCTTCGCCAAGCATGGGCTTCATGTCGCCCAGATCCTGCTCACCCACCCCGATCTTGACAGCCGCCGTCGTCACGCAAATGCCCGCGGCACACTCCTGCATCTCCTACGCCAAAAATCCATCGTCCCGATCATCAACGAAAATGATGTTGTCGCCGTGGACGAACTCAGGTTTGGCGACAACGACGAACTCTCTGCGGAAGTCGCCATCCTCGCCGAGGCCTCCCTCCTTGTCATCCTCACCAGCGTCGATGGACTGCTCCAAACGCTCCCCAGCGGGGAACGGCTTGTGGTGCAGGAGATCCGCGACCTTGATGCCGCGCGCAAGCTTGTCGATGGCATCGTCGGCCGAAATTCAACCGGCGGCATGACCACAAAACTCGCCGCCGCCCGGCATGCGACCGAAAATGGTGTTGAGGTCGTAATAGCAAATGGCCGCACGCCGGATCTCATTCCTAAAATCCTTTCCGGCGAACAGGTTGGCACCCGCTTTCCTGTGAGCCAACGGCGGGCTAAATCCCGCTGACCGAACTCCCGTCGAAACCGCGCACGAACTTTCACATGCTTGGACAAACAGACACCACGCCCGGCTCCTATCCCGGCATCATCGACGATCTTGGCCGCCGGGCGCGCAATGCCGCCCTGCAACTGGCCACGATCCCGTCCGAGACCAAGAACCGCGCGCTGCATGGCATAGCCAACGCCATCGATGCCGCGCGTCAGGTGATTCTTGATGCCAATTCCGAGGATCTCAAGTCCGCCAAAGAACGGGGGACAAGCGCCGCCATGCTTGACCGCCTCCGGCTCGATGACGCGCGCATCGCCAAAATGAGTGCCGGCGTCCGCCACGTCGCCACCCTCCCTGATCCTGTCGGGGAAACCCTCACCCAGTGGACCCGCGATGACGGGCTTGAAATCACCAAGACCGCGGTCCCGATCGGTGTCATCGGCATCATCTACGAATCACGTCCCAACGTCACCGCCGATGCCGCCGTCCTCTGTCTGAAAGCCGGCAACGCCACCATTCTCCGCGGCGGATCCGAGGCATTTCGCACGAATCGCGCCATCGAGACCGCGATTCAATCCGGCATCGTGAAAGCCGGATTGCCCGGTGACTCCGTTCAGCTTGTCCCCTTCACAGACCGGCAGGGTGTCGATCTGCTCGCGGGTGCCGATCGTTATGTCGATCTTCTGATTCCCCGCGGAGGTCGCGGTCTCATCGAAGCGGTCACAAAAGCCGCAAGAGTCCCGGTCATCAAACATTACGACGGCATCTGCGCGGCTTACATCCACGCCGAAGCCGACCTCAAGAAAGCCATCGCCCTCGTGTTGAATGGCAAAACCCAGCGTCCGGGCGTTTGCAATGCACTTGAGACCTTGCTGGTTGACGCGTCAGCCGCTCCCAAGCTCCTCCCGCCTCTCGCTGACGCACTGCTCGACGCGCACGTCGAACTCCGGTGCGACCCCCGGGCCGCAGATGTTCTCGCCCCGCGCCCGGTGCGCCTTGCTGATGATACCGATTTCCGCACGGAATTTCTCGACCTCATCATTGCGGTCAAGGTCGTCAACGACATTGACGATGCCATTGACCACATTAACTCGCACGGATCGCGCCACAGCGATCTCATCGTCACGGAAAATGCCGATGCCGCGAACCGCTTCCTTGCGGCCATCGACTCCGCCACAGTGTATTGGAACGCCTCCACACGGTTCACCGACGGCGGCGAGTTTGGTTTCGGGGCGGAGATCGGGATTTCCACCGACAAACTCCACGCCCGCGGCCCCATGGGCTTGCGCGAACTGACCAGTTACAAATACCTCCTGCGAGGCAACGGCCAAATCCGGGGTTGCTGAGGAGAGTCTGAGTGAGAATTCAAGGGCTGCCCATTGTCGAAGCTGGCAAGCTCTGGCTAAACCATTTTCTGTGAGTCTTCATCACGCTTTTGAGGGGCTCTCAGCATATCGCCTTAATTAATACGGCCACGGGTTTGTAGCGGAATTCTGAAAGAATTTCGATTCCGGCCCTTCGCGGACCCTGCGCGCACCCTCCGCGCGGTCGCCCCTCACTCGCCCCGCACCCCCCGTCGCAAGCGGGACGCTTGCGATCACACAGCGGACAAGCGGGACGCTCGCCGCCACATTGCCGCATAAATGCGGACC
>DYRR01000188.1 GCA_020718605.1 Chthoniobacter flavus | reverse complement strand
GGTGGCGGCGCGTATATGGGACTCATGGGCGATCCGGCGCTGCGCCTTTATTCCGTTCTCCCTCCGCAGAATCTCCAGGCACGTAGCAGCACAGGGAATGTGACTTTGGAGTGGGATGCATCGGGAGAGAGCGGACTTTTGGGATACCTTGTCTATCGGGCCGATTCTCCGTCGGGGCCGTTCGCGAGGCTGACCGCTTCTCCGATTGCAAGTCCGACCTACACCGACGCTTCGGGAGTATCGGGGAGCAACTATACCTACATGGTGCGCACGCTCAAATTGGAGACAACCCCCGGGGGCACCTTCGAAAACCCAAGCCAGGGCGTTTTCGCGACCGTCAACGCCACCGACGCGGCGACCGCGATCCCCCTCCGCCCGACAGCCCTCCAACTCAGCGCACCAGATTCGACCCACCTGAACTTGACTTGGGCGGATAACGCGGACAACGAAACCGGTTACCGGGTCGAACGCAGGGTCGGCTCAGGCACCCAGTATCTGCCCCTTGCTTCGCTGTCGGCCAACACAACGACCTATACCGATGCGGGTCCCCTGACTGCGGGGACGGTGTTTTATTACCGCGTGGTTGCCACCGGGACCGATGGCGAGTCCGCTCCCTCGGACGAGGTATTCCTTGATGGGGTCTCCGGGGCGATCCTGTTGCCGGAGGACACCATGCACGCCCAAAAATCCAGCGGCTATGTAGATATTCCCGTGAGGCGCGTCGGTGGCAGCGTCGGGGCCGTCAGCATCAGTTACTCCTTCTCCGCCACCACGGCCATCGCAGGAACGCATTTTGACGGCACGGGAGGCACTGTGACATGGGTCGATGGGGAATCCGGGATCAAGATGATCCGGGTGCCGCTCCTGTCCTCCGGCTCGGCGCAGCATCCTGTTTCGTTCAAAACGACGCTCAGTGGGCCGACAGGCGGAGCAAGCCTGGCGGGAGTCGGCGCAACCATTGTGCTGATCGAGGACTCCACTGCCGCCTTGCCCCTCCCCTGGCAGCAGGCGATGCTTGATTGGGCTCAAGACAGTGGTGCCGTCGGCTACCTCCCAGGGGAAATCTCCTCCAGCATCTATGGCGGGTCTTGGATAGGCATTTTGGAAAACGGACGCTATATCTACCAGTCGGCGACCGGAGATACGGTCATGCAGGCCAAGATGGAGGCACCGAGCCCGGTTAATCCTTACGTTCCCAGTTACCTTTGCTTGATGGTGAGGGACAATGTCGATAAGGTAACCTCGAAGATGCTGGCGATCCGGGTGCCCGACGATGCCTCGGGAACAAAGTTTTTTGCCCGTGCGACGGATTATGCAAGTCCCACGAGTGCTCCTTCCACCAATAACGGCATCAAAGGCCCCTGCTGGGTGAAGATGACGCGCTCGGGCAATACGTTCACCGGAGAGATCTCTACGGATGGCTCGACATGGACAGTGCTCGGGTCCGCCACAGTGGCGGGGATGCCGACCACTGTAAACTGGGGATTTTTCCACTGCACCACCACCTATATCGGTGATTTTCAACTGGCCAAGGTCAACAACATCCAGATCGGGCCGCCGCCTCCACCGGCCGCCCCCACCGGCTTGACGGCGGGTGGACTCCAGACAGGGGGGATCCGCCTCTCATGGACAGGTGTTGGCACGGCACCCACTGGTTTCCGAATTGAACGGCAGTTGGAGGGAGGTTCCGGATTTGCCGAAATCGCAACGGTGGCGGGCACCACCACCAGCTACAGCGACACGACGGCGGTCGCCGACACCGCCTACCAATACCGGGTCCGGGCCTACAACAATGGCGGCGATTCGGAGTATTCCAATATTGTCACGGCGGCCACCGTTCATCCCGACACCCCCACCAACTTGACGGCTGGCGCAGAGCAAGCGGGTGGGATTGCCCTCTCTTGGGCGGGAGTTGTCTCTGCTCCTACAGGCTTCCGGATTGAGCGTCGAGCCGAAGGGGCTCTCAACTTTGCCGAGATCGCAACGGTGGCGGGCACCACCACCAGCTACAGCGACACGACGGCGGCGGCCGACACCGCCTACGAATATCGCATCCGGGCCTACAGCAGTTCCGGCGAATCGGAATATTCCAATGTCTCGACCGCTGCCGCGGCCCGCGCCATTCAAGTGCTATCCTTTGCAACAACGGACGGGCAAGGTGCCGATGCCCATATCCTGGGGGCTGCCGATGCGGATACGAACTTCGGAAACTCCCCCGCTCTGATCATGCCGCCGGTTTCCGGGAAAGCGTATCTGCGCTTCGATCTATCGGGCCGCCCGCCTGGGGCGACCGCGCTGGCCGCCGACTTGCGGCTGGTTGTCACGGAGTCGATGACGGTGGATGATTACAGCGAAGTTTACGCGCTGCCGGACTCCGCCGATGGTTGGAGCGAGGGAAGCATCACATGGAACAATGCTCCCTTCAATGAGACGAACACCCCAGTGTCATACGTCGCCTTTCTCGATGGAGCTGTTAATATCGGATATGTTGGGACGGAGACCACGATCAGCGCGGGCTCCATGCCTTCCGATGAGTCTTATTACCTGCTGGATATCATCAACGGAATCGACTACGGGGGCTATCTGCCGACACTCGGGGAGAACGGGCAGTTGACTCTTGGCCTGTCCTCCTTGGGGAGTTCTAACGGCCTCTCTTTTGCCTCGGGTGAACACGCGACCTACGCGGGACCGACACTGGAGGTCACATTTTCCAGTGCTCTGCCGCCCAAAGCCTCGCACCTCGTCGGCTCGGTGACGGCACCCGGCACGATCTCCCTGGCGTGGAGCGACAACTCCGGCAATGAATCCGGGTTCCGCGTCGAGGTCAGCACCGATGGAGGGGGCAGCTATGCAACTCTGGCTTCTCTGCCCGCAGACACAACCTCGCTCACCACTTCGTCCTTGCCCGCTGTGGCCGGCAACCAGATCTACCGGGTGGTGGCCTTGAACGCTTACGGCGAAGCGACCCCTTCCCTGCCGCTCACCCTCGCCCCGCTCAATGACATCGAAGCGTGGAGGCTGGCCAACGGGTTGCCACTTGATGGCAGCGGGGAGGGAAGTCTCACGGCAACCCCGGCCGGGGATGGCATCCCCAATCTCATGAAATTCGCTCTGGGCATTGATGCGCAAGTGTCTGGCTATCAGGGGCACTATTCCTTCGCCCCTGTCGAGGACGTCGGCGCGGAATACCTGAGCCTTACCTACACGCGACCCGAGCCGGCACCGGAGGGGATTTCTTATATCGTGGAAGTGGGCAGGGACCTTTCCTTGTGGTCGGATGCGGACACGCAATTGTTCTCCTCCGCAGTGGTGGACGGACTCAGGACCATTACGGTCAGGGACAAGATCTCCATCGGATTGGAGCAGAAGCGCTTCATCCGCCTGCGGATTGTCCCTACCCCCGCACCATGACAGGATCCGGCTTGCTCCAACCCGGCCAAACCCTCGTTTTCGAGGGCGACAGCCCACTTGGAGATCGGCGCCCCGATTCGGCAGGAGTCTGTGTCGAACGTCTGGTTTTGCCAGACAGATTCTTGTATCATTCAGGACCATCCTTGC
>DYRR01000187.1 GCA_020718605.1 Chthoniobacter flavus | reverse complement strand
GAAGACAAGGTTAGCTGGCAAGTGTTAGTTAAAGATGTGGGTAAAGATCAGGGCTTTATGCTCGCTCCCCTGTTTCCAGATGCGGAACTCCGATTCCGCATCTGGGAGGCCGAGTGGCCGCTTATTGAGGAGACCTTGGCATTCAAGACTCATCCCCAGAGCCAGACGGTCCCGCCCGGCACCGATGTGTCGTTCACTTGTTCGGTCGATTCCGCATCACCGGCTTCTTACCAGTGGTTCCACAAAGGCATCAAAATTCCAGGCCAGACCGGCCGCAGCCTGTTTTTGCCCAGAGTTGGCAGCGGGCACGCGGGCAACTATTTTGTGCGGGCCACCGCAGGCGATCTCATCGCCAATAGCGACAGCGCCACACTCACAGTCCAAACAACCACCCCGGCCAACAAAGATTCGGACGCGGATGGCCTGCCGGACATCCACGAAACCAATACCAGTATCTGGCTCAGCGCGACGAACACCGGCACCAACCCTTACAAATGGGATACGGACAGCGACGGCTTGCGTGACGGCGTGGAAACAAGAACCGGCTTTTACCTCTCCCGTTCAAACACCGGAACAAATCCCAACATGCCCGACACCGATGGCGACGGGGTCAATGACAGAACAGAGATCGACCGTGGGACCGACCCAAACACCCCGCCCGCGCCCTCGGGCATGGCGCTGATCCCGGCGGGCAGCTTTTCCATGGGGAACGCCATGGGCTCCGGCGAGGGCTATTCCCACGAGCTGCCGGTGCATACGGTCTATGTGAGTGCGTTTTACATGGACAAGTATGAGGTGACGAAGGCACTCTGGGACGAGGTGGCAAACTGGGCGGCTTCGAATGGATACGACATCAACGCCGCAAGCGCCTCTGGGAAGGCGGCGAACCATCCTGCGTATTATGTGACATGGTATGAATGCGTGAAGTGGTGCAACGCACGGAGCCAAAAGGCGGGATTGACACCCTGCTACACGGTCGGTGGGGCCGTGATGAAGACGGGGACATCAACGCCGGACTGCAATTTTGCTGCCAGCGGGTATCGGTTGCCGACGGAGGCAGAGTGGGAAAAAGCGGCACGCGGCGGGCAGAGCGGGAAGCGGTTTCCGTGGGGAGATACGATCAGCCACAGCCAGGCAAATTACTACAGCTCCACGAGCTACAGCTACGACGTGAGTCCGACGCGTGGCGAGCATCCAACTTACTACACGGGCTCCTCTCCGTACACATCGCCTGTGGGTTCCTTTGCGCCGCCCAACGGCTACGGGCTTTACGACATGGCGGGAAACGTGTGGGAGTGGTGCAATGATTGGTATTCGAGCAGCTACTATTCGAGTTCACCGTCGAGCGATCCGACTGGCGCGCCGTCGGGCTCGATCCGCGTGCTGCGCGGGGGGGGCTGGTACCTCCACGCGTACTACTGCCGCGTCGCAGGCCGGAGCGACGGCAGCCCTGGCGGCAGCTACAACGGCCTCGGGTTCCGCTGCGTCCGCAGGTAGGAGTTGAAAGTCTCTGAGCTAAAGAACAGCATGAAAAGGACGAGAATGCAGCAGACTGAGGCTGAGGGACGAAGCATCGGGGCTGCTGCATGGGGAGCGGCTTGGAGAGCGCGGAACTCTGGGGGGTCGAGGGGGGCGAGCCCCCCTCGCGAAGCGAGATTTTTTTAAGGAGATGAGGGATGCAGTTGCGATTTTTTCGAGTGCCAGTGGTGAGTCCCGAGCCGTTTGCGGAGGAATTGAACCGGTTCCTGCGCGGCCATCGGGTGTTGACGGTGCAGCGGGAGCTGGTGCGCGAGGATGCCGGGGCGTATTGGGCGCTGTGCGTCGAGTATCTCGAATCGGTGGGTGGTGCCGGGGAGGGCACGGGAGGTGCCGGAGGCTCAAACAAGCCGAAGGTGGATTACAAGGAGGTGTTGAGCGAAGCGGATTTCGCGGTGTTCTCCCGGCTGAGGCTGCTGCGCAAAGAGGTCGCGGAGCGCGAGGGGCTGCCGGTCTATGCGGTCTTCACCAACGAGCAGATGGCAGCCATGGTGGCCGACAAGGTGGACAGCCTCGCTTCGCTCGGCAAGATCGACGGAGTCGGTGCGGCACGAATCCAGAAATACGGGGCCTTGTTCCTGGCTTCCATAAAACAGCCAGAAGTCGGCCCAGATGAAGCGGGCGGGAAACCTGCTGCCTGAGATCGCGGCGACGGAGAATCTGCGTCTTGCATTCTGGAAGGCCGCGCGGGCGAAGGCCGTCCGGCCGGAAGTGGTGGCGTACCGCGCTGATCTCGAGGAAAACCTTGCGGCCTTGCGCGAGGGACTGCTCCACGGAACCGCGAGGGTCGGCGACTACCATTTTTTCACAATCCACGACCCGAAGGAGCGGCGGATTTGCGCGGCGAGTTTTGGCGAGCGTGTGCTTCATCACGCTCTCATGAACGTGTGCGAGCCTCACATCGAGCGCAGGCTGGTCCCCGACACCTACGCCTGCCGCAAGGGCCGGGGCCGCATCGAGGCGCTGGCGCGTGCCCAACACAACGCCCGGAATCACCAATGGTATCTCAAGATGGACGCGAGGAAATACTTCGACAGCATCGCCCACGATGTGTTGCTCGGGCTGCTGGGCCGCGTGTTCAAGGACGCGGCGGTGCTGGAGTTCTTCCGGCGGATCGTGGCCAGCTACAACACAACGCCCGGCAGAGGTGTGCCCATCGGCAACTTGACCTCCCAACATTTCGCCAATCTCTACCTCGGCGAACTCGACCGCTTCGTCAAAGAAACCCTGCGTGTGCGGGGCTACGTGCGGTACATGGATGACTTTGTGCTCTGGGGAGCCACGGCAGAGGAGGTGCGCGTCGCGAGGCGGGTGGTCGAGGAGTTTCTGCGGGAGCGGTTGAAGCTGGAAACCAAGCCTGCCCAGATCAACCGGACTTCGCGCGGGATTCCCTTCCTCGGATGCCGACTCTTCCCCGACCGCCTGCGGCTTGACCGGCGGGGACGCGTGCGCTTCGTCTCCCGCCTGAAACGCCTCGAATCCGACTTCGCTGCCGCGCGCATCGGCGGATTGGAACTCCAGCAACGCGCCACCGCCCTCTGCGCACACACCGAGATATGCGGCGCAAGGGGCTTCCGCCGGGCGGTGCTTGATTTCCAAGACGGGGAAACAATGTGGGTGGCGGCCATGGACGCGCCGTCGGGCTCGAACCGCGTGCTGCGCGGGGGCAACTGGAACAACAACGCGAACAACTGCCGCGTCGCAAACCGGAACAACAACAGCCCTGGCAACAGCAACAACAACAACGGGTTCCGCTGCGTCCGCAGCTCAGAGACAGGCCCCGCCGTGGGCCGCAACTCCGACCCGGCCGCCATCCCGTCCCGCGCACATCATGCGCGGGCAAAAACACCACCCGGCCCGCCCGGTGTCAGTAGCCCGGTGGATGCCGGGTCGAACGCCCCGGGCGGATCGTTCCTCGGTGCGCAAGGACACAACCCCGTTGGGGTAGGGCGGCATGTTGGCGTGTAGTCCCAGGGTAGGCACTCGACAAGCTCGCGCCGTAGCCGTTCACGGGGTGTAGAAGCAGAAGTCAAAATTGCAATCAGTCATC
>DYRR01000186.1 GCA_020718605.1 Chthoniobacter flavus | reverse complement strand
ATCCCAGTTCACTTTTGAACCGTCTCTGTTTTCCACTTTTGAACCGTCGCCGACAAATCGAAAATCTGCTGTTGACGATCTGTTGTCATACTGTTCAATAGAAGAGTATCTCTTTGGTCTGGACGGGCAAGATGTTTTTTGCAGGTCTGAAACTGAATCCAGCAGTTGAGGAAACCACAGATTTACAAGATTCATACAGATTGAATGAGATACGACAGATTCGTGCCCATCAAAGCACTCACCGGCCGGTGAGTCGGGTGTTCGTCATAACGTTCACCGAGTCCGCGCGTAATCTGCAAAAACCGGTGTTACTCTGCGGTTTTTAGGTTCAACTCAGCGCAGCATCGCGATCACGGGCTCGGGATAGACGCCGAGGAGGAAAATCAGGGCAATCATCAGCACCATGCTCCATTTGGTGAGCGGGGCGACCGGAATGGGTTCGACGCTGTCGCCCTCCTGCCAAAACATGGCCCGGACGACTTTCAGGTAATAATAGAATCCGCAGACCACCGCCACCGCGCCCACCGCGACCAGTCCATACTGACGCGTGCCCACGGCGGCGGCAAAGATGAAAAATTTCCCGAAGAACCCGACGGTGAACGGCAGTCCTGCCAGTGAAAGCATGGAGATCAGCATCCCGAAAGCCAATACAGGAGAGCGTTTGGCGAGTCCCTTGAAGTGCGCGATGTCATCGCCGCCCGCGGCATCCGCCACAAGAATCAGCACCATGAACCCGAGCAGGGTCATCAGCAAATATCCGCCCAGATAAAAACTCACGGCCACTCCCGCCACGGAGGACACCCCCACGAGCAGATACCCCGCCTGCGCGATGCTGGAATAGGCGAGCAATCGTTTGAGATTGGTCTGGGGCAATGCCGCGAGGTTTCCAAAAATAAGCGTGAGCACGGCGAGTCCGCCCATCAGTTGAATGGCTTTCGCATGGACTGCGGGCGCGGCGGTGAAGGCGTCCAGCACGCGCATGAGCACCACGAACCCGGCGGCTTTGGATCCCACGGAAAGAAACGCGGTCACGGGCGTGGGCGCACCCTGATAGACATCCGGCACCCAGATATGGAACGGCACGGCGGCGATTTTGAATCCAAGGGCGACGATGACCAGCAGCAGTCCGAACAGAAGAGCCGTCTCATGCACCCCGCCCGCCGCGAGCACTTTGGAAATGGCGGCCAGGTTGGTCTGCCCGGTGACTCCGTAGATCCAGGTGATGCCATAGACCAGGAACCCGGTCGAGAGGGCGCCGAGGATGAGATATTTCACACCCGCTTCCAGCGAAAACGCACTGCGCCGCATGTAGGCCACCAGCACGTAGAAGGAAATCGTGACAAGCTCCAGAGACACAAAGATCATGATGAAATCCACGGCGGACACCATCCACATGAGCCCCGCACACGCCAGCACGGGCAGCGTGTAAAACTCCCCGAGACCGGCCTGGTTCTCCGCGCCGTGCGTGAGTTTTGTGAGGGTGCGCGAGTAGTCGATCGACATCACCAACACAAAAATTGTGGTCAGCAGGGCGAACCGCTTGAAGAACATGGCCAGGGTGTCGGCCTGATAAAACCGCCACAGTCCCGTGGGGGTGCCCGCCGACGGGGTTTGAATAAAAAAGCTGCACACCAACACCAGGGTGAGTCCGGCGATGCCACACCAGGCAAACACTTTTTTGTCCCGCTCGTTGGCAAAAGCCTCCAGCAGGAGCAACATGAGGCCGAGCAGCAACACGGCCGCTTCAAGAAATACGGGTTGGATAAGAGGCATACAGTAAGGAATTATTTGAGGGCGATCACGTCTGTCGCCACGCCAAAGAGATTGGTCAGCACCCCCGGGAAAAACCCGAACACCAGCAGACCCGCAATCAGGAGCAGCACGGCCCAGTGCGCGCTTTTTGAGATATCAGAAACCCCGACACAGCGGTTGGCGGTGTCGCCCATAAAGACGTTCCGATAGGCCCTCAGCATATAGACGGCGGAAATCACCACGCCCCAGAGCGCACAGGTGGTGGCGATCTGGATCGCATTGAATCCGCCGATCTCCGCACCGCCTCCGAAGGCCCCGAAAAAGATCATGATTTCGCCGACGAAATTGGCGAAACCCGGAAGCCCGATGGATGCGAACGCCGCCAGACCGAAGAGCAACCCGAGCCGGGGGGTGCTTTTGGCCAGGCCGCCCAGGTCGTCGTAGTGAAGCGAGCCGGTGCGCTGCCGGATTTCCCCGGCCATGGCAAACAAGGCGGCGATGGAAAGTCCGTGCGCAAGCATGAGAACCGCCGCGCCACGTGTGGAGAGGATATTCGCCCCGGCCACGCCGAGAAAGATGTAGCCCATGTGCATCACGCTGGAATAACCCAGCGTCCGGTCGAGGCTGCGTTGGGACAGGGTCGCGAGTCCGACAAAGAGGATGTTTCCCACCAGAAGAATGAGCAGCAGATTGGACCACTCGGCGGCACCGGCGGGAAGCAGCGGCTGGGCGAGACGGAGCAGTCCGTAGAGGCCGAACTTTTTGAGCACTCCGGCATGCAGCATGGCTGCGGGTATCGGGGCGGCGGCGTAGGCGTCCGGCGCCCAGGTGTGCAGCGGAAAAAGCGAGACCAAAATTCCGAAGCCCACCAGCAGCAGCAGATAAATCCAGCCCTGCTGGGCGGGATCCACCACGTTTTTCCCCGCGCCCACCGCGTCGAGAAGCGTCACCATGTCGAAGGAACGCAAATCGGCGGGGAGCTGCCAGTAAAGCGCCAACAGCCCAACAAGCAGAATGATGCTGCCCAGCGAGAGATAGAGGGTGATTTTCCAGGCGGCAATCTGACGCTCTCCCGTGCCCCAGAAGCCGATCAACAGGAAGGTCGGGATGAGGGCGAGTTCGTGGAAGATGTAGAAAAAGAAAATATCCAGCGAGGCGAACGCCCCCATCGCGCCGGTGGCGATGAGGAGCAGGCAGGCGTGGTATTCGCGCGACCGGGTTTCGATTGCGGGAGCGACCCAGACCGCCGCCAGCGTCACGAGGGCGGTGAGCAGAAGCACGATGAGATTGAGCCCGTCGCAACCGACCTTGAACTGGATGCCGACCTCGGCGAGGACGGGAAAGGCCGAAACGAACTGGAATCCGGCCGCCGTGCGGTCGTAGGCAAAAAACAGCCAGAGTGTGGTGGCCAACAGCGCAACGGCGGCCCCCAGAGAGGTCCGGCGGGCGGGCGCTCCGAGCAATACCGCGACGGCCGCACCCAGTGGAATAAGAATGAGAAGAAGAAGAGGGCTCACGGTAGGTCAGTTGAAAAGCATGAAGTAAAGGACACCGACCACGCCGAGTCCGAAAAGAAAGGCGTAGGCCTGAAGATTGCCGACCTGAAGAAAACGCAGCATATAACCCGCGCCCCATGCGAGACTGGCCACACCACGCACACAGAGTCCGTCCAGAATCCAGCGGTCGATCCACGCGGACATCACGCCCAGCGCGCCCTGGGTCGAGCGAATGATGAGCGTGTAGGCTTCGTCGATGTAGAACCGGCGGGCAAAGAGGGGCACCAGGATCGGGTCGGACGTTTTGCCGCGATAAATGACCCAGGCCAGCAGCAGACCCAGCGCGA
>DYRR01000185.1 GCA_020718605.1 Chthoniobacter flavus | reverse complement strand
CAACTTTCAACTTTCAACTTTCAACTTTCAACTTTCAACTTTCAACTTTCAACTCCCAACTCCCAACTCCCAACCTCCGCCATCAGACCCCATGCCCGCATTTGATTTTCCACTGGACAAACTCCGCGCCTACACCGGCACCAATCCCCTCCCCTCCGACTTCGACGCCTTCTGGGACCGCGCTCTTGCGGAACTGGACGCCACGCCGCCCCGGGCCGAATTGATCCCCTGCCGGGAATTCCAACCCAACAGCGCCGAGTTTTTCAGCCTCTACTTCCAGGGCGTCCGCGGCGCCCGGATACACGCGAAATACGCGCGCCCCAAACAACGCGCAACCAAATCTCCCGCCGTTCTTCTTTTCCACGGCTACAGCGGCGCGAGTCCGGACTGGGGCGATCTCCTGCGCTGGACCGCCGAGGGCTATTGCGTGGCGGCCCTCGACTGTCGCGGCCAGGGCGGACTCAGCGAGGACACCGGCGGCGTGCGCGGCAACACGCTCAACGGCCACATCATCCGCGGCCTCAACGATCACGAAGACAATCTGCTCTTCCGCCATATCTATCTCGATACCGTCCAGAAGGCCCGCATCCTGCGGGGATTCGATGAGATCGATCCGGACCACCTCTACGCCCACGGTGGTTCGCAGGGCGGGGCTCTCACTCTCGCCTGCGCCGCCCTCGACCCCGGCATTCGCAAAGCCGCCTCGGTCTTCCCGTTCCTCTCCGATTTTCAGCGGGTTTGGGACATGGACCTCGCCAAGGACGCCTATCGCGAACTCGTCGATTATCTGCGCCGTTTCGATCCGCGCCACGAACGCATCATGGAAATGTGGACCCGGCTCGGGTATCTGAGCATCCACAACCTGGCTCCACGCATCCGTGGCGAGGTCCTGTTGTTCACCGGGCTCATGGATCAGATCTGCCCGCCCTCCACGCAGTTCGCCGCATTCAACCGCATGACATGCGCCAAAGAAATGGTCCTCTATCCCGACTTCGGCCACGAACATCTGCCGGGTCATGGCGACCGGACACTCGCATTTTTTCAAGCCTGATTCAATTTTCCTCCCTTCCAACATGAAAGATCTCTCGGAATCCCGCGTCCTCGTCACCGGTGGCGCCGGGTTTATCGGAAGCGCTCTCGTCTGGGCACTCAACCGCAAAGGTTGCGAGCGGATCGTGGTGTGCGACCGGCTCGGGACGGATGAAAAATGGCGCAACCTCACCGCGCTGCGTTTCCAGGATTATCTGGAGGCCGACGATCTTTTCGGATGCCTGGAAGACGATTCGCTCGGCGACATCGATCTTGTTCTGCACATGGGCGCGTGCTCGGCCACCACGGAGAAAGACGCCTCGTTTCTCATCCGCAACAATTTCGAGTTCACCAAAGACCTCGCCGGACACGCCCTGGCGCGCGGCATCCGCTTTGTCCATGCCTCCTCCGCCGCCACCTACGGCGACGGGACGGCGGGCATGTCCGACACCCTCGAAGATTTGTCGCGGCTCCGTCCGCTCAACATGTACGGCTATTCCAAGCATCTCTTCGACCTGCACGCATGGAGGCACGGTTATCTCGACCGCATTGTCGGACTCAAGTTTTTCAACGTGTTCGGCCCCAACGAGGACCACAAGGGCGACATGCGCAGCGTGGTGCACAAATCCTTCGGACAGGTGGAGCGCGAACGCAGGATCACACTTTTCAAAAGCCATCGGGAAGGCTGTGCGCACGGGGAACAGCGCCGTGATTTTCTTTACGTGAAAGACGCCGTGGAAATGGCGCTGCACCTGGCGGCACATCCCGCCGCCGGAGGGCTGTTCAACCTTGGCTCGGGCACCTCCCGCACATGGCTCGACCTCGCGCACTCGGTGTTCGCCGCGATGGATCGCAAACCCGAAATCGAATTCATCGACATGCCGGAAACCCTCCGGCCCAAGTATCAATACTTCACCCAGGCGGATATCGCAAAGCTGCGCACCACCGGCTACGAGCCGCCGGCCACCCCGCTGGAAGACGCCGTGCGCGACTACGTGCAGACCTACCTCGCCCGGGACAGCCGTCTCGGCGATGAGTGACGCTTCCGCCCCCCCAATCGTTAGGATTGGCGGATCCCTGCGCTCCCGCGCAGGGCTACGAAAGCGGCCTGATCGGGTCGCCCTGACGGGATTTGCACCCGTCAGGGCTCCCCCACTTCCGGAGTCAAGGTAATCAATTCCTCACTGTTCGGGTAGTCAAGAGTGGGAATGGAAGAGTCCGCAGTTCCTGCCCCACCCCTGGCCAGGCTCCCGCCCTGACTGGCCTGCGGCTTCGCCGGATGCGCTTTCCCCTTTCCGTTGCCGCCGGGCCCAGATAATACCCATCCCTAATGAAACTCGTCGTCTTCGCGCATGTCCCGCCGCCGCACCACAGCCAGGCGGTGATGGTGAAGCTCATGCTTGATGGCTTGCGCGAGGGCAAAGACATCGAAGTCTTCCATGTCGATGCGCGGGTCAGCGATGACATCGGCGATGTCGGTGGGATCCGGCCCGGAAAAATTCTTCGGCTGTTCGAATATTGCGCACAGGCGATATGGTTCCGCCTCCGATACGGAGCCGACACACTCTACTACGTGCCCGCTCCGGGCAGTAGATTCTCTACAGCTTGCAGCCCCGCGCTGCTCGCCACGCCGGAAGATCCAGAGAACAGCACGTTCTCTACTGCCGACGCGCGTCTCGCTCACGCTACAGAACAAGAGGGATTCACCGTCGTTTGACTCGTCTTGACTTGACAGCGTCCTACAATTGTCGGACATTTTGCGCATGACGATTCAATTGCTCAACACCCGAGAACTCTCAAAGGACACAGCAAAGGTTCTGCGCGACCTACCCAAAACTGGTCCGCGTGTCATCACTCGTGGCGGAGAAACGGTTGGTATTCTTGTGCCACCCAGCGGAGGAGGCATAGAATCGGATATTGATTTACTCAGTCGGTTGCGGTTTGGGCAGGCATTGGCGGCGATTCAGCACGAATCGGTTCTCAATGGCTCGGATGCAATTTCCATGGTGGAAATCGATTCGGAAATTCGCACTGTACGGAGAAACCGCCGGAAACACAGGGCGGCATGAATGTTCCTCAATGGGTGATCGATACCAACGTGCTGATTTCTGCGGCACTCACCCCTGGAGGAGTCTGCGAGCAATTCCTTCGACATGTCGTTGCGGGTCGATTTGTTCCGGCATGGGACAACGTCTTGCTTGCGGAATATCGGGATGTCTTGTCTCGTCCGAAGTTTGGACTCTCTCGGGGTGCGATAAAGGCACTGCTCGCCGCATTTCCTCAATCGGGTTTTCGTCCGGGTATCGCGATAGCGGTGGAATTGCCAGATCCTGACGATCTTCCGTTTGTCGCCGTGGCTCTCGCAACAGAAAACAAAACGATCATTACGGGCAACTCCAAGCACTTTTCTCTTCCGTCGAAGCTGTCCATCACGATCCTGTCTCCGCGTGAAGCACTTGAGTTTCTGGAAAAGTAGAAACTGCAGAACTTGACAGACAAGCGTGAGAACCGCTCTGCAAGCTCACCCTCCGGGTTTCCCATCTGTCTCGGGCATTCCCAAATGCTCTCGGCTGTGGTA
>DYRR01000184.1 GCA_020718605.1 Chthoniobacter flavus | reverse complement strand
GGGCGAGCGCTCGGGACAAGTTTCCGCATTGGCAAGCGGAGCCACCGCTCGGATCCGTCCGAGCAGATTCTCATAAAACGCGAACGATGGATCGGACGGATCGCGCGACAGGGTCATGGCACTGATCTTGTCGAGCTCCCCCTGTTCGTATTCCGCGCGGATTTTCGCGGCGCGTTTGCGGTAGTCGTCGTTCGCGATCCCGGCGTGCTCGGCGAGGAGCGGCAGCCAGCGGTGAGCGTATTGGACGTGTGTGGTTTCGTCGATGATGTCGAACAGCATCATCTCCGCGCTCTCCATATCCTTGCCTTCCTGGAAATCCTTGTAGGCCTCGTTCTTAACAATGAAGTGTCCATTCTCCGCGACCATCCCGATGAAGAAGACCGCTTCGTAGATGTCCTTCGGCGTCATCGGCTCGGCGCTGGTTTCGGCCAACTGGATGACATAATCAGCGTAGTCACTCGTCTTCTTGCCCGCCGCGATCTTGTCGAGTTCCTTGATCTGATCCTCGTTGTTGTAGGAGGGGAAGCCGACCTCATCGATGGAGATGCCAAAACCCATCAGACGCGAGTACCCGCTGTCGCCATGGCGTGATTCATCCCACAGATGGCGCGAGACATCGGAGTGCCAGTCCCATGGCATGAAGTGCCCCCAGTAGAGCCATGGCAACTGGTCGTCGGGCAGGTTCTTCTCGAGCATGTAGGCATAAGCCCAAAACAGCCGCCGCGCTTCGATGCTCGACTGGAAGTCAGCTCGCACGTAAGGCATGAATTCGTGCCTCGGCTTGGTCGAAAATTCCCGCGCGCTAAACTTCGGCAGGCGAAAGTTCGTTCCAACCCCCGCCGCCCGGGCCGCGGGTATTGTCAAGGGCTGGGCTTCCAGGAACCCGCCCAGCCCTCCAATCAACCCGCGAACGCGTTCCGCATATGCCACGTCGGTTGTGTGGGGTCGGCGGCGGCGATAGTCCCGGAACCACAGCCACTGATCAGCCTTCGTCCGGTTGATCTCATGCAACATGGTCAGCGTTGGGGCGTCATGCACGGGATGCGCGCGGCTGCTGTAATCGACATAGGCCCCCGCGAGGGCCTTGCCCAACAGCAAATGCACACCATCCATCGCATCCTCCAGGGAGGGAGCCAGCAGCACCGCGTTCGCCAGTTCCTCCAAGCGCGCGGAGACCGGCGCATCCGGTTTGCCGCCGGGAAATTCCGCGATACGTGCGCGGAGCCGGTTCACGACCTGTGCCTGCTCCCAGACATGGCGGTGCAGGGCGCTTTTGTCCTCCCAACCCGCCACGTGCCTTCCCCAGCCGGCGAGAATGCGGTGAACTGATTGTTCCCAATATTGCCAGTCGTTGAGCAAATCCACGGTCTTGGGTTTGGTGCGTGTCGTTTCATCGACAAGTGGACGGCGAGCGGAGGGAGCTGAGGTTGTCATGGAAAAAACCTTGCACCGCAGCCCGCAAGTCTGCACGTTTTGACTTGTGTCTTATCGCGCCAATTCCGTGTCTCTTCCTGCCGCTCGCTTTTACGATCCCCACACTGGCACCGGTATTGGTTTGGATGGTTTCCAGCCAGCGGCGCCGGTGATCCACGAGTGTGGGTTCATGACCCTCGGCAGAGAGTGGGATTACCGCCGCGTGTGCAGCCCCTTCTGGCGGGCCTACGCCAACCTCGACCCTGGAGCTGCGGTTCGCATCAGCGGGCGGCGGGTGGCCCTGCGTCCGGGGACGGTCATTGTGCTCCCACAGGAAACCCGATACGATTGCCTGCCGAAGGCCGGAGTGCGCCACCTCTGGATTCACTTCTCAATCCCCCTTCCACTAAACCGCCCGGTCCCATCGGTTGTGGAGGTTCCCGCGGGTAGCGACTGGACTGCTCTTGCTTGCGCAATCGAATGCGCACAGCCCCCCGCCCGACTTGCACCCCTCTGCCTTGGCCTGTTGATCCCCGTTTTGTCCGCCGCTCATTTTCTGAACCCCGAGCCCCTTGACCCCGGGTGGTCCCGCTTCTGCGCATGGGTTGATGACCGCATGACCGCCCCGCCGGCACTCGCAGAGATGGCCCGCTGGCTCGGTGCCAGCCCGCGCACGTTTCAGCGCTGGTTTGCACAACACGCCGCCGAATCCCCCACCGCATGGCTTACGCGCCGCCGCATCCGCGAGGCTTGCCGCAGACTCCGTTTTACCCGCGACTCGATCGAGCACGTGGCCGAGGCCACAGGCTTCGCGAACCGCCACTACTTTTCCCGCATTTTCCAGAAGGAAACCGGCACCACCCCCGCCGCTTTCCGCCGCGGATGAAGCCGAAAGGAGATCGGACAGATCGGACGGATCCAACGAACCACGAACTTGATATTGACCATGTCCTCCATGATCGTTTGCAACGATGAACCGGGCCTCTTTTGGCAACCGTCCTTCAGTTCACCCTCAGCAACCCAGCTTTCATATCTCAAACGACCGTGATTCGTTTTCCATTAAGTCCACGAAATGCAGTCTCCTGCACATTTCTTTTCTTTTGGCTGGGCAGGCTCGTTTCGCTCAGCGGAGCCCCGGTGATGGCTGCGGCAGAAAGACCAGCCCCGCCTGTCTTCGATGTTCCCAGGGTCCAATCCGCCATCGTGGTCGATGGGAGGGCCGGGGACTGGGGCCACTTCGGCCTTGAGACAGGTGATCTTCTCGATCCGGAGAACGATTCGCCGGCGGGCAGTTTTGCCGCGTCCGCCCGGCTCGCATGGGATGATGCGGGCCTTTACATTTTGGTGAAAACCTCCGGCGGCTTCGGAATCGAAGCGGACAATCCGGGAGCGATTTATCAGGCCAGCGGGATTGAGATTTTCGTGAGTCCGAACCATTTCAATGGCGCTCCCGCCGCCGAAGCGCGCAGCGTTCTCCAACCGATCATCGCCTCTGGCCGCGACCCACGCCATCCAAAAGCGCGGTGTTACCTTTATGACAACCGCCTGCCGGATCTGAAGGTTTCTTCTCCGCCAGAGTGCGAGTTCGCAGCGACACATCAGGGAGATCGCACCTTCTATGAAGTGGGCATTCCGTGGAGCCAATTCGCAACCGCTCCGCGCGAGGGCCTGGCTTTCGGAGTGCAAATTCATGCGAACGATGCCGATGCCTCGAAACGCCTCACGCAACTCCGCTGGAATACCGCACCGGGGATGGGCCAAGCCCTGCGCCTTGCGGGACCGGGTTCGGCCCGCCCCGTCGGAACGGCAACCGCCTCCTACGAAAACATGAGCCGAATCCGCGTGATCGCGCAAACCGCTCCCGCCCAAAACGTGCGGGCCGTATCCGGGGCCAACTCAGCCGAAGCCATCACCAACACAAAGGGGCGGGCGGTTCTTCACCTGCCCATGCCCGCATGGGGTGAGCCGGGCGGACCGATTCATGTGATGGACGCCGAGGGGAATACCTTCGCATGGATCGAATTGCCCAATGCCACGAAGGTCCGTCATGCATTTCTTGAATCGATGCCACTCGCGTTCTCGGGCGACAATGTGTTTGCGGGCAACGATCTTCCGGCGCTCGATCCGCTCCCCGAGGAAGCCACTGCCTCGCTTGTCAAGCCTAGCCTGACTTCCCCTGCGAAGGGGCTGAAAGGCCGATAAAATCAGGATAGG
>DYRR01000183.1 GCA_020718605.1 Chthoniobacter flavus | reverse complement strand
GAAGGAGCATAGCCCAAGCCTCTGTGACTGAGAAGCAACGCCGCCAGAGGCCAAAAGAACAAGCCAGGTTGAAACCTTTATTTGTGCCGGCTCCTTATTCAAACTTGCGTTTGAGCCAGAGGTAGGGGAAGCGGTCCCCGGGGCAGTCGGTGGGTTTTGGATTGATGTGTTTGTGCGCTTTTACGATGGCCTTGCGGCCCTGGATGCGGCCCACGCGGCGGCGCAGATATTCGATCAGCTCGGAGAGGGCATCGATCTGCGCCTGGCTGGGAGTGTCCCGATTGAAGTCGCCCACCAGACAGATGCCAAGGGCGATGTTGTTGAGATAATCGCTGGCAACATGGCCGCCATTGATTTGCCGCCGCCAGCGGTTGCCGATTTCAATCTCCCCGTTGCCCGAGGAACTGCCGTTGCCGATGACGAAATGGTAGGCCAGTCCGTTCGGCATTTTCCGCACGTTCTTGTGATAGTAATCGAACGCCTTGGCGTTGCCCTGCCGGGTTCCGCTGTTGTGAACGATGATGTATTTCCAACGGCCGCGCGCGACTTGGGCACCGTCAATCTCCTTCCGGACCATCCGCGTGAGATAACGATAGCGCGGTCCGAAGAAGGTGCCGCCTGTTTGTGCGGGAGCGGGCTCCAATCCGCGCTCTTCAAGGAGCCCCGATTTTTGCACCACCACGGGAGCACTGGGCACAGGTTTTTCTTTGCCTGGCCGGGCGGAAGGCGAGGGAGTCGGAGAGGGGGTGGGCGGGGCCGGGGTGGGCTTCCGGGCCGTAGCGGACGGAGTGGGGGTGGCTTTGGGTGTCGGGCTGGGTTTGGACGTGCTCCGGGGCGTTGGAGTCGGTGTGGTCCTGGGTGTCGGTGTGGACGCAGGGGAGGTTCGCGGGGTGGCGGTCGGGCTCGGAGTCGGCGTGGCCGCAGGGGTCGGGCGCGGAGTCGCGGATGGGGTGGTGGCCGGCTCGGGGGAGGGGGACGGGCGGACCACCATGCGTTCCCTGGCTTGCAGGAATAACTCGCGTTTCCGTCGTTCTTCGGCCGAAATTTGCGCCGGAAAAGGGAAGATGAGGGCCGGTGTGGCGATTCCAGCCGCCCGCAAAGAAGATTGCAGGGCAATCATTTCCGGAAGCAGAAATCCGGCGGTCCAAAGAATGATCAATAATCGACGCACCGGGGGACGCTAGCAGAGTGGGGGGAGTGTTCAAGCTTCACTTCCGTCCGATCTCCCGCCGCGCTCGCGCAGCGCGATGTCCCGGCACGATTTCACATCGAGTTTTCCGGAGCCGAGCAGGGGAATTGCGGGGATTTTGAAAATGATCTTTGGAATAAAGAGATTGGTGAATCCGGCCTCCTGCAGTTTCGATCGCAGAGTGGCCGCATCGATGTCGGTGGTCGTGAGCAGCACCAGGGCTTCCCCCTTGCTTTCGTCCGGCACTCCCACGACGGCGGCCAGACGCTCCGAATTGCCGGACTCGGCAAGCAGGGTGTTGATTTTGGATTCGATGGTTTCGTGTGGCACCATCTCTCCAGCAATCTTGGAAAAGCGGGAGAGCCGTCCCTCAATGAACAAAAAGCCATCCTCATCAAACCGGCCCAGATCGCCGGTTTTGAACCAGCCGTCCTGGATCACTTCGGCGGTCTTTTCCCTGTCGTGCAGATAACCTTCGAAAATATTGGGGCCGCGCAACCACAACATGCCGGTGGCGTGGAGACCGAGGGATTCTCCGGTCTCCGGATCCCGGATTCGGGCGGCCATGCCGGGGGCGATCCTGCCCACGGAACCAAAGCGCGCACTGGGCTGCACGCTCATGCCGGGCCGGGAGGGTGGTGGTGGCAGATTCACGCTCGCCACGGGCGAGGTTTCCGTGAGGCCATAGCCTTCCATCACGGTATGCCCGAACTTTTCCGCAAAGGCGTTCGCCACATCCTTGGGCAGTTTTTCGGCACCGGTCACCACGAGGTTGAGACTGACCAGTTGTTCGCGGGTGGCCTTGCGGAGATAGGCCCGCAGAAACGTGGGCGTGGCGAGCAGCATGGTGACGCGGTGTTTGGCGATGAGTTCCGCGTTCTTGACCGCATCGAGCGGGCTCGGATAACTCACCAGCCGCGTGCCCTCAATGAGCGGATACCACAGGGTGACAGTGCATCCGAAGCTGTGAAAAAACGGGAGCGACGCGAGGATGGCGTCCCTGTGTGTGAGATTGAGCATCGCGCCAAATTGCGACACGTTGCCCAGGATATTGCGGTGGCTCAGGACGACGCCCTTTGGCTCGCCCGAACTGCCGCTGGTGAACAGAAGGACGGCTTCGTCGCGGTCCCCTTCGCGGGGCAGACGCAGAAGGGACGAGAGCAGCCATGCGGGCGCGAGTCCTGAAAAGAGCCGCCACAGTAAGATCTTCTTTTTGAGCGGCGGCAGGATTTTTTCCAGATAATGAACCTCGCGCGGCCATGGGAAATCCCCGAGCCGGCTCTGCACGGCCTTCGCCGTGATCGCCTCGTTGAGATCGCCCCGAGTGATGGCGGTTTCCAGGGCGGCGCGTCCGGCGGTGAAATTCAGATTCACGGGAATCTTGCCGGCAAGCAGCACGCCGAGGTTGGCCAGCACAGCGCCTTTGCCCGGAGGGAGCACCACGGCCACGCGCCGGTCGGGCACTTCTTTTCGCAGCCAGCCCGCGAGAGTGATGCCGACCGCGAGCACCATGCCTCGCGAGAGCGTGGAGTCGTCCATGCCATCGATAATGGCGGTGTGAAACTGGTTGCGCCGCAGTCCGCGCACGCAGGCCCGCGCCAGATGCCCCCGGAGAAAGGGCCGCTGCTGGTAGCAGAATTCCCCAAGATCCAGCAGGCGCTCCCGGATCCGCTCCACGGAAGCTTCTGCCGCCGGAACAGGCGCTCCGAACGCCACACTTACCGGGTAGGGAATTTTCCGGGGCCATTTCGTGAAAAACCGTCCGCGCTCGAAGGAAAACACCGACCCCCAGAGTTCATCCAGCCACACGGGCACCACAAGTGCCTCCGCTTCGCGGGCGATAATTTCAAAGCCCTTTTTGAGTTTCAAGAGCGTTCCCGTCCGGCTCAGTTCGCCCTCGGGAAACACGCAAACGATTTCCCCGGCGGCGATGTGCGCGGCGGCGGCGCGGATGCCCTCCTTGGCTTTGGATGGCGCGATGGGAATGGCCTTTACTGCACGGAAGATCGGATGCAGGAGCGGCTGATGGTAGATCTCCTCAAAGATCACAAACCGGATCGGGCGCGGACAGGCGAGTTGCAGGATGATGGCGTCCACCCAGGTCACGTGATTGGGCAGCAACAGGCATCCGCCGGACGGCAGGTTTTCGAGTCCGTGGACTTTCACCCGATAGAGGCAATGGCCCAACAACCGCCCCAGATCGCGCACGAATCCTTCGCACCGGATCGCCATCACAAACCCGAGCAGCGCCAGCACGACGACCGCACCCCACAGCACCGGACCGGGAATGGACAATGCTGCGGCAATGTGGGTCTTATGGCTCAACAACGGAAGCATGAGATCGAAAAATACAGGGCGCATCGATATTTCACAAGTCCGGCGTTTTGGGGATGCTTCGCAGCCGCCGACGGTGGCAGGTGAATGTCCGTGACATCCAA
>DYRR01000046.1 GCA_020718605.1 Chthoniobacter flavus | reverse complement strand
CCGGTCCGTCCATGTCGCGGATTTTTTTGCCACCATGGTGCCTGTGGGCTCACCGATTTGTGCGGCCACAATCGGGCATTTGACGGTGAAGAGAAAAAAGACCGGGGCATGGACACCGGAGAGCGTCTCGTAGTTGCCCTGGCCTTTGGAAATAATGAGATCCGCGCTGCGGAAGTGGCCGAGAAATTCCTCCGAACAGTCATCAAGCACAGTGCCCGGCGCATCCGAACCGTTGTCGATTACCGGGACGAGATCCGTGATTCCCGCCAGCCCCGCATCGGCACGAAGCGCATCGTTGAGGACCGGAGATCCCCTCACGGCCAGCGTGATTTTCCCGACCGGCAGGGCGTTGAGAAGCAGGCGGTCGAAGACAATCTCTCCGGCATTGTCGGCGAGATAGAGGATGCGCCGGGCTTTCTCCGCCTCGCGAAAGATTTCGAGAGGATCGCCGGCGAGGGGCCTGTCCCCGAACCCGGCGAGCAGCACCGGGATGTCCTCGGGCACCGCCTGGACTTTCGCCCCGGCATCCAACAGATTGCCGACAATGGCGGCGCGCACGACCGCCTCGCGCGGGTCCGGGGACCGCGCAATGAGGTCCATGCAGAGCGGCAATGCGTCCAGTGCCAGCCGGTTCATGCGGTCCTTGAGGGTCCGGTAGGGATCCGGATCGCCGGTCTCCCGGCGGATGATGCGGTGCAGTTTCCGGGCGATGGTCGGCGGGCTGTCCGACCAATCCGCATCCGCCAGTGCGCGAAGGATTTCCCGCAGCATGGTTTCACGCAGCGCGGGTTCCGCCGTGCATAGAGCGACGGCCTCGGCCGCCTGTCTCACAAAGCACGGGATGCATTCCAGGGAAGTTTTCATAAACGACAGGCCCGCAGGATATTGGCGTATGCCCATTAGTTGCCAGCGAATAATGATTTCACCCGCGATTTTGTCCGAAAACAGCGGGCACGGCCGCATGTCTGATTTCTGCGGTTGACGAAGGCCGAAAGCCGACGCAGATTGCGGACCGGTTTTCCAGTTCGAATTCCGAAGAACCACAACCCAACACCAACCCAACGCCCGTTATGTCCAGCCCGAATATCACCACGATCACCGACGCAAACTTTTCCCAGGAAGTCCTCTCCTCCACCACGCCTGTGCTCGTGGATTTCTGGGCGGAATGGTGCGGGCCCTGCAAGATGATCGCCCCGATGCTGGACGAGATCGCCGACGAAAACGTGGGCACTTTCAAGATCGGCAAGGTGAATGTGGACGATAATCCGGCATTGTCCGCACAATATGGCATCCGCGCCATTCCCACCCTGCTGGTCTTCAAGGGTGGCCAGGTCACCTCGCAGATCGTGGGCATGACGAGCAAAAAGGATCTGCTCGCCAAGATCGCCTGATCCCGCTGTGAGGTGGTCCTTCAAGGTCGGACGTGTTCTGGGCATTGATGTCCGGGTCCACGTCACGTTCCTGCTGTTGCTGGGCTTTTTTGGACTCGCCTATTACAACGAAGGAGGGGTGTCCGCCGCGCTGGGCGGGGTCACTTTTATTCTGCTCCTGTTCGCCTGCGTGCTGCTCCATGAATTTGGACACGCGCTGGCGGCGCGCGCCTACGGGATCCGCACGCCGGACATCACCCTGCTGCCCATCGGCGGCGTGGCCCGCCTGGAGCGGATGCCCGACAAGCCTGTCCAGGAGCTCCTTGTGGCGCTGGCCGGACCCGCCGTGAATGTCGTGATCGCCATGGGCCTGCTCCTGGTGATGGGCGGACGCGGGGATTTCGCGTCCATGACGCGGCTGGAGGCACCGGAGGTGGACATGGTGATGAAACTTTTTTCGGTCAATGTGATGCTGGTCGTATTCAACATGATCCCGGCGTTCCCGATGGACGGCGGGCGCGTGTTGCGGGCGGTGCTGGCGACCCGGATGAACCACGCCCGCGCCACGCAAATCGCGGCGACGGTGGGGCAGGGCATGGCGTTCGTGTTCGGATTTCTCGGGTTGTTTTACAATCCCATGCTCATTGTCATTGCCGTGTTTGTCTATTTCGGCGCGTCCCAGGAATCCGCGCTGGCCCGGATGAAAGACGTGTCCGCCGGCCTGCCCGTCTCCAGCGCGATGGTCACCTCCTTTCGCACACTGCCGGAAAATGCGAACATCGACTCGGCGATCGAGGCCTTGCTGGCCACGTCCCAGCATGAGTTTCCCATCGTGGATGCCGGGGGTGAGGTGCTCGGCATTCTCACGCGGCACGACATGATCCGGGCTCTCAAGGAACGGGGCGGCGGGACGCTGGTTTCGGAAGTGATGCGCCGCGACATTCCCTCGGTGCGCGTTTCCTCGAACTTCGAGGAGGCCTTCCGGACCATGCAGGAATGCGGATGCCCGGCCCTGCCCGTGCTGGACGCCTCGGGGCGGCTGATCGGACTGTTCACGCCCGAAAACGTCGGCGAAATGATGATGGTGCAGGCCGCGCTCGGCCCCGGCAAAGTGCCGCCCTGGCGGCATTCCTGAGGCCGGTGCTAACCGAACCTGAGTTCGACCATCAGGCTGGCGGCGATTTTTTCCAGATCGGCCCGCAACGCCACAGCATCGAGGCCGACGGGCATGGAGACCCGGATGGACGCTTCGAAAAGCATTTCGCCCGACATGGGCGCACTCCGGCGTTGGGTCGTGATTTCCTCCACATTGACTCCGTGGGCCGCCAGGGCGCGGGAGATGTCCCGCACGATACCCGGACGATCCTGACCCAGAATCTCGACGAGCCCCGCCGCCATTTCCGATGTGGCCGGAGAGTCACCCCGCGCGACGGTCACTTTGAGTCCCCGGGCGGACAGTGTGTCCAGTGCGGCCTCGAGTTGGGCGGTTTTGTCCGCGGGAACCTCGATCCGCAGCACTCCCGCAAACTGACCCGCAAGATGGCTCATGCGGCTTTCCAACCAGTTGCCTCCGTGGGAGGCGACAAGACTGGCGACGGATTCGACGAGACCCGGTCTGTCGGGGCCGATAAGGGTAAGGACCAAGGATTGCATGGGAAAAGAGTAAGCCGGATCAGCGATCCGAGCCAAGCGGGAAACGGTCAATCTTCGCCGGGCTCCTCCCCGGCGGACTCCTCCATCTGACGCAGGGCCTCGGACATGTCCTCCGCTTCATCCCAGACTTCGCGGGTGATGTAAATGGGGGACTGATGCGCCGTGGCCAGTGCGATGCAATCACTAGGGCGCGCATCGATTTCCATGATCTTGCGCTGGTGCAGCTCATTCTCCGCGCTCAGGATGAGGCGCGCGTAAAAGGTGCTGCTTTTGATGTCGTTGATGACGACCCGGTCCACGCGGGCACCGAAGGCGGTGAGGATGAGGCCGATGAGATCGTGGGTGAGCGGGCGCTCCTTGGGGATGCCCCGCATGAACATCGAGATCGCCACCCCCACGCTGGGGTCCATGTGAATCACGATGCTCTTGTCCCCATCGGTGAGAAACACCGCACTGGCACCGTTGGTGGGAATCACCGCGCGCACGCTCACTTGAAAGATATCCTTGCTCATCTGTGCGTGAACATAGGCCCGGCATGCCCTCAATGTAAAGCTCCGGCCCCGGGGAGGTCAGCGGCTCGTTCGATGTATATGGTTCTTCCTTGGGTCCAAGCCCGCACAGCGGTTGGCTCCAAGGAAATCGGCGAATCAGCGAGTATGGCGGTCATAGTATGCTTGTTTCAGTATGGTGTGGTTATCGAAAATGAGGCGTTCGACCTCGCGCAGATCGTATGGCCCGATGCGCAGAACTGTCGGCACATCCCACCTTACCACGCACAACTTTGAGGGAGAATACTTTCTTGCCAGTGTACGGTTGGACCGAACAAGGGAGCAGTTCGTGTATCCGCCTCTCTTTGTGTTCTCCGTGGTTAAAATTCATTGCCGGATTTAGGATTGGAAGATCCCCGCGCTCCCGCGCAGGGCTACGAAGCACCCTGTGGCCCGCTCCGGGAGGAGCGGGATCGTCCGCCGAAAAATCCCACCATTTCTGTTTATACTCCAGAGGCTGGCAATGATTCGGGTGTCGGCTGGAATTCGGAACCCCTCCGAATTCTCGCAGATCGCATAGAAGCGGGGGAATCTGTGCCGGCCCTTGAAAAAACCTTCCTCGTGACGGTGTGAGTGCATGGCCTTCCCGCAAATCCCGCCGGTTGCTCGCTGCGCTTATGGATATTTAACAAATCAGAATTAAGCGCTTGCGAACGACCGGCTCTCTACAAGTTCCGTGGAATGGCGCGCAGGGCGGGGGCCGGACCGGATCCCGGAGAGGTCACCGCCGACGTCCGTTGTAGCGGTTGCGTCCGAAACGGGACCCGTTGCCCGGACGCTGCGCCGGGGCGCCGCGTTTGCCCTGGGCGGGACTCGGTTCGTCGGCGACGGATGCCGCGAGCGGGAACGGGTTGGTGTGATCCACGGGAATGTTGGTCTTGATGAGCCGCTGGATGTCGCGCAGGAAGGCGCGCTCCGATTGGTCGCAGAAGGAAACGGCGATGCCCTCCGCGCCGGCCCGGGCTGTGCGGCCGATCCGATGGATGTAGGATTCCGGTTCGTTGGGAATATCGAAGTTCACCACGAGAGCGATGCCCTTCACGTCGATGCCGCGCGCCGCCACGTCGGTGGCAACCAGCACGCGGGATCTGCCTTCGCGGAAGTTGTCCAGCGCACGCTGACGGGCGCTCTGGGATTTGTTGCCGTGAATGGCCTCGGCGCGGATGCCGCTGCGTCCGAGGTTGTCGGCGAGCTTGTTGGCGCCGTGCTTGGTGCGGGTGAAGACCAGCACAAGACCGTCCCCGGTCTGCCCCGCAAGATGAAGGAGGAGCCGGAGTTTGTCCGCGCGGGCAACGTGGCAGACGCGCTGTTCGATCCGGTCCGCCGTGGTCGAGGCGGGCGCCACGTTCACATTCACCGGGTTGTCCAGAAGCGTCTGGGCCAGCGCCCGGATGGGGTCGGGCATGGTGGCGGAAAAGAGCAGGGACTGCCTGCGGGCGGGCAGCAGCGCGGCGATGCGTTTCATGTCCGGCGCAAACCCCATGTCCAGCATGCGGTCGGCCTCATCCAGCACGAAGATTTCCACCCGGTCGAGGCGGACATGACCCTGGCCGATGAGATCCAGCAAACGTCCGGGAGTGGCGACGAGAATGTCGATGCCGCGCGCCAGGGCGCGGACCTGCCGGTCCTGTCCGACGCCGCCATAGATGACGGCGTGGGTGAGGTTCACGTGTTTGCCATAGGCGGCAAAACTCTCGGCGATCTGCCCGGCCAGCTCGCGGGTGGGCGACAGGATGAGCGCACGCGGGCTGCGAGGATGCGGACGTGTGGGGGAAGCGCTCAGCCGGTGCAGGATCGGCAGCGCGAACGCCGCCGTTTTGCCCGTGCCGGTCTGGGCGCACCCGACGAGGTCGCGGCCTTCCAGCAGATGCGGGATGGCCTGCTCCTGGATCGGGGAGGCGTGGGTGTATTCCTTCTCGGCCAGGGCGCGCAGAAGCGGCGAGGAAAGAGAAAATGTGTCAAACAGTGTGGTGCTTTGGTTCATGGGATGTGCGGGAAGCCTGACCGCCTTTGCGGGGCGGCATGCTTCCATTGGGCACAACAGCCGGGGCGGTTGTCCCCGGGAGAAGTTGCGCGGTCCGTCGTTGGTAACGGACATTGTTTCGATGATGTGAGTGACCTTGGAACGATCTCTCATCGAAAGATGCGCAAAAGGGGACGCGACCAGAGGAGGAAGAACCCCACAAAGTCGGGAAGGGCGCGGAGCCCGTCTGAAACCGGGCGCAACGTGGACGCGTTCAATGCCCCGCGCAAGAGAAATCTTTGCCTATTTTCAAACGAACGATGGGAAAAGCGGTCCTTGGGAAATGATCGGAAAAATATTCTTGTTCCACGGAGGATCAGCAACGAATGATACCGCCCTCATGAGAGCAATAGTGACCGTCATGCCCAAGCAAAGCGTTCTGGACCCGCAGGGAGTGGCGGTCCGCGATGCGATGCACCACCTTGGTTTGGAAAATACCGGCCTGGTGCGGGTCGGAAAGATCATGGAGATCGACCTCGGCGCATCCGGTCCGGAGATCGAGGGGAAACTCCACGAAGCCTGCCGCGATCTGCTTTCCAATCCGGTGATCGAAGATTACCGCCTCGAGCTGGAACCCTGACGCCACCTCATGCGCGCCGCCGTTCTTCGTTTTCCCGGATCCAACTGCGATCAGGATTGTCATCTCGCCCTGGATTTTCTCGGCGCGGACGTCCACTATGTCTGGCACAAGGAGGAATCCCTCGACGGGTTCGATCTCATCGTGGTGCCGGGCGGATTTTCCTATGGTGATTACCTGCGCTGCGGGGCGATCGCGCGGTTCTCCCCGGTGATGCGGGCTGTGGTGCGCGCCGCCAACGAGGGGCGTCTGGTGCTGGGAATCTGCAACGGATTCCAGATTCTTTGCGAGGCCCGCCTGCTTCCGGGAGCTCTCGTCCGCAACCGTTCGCTGCATTTCCTCTGTCAGGACGTCCATCTGCGCGTCGAGACCGCCGCCACGCCTTTCACCCGGGCCTGCACCCCGGGGCAGGTTCTGAAAATCCCGATTGCCCACGGAGAGGGTTGTTATTTTGCCGACGACGCCACCCTGGATGAGATCGAGGCCAACGACCAGGTGCTTGTCCGATACTGTGCGCCGGACGGGTCGTTGACCGACGGCGCGAACCCGAACGGCAGCAGGCGTTCCATCGCCGGCGTGTGCAACCGCGAACGCAATGTCTTCGGCCTCATGCCCCATCCCGAGCGCGCCTGTGAGCCGGTGCTGGGAGGGACGGACGGACGGTTCCTGCTCCGTTCCCTGCTGGAATCCCTCCCGAACCCGGGTATTCACGCCGCCTGATTTCTTCTCCATCCGCCATGTCCGCCGATCCCGCCATCACCCCGGAAGCCATCGCCCGCCACGGGATCACCCCCGGGGAATACAGCCGCATCCGGGAGATTCTCGGACGCGACCCCAACTTCACCGAGCTGGGGATTTTCTCGGTGATGTGGAGCGAGCATTGTTCGTATAAAAACAGCAAACCCGAGCTGCGAAAATTCCCCACGACCGGCCCGGGTGTGCTGGTGAAAGCCGGCGAGGAAAACGCGGGCGTCATCGACATCGGCGACGGCTGGGCGGTGGCGTTCAAGATGGAGAGCCACAACCACCCCAGCGCGGTCGAGCCTTTCCAGGGCGCGGCGACCGGGGTGGGCGGGATCATCCGCGACATCTTCACCATGGGCGCGCGGCCGGTGTTCAATCTCAATTCGCTGCGGTTCGGCCCCATCCACGGCGACGGGGCCTCGGTGAAAAATAACCGGCGTTTGTTCGCGGGTGTCGTGGCCGGCATCGCGCACTACGGCAACTGCATCGGCATCCCCACGATCGGCGGGGAGATTTATTTTGACGAGAGCTACGAGGGCAACCCGCTGGTGAATGTCTTCTGCCTGGGCGTGCTCCGGCATGAACAGATCGCCCGGGGCGCCGCAGAGGGCGTCGGCAACCCGGTGTTTTACGTGGGGGCCGAGACCGGGCGGGACGGACTCGCGGGCGCGGCGTTCGCCTCCCGCGAACTCACCGAGGAATCCAAGGAGGATCGCCCCGCAGTGCAGGTGGGCGATCCGTTCAAGGAAAAACTGCTGCTCGAGGCCTGCTTGGAACTGCTCGCCACGGACGCGGTGGCCGGCATCCAAGATATGGGCGCGGCGGGGCTCACCTGCTCCACCTGCGAGACGGCCAGCCGCGGCGGCACGGGCGTCGAGATCGACCTCGCCCTGGTCCCCCGGCGCGAGCAGGCCATGACCCCCTATGAGACGATGCTCAGCGAGTCCCAGGAACGGATGCTGATCATCGTGAAAAAGGGCCGCGAGGATGTGGTGCGCCGGATTTTTGAGAAATGGGATCTGCCCTATGCGGAAGTCGGCGTGGTGAAGGACGACGGGATGATGCGCGTGAACGACCACGGGGTGACGGTCGCCGAGATTCCGGCGGCCAAGCTCGCCGATGACGCGCCCATCTATCACCGGGAAGCCGCGCCCTTTGTGCCGCCTGCTCCGCTGGATCCGGCAACGGTCGCGGAGATCGATCCGGGCGTGGCACTGCCCGCATTGCTCCGGCATCCCTCGCTGGCCTCGAAAAATTGGGTGTACCGCCAATACGACCACATGGTGCGGCTGGGCAGCGTGGTGCGTCCGGGCTCGGATGCCGCAGTGTTTCTGGTGAGGGAGGCCGGAAAATTCCTCGCCGCCACCTCCGATTGCAACGCGCTCTATTGCAAGCTCGATCCGCGCGAGGGCGCCCGCATCGCCGTGGCCGAGGCGGCCCGAAACCTGGCCTGCTCGGGTGCGGAACCCATCGCGGTGACAGACAATCTCAACTTTGGCAATCCCCACAAACCGGAGAATTTCGGCCAGCTCCGCGAGGCGGTGGAAGGGTTGGCGGAGGCCTGCCGTTTCTTCGACACACCGGTGACCGGCGGCAACGTGAGTCTTTACAACGAAAGTCCGGCGGGCGCCATCGATCCGACACCCACCGTGGGCATGGTCGGCATCATCCGCGAGGAGAGTCACATCACCACCCAGTATTTCAAAGGCGCGGGCGACGCCGTGTATCTGCTGGGCGATCCCGGCTCGGGTCTGGACGCTTCGCATTACCTCAAGGCACTGCACGGGCGCAAGGAAGGGCTGCCGCCCCGGCTCGATTTTGCGACAGAAAAGCGGCTGCACGACACCCTGCGCGGTCTGATCCGCGCGGGATTGATCCGCAGTGCCCACGATTGTTCCGAGGGCGGACTGGCGCTGGCTCTGGCGGAGTGCTGCATCTCCGGGGAAGCCCCATGGGGTGCCGACATCGACTTGGGCAATATTGCGGGTCGCGCGGACGACATTCTCTTCAACGAAACCCAATCGCGGGCCGTGATTTCGGTGGCGGCGGATCGGGCGGCGGCGGTGGAGACCGCGCTGACCTCCGCCGGACAAAGTTTCCTTCGGATGGGAACCACCGGCGGCTCCGATTTCCGCATCCGTCTCGCGGGACGCGCCTGGACCTGGCCGCTTGCCGGGCTGCGCGAAGCATGGTATGGTGCCATCTCCCGTCTCATGGAGGAAACCAACACCCAATGACCTCCACCTCCGACCGGCCCAGAGACGAATGCGGAGTATTTGCGGTCTATGGCCACCCCAACGCCGCGCTGCTCACCTATTACGGATTGTTCGCGCTCCAGCATCGCGGACAGGAAAGTGCGGGCATCGTCACGGCCAACGGCCCGGACTCGGGCTTCAAACGCCATGCCGACATGGGTCTGGTCTCACAGGTGTTTTCGGCCCCCGTGTTGGAGCAGCTCACCGGCGACCGCGCCATCGGGCATGTGCGCTACTCGACCACGGGTTCCAGCAATCTGGCCAATGCGCAACCGCTCATGGTCAACTGTTCGCGGGGCCAGCTTGCCATCGGTCACAACGGCAACCTCACCAACGCCTCCCTGTTGCGCGACGAACTGGAGCAGCGCGGCTCGATTTTCCAGACCACGGTGGACAGCGAGATCATCGTCCACCTGCTGGCGCAGCCGAGTCATCAGGGCGGCATTCTTTCGGCCCTGCGCCAGGTGGAGGGCGCGTTCTCCCTGGTGCTCATGGACGAGCGCGGCATTGTCGGTGTGCGCGATCCTTTCGGGTTTCGTCCGCTCGCCCTGGGCAAACTCGAGGGCGCCTGGGTGCTTTCCTCCGAGACCTGCGCACTGGATCTTATTCATGCGGAATTTGTGCGGGAGATCGAGCCGGGCGAGGTGATCATCATCGATGAAAACGGTCCGCGTTCCGAGTTCCCCTTTCCAAAAACAAAACGCGCGTTCTGTATTTTCGAGTTTGTTTATTTCGCGCGGCCCGACAGCGTGCTGGAAAATGTGAATGTCCACCGCGCCCGTGTGGAAATGGGGCGCGAACTGGCCCGCCTGCATCCGGTCGAGGCCGATGTGGTGGTGCCCGTGCCCGACAGCGGCAACTACGCGGCGCTCGGGTTTGCCGAGGAACTGGGGATTTCCTACAACCATGCCTTTGTGCGCAACCACTACATCGGGCGCACCTTTCTCCAGCCCACCCAGCTCATCCGCGATTTCAATGTGCGGGTGAAGCTCAACCTCATCAAGGATGCGGTGCGCGGCAAACGCGTGGTGGTGGTGGACGACTCGATCGTGCGCGGCACCACGGCCCGGGCGCGGGTGGTGAACCTGCGCGAGGCCGGCGCAAAGGAAGTCCACATGCGCGTGAGCTGTCCGCCGCACCGGTTTGCCTGCCATTACGGCATCGACTTTCCCGATCCGGCGAAGCTCATCGCCAACCAATACACCATGGAAGAGATCCGCGATTATCTCGGCGCGGACAGCATCGGCTATCTGGATGTGGACGGCATGGTGCGCGCCACGGGATTGGACATCAACAGCTTCTGCCTGGCCTGCTTCACCGGGAACCATCCGGTGGCATTCGATCCCGAGCTGGACAAGTTCATCATGGAGCGCCGGCGCAACCGCGCCGGACATCTGCTCACGGACGAAGACCAGCATCCGAGCCTCTTCGACAGCGTGTCCTGAGACGGACAGTGGTGGCGGAATACCCTGCATGCTAACTCTTTCCAAGGTATCGAAAAGCTTTGCGGGGCGCGTGTTGTTCCATGAGGCGTCCCTGCAGGTGAACCGCGGCGACCGGATCGGCCTCGTCGGCGCCAACGGCGCGGGCAAGTCCACCCTGTTCTCGCTCATCCTGGGCGAGTCCCAACCGGACGAAGGCCGGGTGATTCTGGAACGCAATGTGGCCCCGGGACATCTTCCCCAGGAAAGCGCCCCGCCCGAGGACGGCAGTGTGATGGATATCGCCTGCACGGGTTCGCCGGAGATCGCGGCGGCCCGTCACACGCTGCGCGGCACCACAGAGGATTCGCACGAGCATCACGAGGCGGCCCGCCTGCTGGATGAAAGCGGCATGTGGCGCATGGAGGCCAAAGCCAAGCGCGTGCTTTCGGGGCTCGCCTTCCGGCAGTCCGACTTCGACCGGCCGGCCCGGGAGTTGAGCGGCGGATGGGTGATGCGGGCGCATCTGGCGCGGTTGCTGGTTCTCGAGCCCGATCTGCTCCTGTTGGACGAACCCACCAACCATCTCGATCTCGAATCCCTCGTCTGGTTCCAACAATATCTGATGGATTATCCCGGCGCGATCCTCACCATCTCACACGACCGCGAGTTTCTCAACCGCCTCACGGGGGTGATCGTGGAAATCTCCGGCTCCAAGCTCCACCGATACCGCGGCAACTGGGATTCCTACGTCGCCGAAAAAGCCGGGCGCGAAGCGCGCCATCTCGCGGCGTTCAAGAACCAGCAGAAGGAAATTGCCACGCTGCAAAAATTTGCGGACCGCTTCCGCGCGAAGGCCAGCAAAGCCTCCCAGGCCCAAAGCAAGCTGAAGCAAATCGCCCGCATGGACCGCATTGACGCGCCCGAGAACGCCGAGGCCACGGTGCATTTCCGATTTCCGCAACCGCAGCGCTCGGGCCACCGGGTCCTGACCCTCGAAGGCGTGAGCCATTCCTACGGGGATCTCGAAGTCTATCGCGACCTGGATTTCGAGGTCACCCGGGGCGAGCGCACGGTGCTCGTCGGCCCCAACGGCGCGGGCAAATCCACCCTGCTCAAGCTGCTTGCGGGAGTTCTGCCCGTCGCCCATGGCGTCCGCAACCCCGGGCACAATGCGAAGTGCGGATATTTCTCCCAGCACCGCATCGACATGCTCAACGCCCGCCACTCGGTGCTGGAAAGCGCGTTGGACACCCCCGCGCCGGTCTCCGATCAGGCCGCGCGGTCGGTGCTTGGGGCGTTCCTTTTCCGGGGGGACGACGTGTTCAAGTCGGTCTCCGTGCTGAGTGGCGGGGAAAAAACCCGGTTGGCTCTGGCCCGCCTGCTTCTCGATCCGCCCAACCTCCTGCTCATGGACGAACCCACCACGCACCTTGATGTGGCGGCGATCGACGCCCTGATCGGGGCACTCCGGCAATTCGAGGGCTCGCTGGTTTTCATCAGCCACGACGTGCATTTCATCCGGGCCGTGGCAACCGGTGTGGTGCGGGTGAGTAGCGGATGTCTCGCCCGTTTCGCCGGTGGCTACGACTATTACCTGGACAAATCCCCCGCAGTCTCCGCGCGCGCCGGGCTCACTCAGGGGGAAATGCCGGGAAATCATCAACCCTCCAGCGGCGCGGCACCCACGCCGTCCGCACCCACATCGCCGCCCCCAACACAGGGGATCGCGGAGATCCGGGAGCGGCGGCGCGCCGAGGCCGACCTCAAAAAAGCGGATGCCGCCGCGCGCCGCGCGCGCAAAAAAAAGCTCGAAGAACTGGAGACGCACATCCATTCGCTCGAAGCGCGGCAGAAGGAACTCGCCGCCGCCCTGGAAGATCCGGCGACCTACGAGCCCGGCGGTCCGGCCACCCGGCTCAACCGGGAAATGCACGACGTCCAGGCGCGGCTCGAACCGCTCACCGCCGAGTGGGAAGCGCTCGCATCGATGGATTCGGAATAGGGGGGCATCGGGTCCGGATTCCGGGTCGAACGCGATTTGCGCAGTTCCCCGTGAAGATGCAGGACATCGGAAGAACCCGTGCGCTCGTGAAGGTCATCCACATTTTGTGTGACGACCGAAACCCGGAAATTTCTTTCCCATCCCGCGATGGCGCAATGCCCGGCATTGGGCTGGCAATCGAGCATCGCCCGCCGACGTTCATTGTAAAAGCGCAGAGGGAATCCTCATTGAGTTGGATGCGGGAGGGGTTATGCTCACAAGTCATTGACGATCAATCATACGACCGCGAAAAAAATGTTCAACTTGGGGTAGCACCGACCGGCGTCGATCTAAGCGACCTTTTCGTAGGAATCCGCCCAATCGTGATACCAATATCCGTAGAGCCACGCATCACTCTGCGCTTTCCAGCGGACAGCAGTGTGCCATTGGCCGCCCCGTCGTTGCCGCAATGCGTTCCCATTCCATTCCAAGGGTGGCCCCGCAGTGATGGTCGTTCTTGAGTGCGACTTCGATGCGGCCCTTTTCAAAACCGCAAACTGCGCCATCGATGTCGGAACCGATATCGGTGTCCAGAAGAACAGAGATGGCTTTCGTTGATATGGCCGGCATTTCCGTGGGTTGAGCACTCACAAGCGGGTTCCGACCGGAGACGGCTTCTTGGTGGAGCGCGGCGGGGGGGTGTCAGTTTCGGCGTTGGCTGGCGCAAAATCGATCTCGCGCTTGAATCGATCCACTCGGGACACGCGCACCGTCATGCGGTCCCCAACCCTCACGAGCCGCCCGAACCGGCGTCCGCGCAATCGCGTGGCGGCGGGGTCGAACACATAAAAATCATCCTCCAGCGCGGAGACATGCACGACACCGCTGGTGAGAATGTCGGGCAGTTCCACCGCGAGTCCATAGTTGCGGACATCCACCACGATGGCTTGGAACGTGGTGCCTTCCGTGGCGCTCCGCTCGAAAAATTCCAGTTTCTTGATCTCGACCGATTCGCGCTCGGCATCCTGCGAAGTGCGTTCGGTGGCGGAAATATGCACCGCGATCGAAGGCAGATCGGTCGAAGCCGCCGCGCCTGATTTCTTTTTTCCTCCCCCGCCCGCCTCATCCTCCAACCAGCGGGCCAGGGTGCGGTGAACGATGAGATCGGCGTAGCGGCGGATCGGACTTGTGAAGTGCGTGTAGTTTTCCTTGGTCAATCCGTAATGCCCCAGAGGACGCGCATCGTAGCGGGCTTTTTGCAGACTTTTGAGCAGACTGATTTTTACGGCATATTCTTCCGGTGTGCCACGGGTGCGCATCAAGAGGCCCTGCAATTCGCCCCGGTTGGTCAGGTCGCCCGCCGGAAATCCCAGGCCGGAGGCGAATTCGCGGAAGTCGGCAAGCCGGCGCGGGTCCGGCGCTTCATGCACGCGGTAGAGTGTGGGACGCTGGCGGTTTTTCAGGAGGTGCGCCACGGATTCATTGGCGGCCAGCATGAACTCCTCGACAAGCTGATGGGAGATATCGTTCTCGATTTTCTCCATCGCGACAGGAATGCCCCTGGCGTCCAGGCGCACCTTGATCTCGGGAAAATCCAGATCGAGCGATCCTGCGGAAAAGCGTTTCCTGCGGAGCACGGACGCCAGATCCCATGCGATGCGGATGTCGGCGGCCAGCGCGTGATCGGCCCGGCCTTCCAAAATCTCAAACGCCTCGCGATAGGTGAGCCGCGCCGCGCTGCGGATCACGGTGCGCGCGAACCGGGCCCGCCCGGGTTTCCCGTCCTGCCCGAACTCCAGGAATGCGGAGAACGCGAGCCGATCCACGTGCGGGTTGAGACTGCACAGTCCGTTGCTGAGTTTCTCGGGCAGCATGGGAATCACGCGGTCGGCAAGGTAGGTGCTGTTGCCGCGCTGGAATGCCTCGTGGTCGAGAGCGCCGCCCGGCTTCACATAGTGCGAGACGTCGGCGATATGAACCGACAACCGCCAGCCCTGCGGAGTCTTCTCCACCCGCACCGCATCGTCAAAATCGCGGGCATCCTCCGGATCGATCGTGAAGACGGCATCCGCCCGGCAATCCTCACGCCCGTCCAGATCCGCCGGACCGACCCCGGTGGAAAACCGTTTCGTTTCGGCCAGCACTTCCGGGGCAAACGCCTCCGGCAGATGATGTTTGCGGACGACCGAGAGCATGTCCACGCCGGGGGCATCGGCCCTGCCGAGCACTTCGACAATGCGGCCTTCGGGATTCACATGACGCGATTCCCAGGGGAAGAGTTTCACCACCACCTTGTCGCCGGGCGACGGGGCGCGTCCGCCCGCCGGTCCCTTGGGCGACACATAGACGTTGTGCGGAAACCGGGGATCGTCCGCCACGACATAATGAAACTGCCGGGTCTTCTGCAGGGTGCCCACGATGGTCTCCGAGGCGCGCACGAGAATCCTCAGCACGCGTCCGCGGGTGCGTCCGGGGGTGCCCGTGCGGAAATCCCCGCCCCGCGAAGGACGCTGGATGCGGGCCACCACCCGGTCGCCGTGCATCGCCGTGCCGGTGTCCTCGGGCGCGATGAACAAGTCCTCTCCTTCGCCCTCGTTGCCGATGAACGCGAAGCCTTTGGAATGAAAACTGATGCGGCCCGTGAACAGATCGGCCTCAGCAGGCAGGATGTAGCGGTTCTGCCGGACCCGCGCGACGCGGCCTTCCTTTTCCAGCGCCACGACCCGCGCCGCGAAAGCTTTGACGCCCTGCGGGGGCACGACCAGTTCCGCCGCGAGTTCCTGCGCGGTGAGCGGACGATAATCCGGACGCCGCATGAGTTGGATGAGAGATTCCTCAAATTCCGAAGCCCGCGCCGGACGGGTCGGCGGACGCCGGGAAGCAGGTGAGGATTTGGGGCGGGTGGCGGACTTTTGCGCACCCTTGCGGCGGGGATTTCTATTCATGGGAAACTTGGAGGACCTCCACACAGGAGAACACAACACGCCCCCGGAGCAAGTTCTTTCGGCCCGCGCCCGCACGGGCTATCTGCTTTGGATCGAATCGCGGCTCGCTTTGGAAACATTGGTGAAAGCAGCCGGGCCGAGGAACTTGATGTCGCGGATCAGATGGGCGATGCTCAGGCACAGTCAGTGCGAGATATGCTCGGAGAATCGGTTTCAACGCCATCGCCCATTCGTTGTCATGACCTGAAACTCCTTAGTCCTCTTCATTCCAGGCGGTCCGCTTTCCCATCGGCGGCGCCGATTGCTCCCCTCCACGCACCCGGTGCGCCCACCTCACAAGCCCCGCTCGAACTCCTGCCAACCTCACGCAGCCCGCCCCATTACGGAAAAATCAGATGAAACGGCTCTGCTGTATCAGCAGCCTTGGAATAGGTGAACCTTGACTTCGGCCCGAATGGATGCCCGGCAAGGGCAAGAGAATCTTTCTGACTGGAAGACCAAAAACGACAACACCGCGAGGAATCGCGTGTATGTCAAAGTCAAAGCGGGAATCCCTAATATCCAAGTGCATTTGAAGGCCTTCGATGTCGATTACGAGCCGGAGGACTACGACAAGGCCCTTGCCCTCCTGGCATTCTGGTGCAGG
>DYRR01000182.1 GCA_020718605.1 Chthoniobacter flavus | reverse complement strand
ATGGCGACCCTAACGGGATTCGAACCCGTGTTACCGCCGTGAAAGGGCGGTGTCCTAACCGCTGGACGATAGGGTCTTTTTTAAAGACAGGGGCGGAGTATCGGAGGCACACAGGCGCAGTGCAAGCGAAAAATGGACCGCGATCCGGCGCGCGGAAATAGATTCCCCCGCCACCACATGACTGGAAGAGTCCGACAACAGATCAGGCATGCTCCCTTATGTCGGGTGACTCCCCCGGCAACGATCTCGATTTTCCAAAAAAACCCCTTGCCCGTCCCCCTACGGGCTTCTATTTTCCGTCCTTTCATTTACCCATGTCGCTCTCCACTCAGGAAATTCACAGCCCGGATACACCGACCCGGGTCCGGGAACAATTGGATGCCCTCCAGGAATCCGGGGAGTTGCTTGGGGAAAAAATGACCCTCAACATGGGACCATCCCATCCGGCCACGCACGGAGTGCTGCGGCTGGTGCTGGATCTGGACGGCGAAGTGATCACCCGCGCCGTGCCGGACGTTGGCTACCTGCACCGGGGCGATGAGAAAATCGCCGAGAACATGCAGTACAACCAGTTTGTTCCTTACACAGACCGGCTGGATTACCTCGCGCCCCTCGCCAATAACGTCGCGTACGCTCTCGCCGTGGAAAAGCTCATGGGCTGGGAACTGCCGCCCCGCGGCAAGGCCATCCGGGTGATCTGCTGCGAGATGGCCCGCATCTCCGCGCATCTGCTTGGGCTGGGTTGTTTCGCGATGGACACGGGCGCCATGACGGTCTTCCTCTACACGTTCACGGAGCGGGAGAAGCTCTACAACCTCTTTGAATTGCTCACCGGCGCACGATTCACGACTTCCTACACGCGGATCGGCGGCCAGATCCGCGATCTCCCGCCGGGCTTTCTCGACGGACTCAACGCCTTTCTCGCGCAGATCACGGAAACAGTCGATGAAATGGAAAATCTCATCACCCGCAACCGGATCTTTGTGGACCGGACCCGGGACATCGGCGTGATCTCCCGGGAGGACGCCATCGCCTACGGTCTCTCCGGACCAAATCTGCGGGCCTCGGGGATCGAACACGACGTCCGCAGGATCCACCCCTATCTCGACTACCAGAACTACGAGTTCGACATTCCCCTCGGCTCGGCGGGCGACTGCTACGATCGCTATCTTGTCCGCGTGGAGGAATTGCGGCAGAGCATTCGCATCCTGCGCCAGGTGATCGACCGCCTCCCGGATGGCCCGATCAATGTCGCCGACCAGAAAAATGTCGCCCCCGAGAAGCGCACCGTGCTCACCAAGATGGAGGAACTCATCCATCACTTCATCCTGCACACCGAGGGGGTGAACGCCCCGGCGGGCGAGGTCTATTTCGGTGCCGAGAATCCCAAGGGCGAACTCGGGTTCTATATTTGCAGCAAAGGGGGCGGTGTCCCCTACCGGCTCAAAATCCGCTCACCCTCCTTCGTAAACCTCAGCATCCTTCCCAAGTTGCTCCCGGGATGTCTCATCTCCGACGTGGTCGCCGTTCTGGGCAGCCTTGATTTCGTGATGGGAGAGTCCGACCGCTAGCCCGCACTCAGACCCTGAGCACGCAACCCTCACCCATGGACATCAGCCCGGATTTCGCAGCGCAGATCGACGAAGTGATCTCGCATTACCCCGTCTCCAAACGCAGCGCCACCCTGCCCCTCCTGCATTTGTTTCAGGAAAAAACGGGGTTCATCGGCGCCGACACCATCCGCTGGATCGCCGCCAAGCTTGATCTGGAGCCGATCAACGTGCTGGAGTTGGTCACGTTTTACCCGATGTTCCGCCAGACGCCCGTCGGCAAATTCCATATTCGCGTCTGCCGCACGCTCTCCTGCGCCATGGCCGGCGCCCCCGAACTGCTGGAGCAGTTCAAGCTGGCCGCGGGCATCGTCCCCGCCCCACAGACTTCGCACGGCCACGGGCCCGGCATCGAGAAAAGCCCCGACGGACGTTTCTCCATCGAATATGTCGAGTGTCTCGCCAGTTGTGGCACCAGTCCCGTGTGCATGGTGAACGACGACTTCTACGAGGGCGTCCGGCCCGGGTCCGCCTCCGAGATCCTCGCAAAATACCGCTGACCCATTTCCTTTCCCAACATGGCCGCATCCAAAACACCGCATCCCCGCGAGAAGCGGATGATTTTCAAGAACATCGACCGTCCGGATTGGACCACGGAGATCGAGTGCTATCTGGCCGACGGCGGATACGCGGAGTTGAGAAAAGCACTGGGAATGAAGCCCGCCGACGTGACTGCCGAGGTGAAGTCCTCGGGATTGCGCGGGCGCGGTGGCGCGGGGTTTGCCTGCGGCATGAAGTGGGGCTTCATCCGTCCCGACGAGAAGCGCCCGGTCTATCTCATCTGCAACGCCGACGAATCCGAGCCCGGCACATTCAAGGACCGCTACATCATCCATCAGGATCCGCACCAGATCCTCGAAGGCATGATCATCGCCTGCTACGCGGTGAACGCCAGGCTGGCGTATATCTACATCCGGGGCGAGTTTCCGGAAGGTGCCCGCATCCTTGAGACCGCCCTCGCCGGGGCTCGCTCCAAGGGTTTCCTCGGCAAAAACATCCTGGGCAGCGGGTTCGACCTTGAGATTTTCGTCCATCGCGGGGCGGGCGCCTACATCTGCGGCGAAGAGACCGGCCTCATCGAATCGCTGGAAGGCAAGCGCGCCTATCCGCGCATCAAACCCCCCTATTTTCCCGCCGCCATCGGACTTTACCAGTGTCCGACCATCGTGAACAACGTCGAGACCCTCTGCAACGTGAAGCATATCGTCCGGATGGGGGGTGCCGAGTTTGCCAAGATCGGCAGACCCAACAACACGGGCACACGCATCCTGTGCGTGAGCGGGGATGTCCAACGGCCCGGCTATTTCGAACTGGAAGTCGGCTCGATCACCATGGGAGAACTCATCCACGACCTCTGCGGCGGGCTCAAGCCCGGACGCACGCTCAAGGCCGTGATTCCCGGCGGCAGCTCCGCCAAGGTTCTCCGCGCGGGCGAGACCTACAAAATCAAATCCAAGGATGCCGGCGGAAATCCGGTGGAAAAATCACTGAAGCTGGAAGACATCCCGATGGACTTCGACACGCTCGCTGCGGCGGGCTCCATGGCGGGCTCGGGCGGGGTGATTGTGATGGACGACAGCCGGGACATGGTGTGGACCCTCAACAACATCAACAGCTTCTACGCGCACGAGAGCTGCGGCCAATGCACTCCGTGCCGGGAAGGCTCGCTCTGGATGAAAAAAATCACCGATCGCATGCTGGACGGCGGCGGCACGGTGGCCGATCCCGGCACGCTCTTGAATGTGGCGGACAACATCGCCGGAAAGACCATCTGCGCTTTCGGCGAAGCCTGCTCATGGCCCACCCAAAGTTTCCTGGCCAAGTTCCCAGGGGAATTTGAGGCAAAATCTGGAAAGCAGGTTGGCGCAGCAGAAGCAGTCCGCCATCGCTGCTGAGGTGACCGCCGGAGAAATCGGCGACGACCTTCCTGGATTGGAGATCCTCGAAGAGAAACGACCCGGCGACACCCCAGCAATTCTCATTTTGGACCCAAGCCCGATCATTGCCGAAGAGCCTGGAGGGTCAGACTCCAGTCCTGACCTG
>DYRR01000181.1 GCA_020718605.1 Chthoniobacter flavus | reverse complement strand
TATTGACCTTCATGTTCTTCCATTCTTCATGGTGAACCCAACTGCGATTTTTAGGATAATAGTGGCTGGCGCATGAGGTTGGATGCCGTCTCACAGAGAACGGCCTGCGTGCGGCGTTTGGCAAGCAAGCCAGAAGCCCGCAGCGGTTGGTGTGGGGCGGGTGCGGTGAATTTTCGTTCTTTGCCAAAAAATCAGGCGTCCGCGGCGCGGCTCATGGCGTGGAGGTAAATGTTGACGCCCATTTTAAGCGCTTGCGACCTCTTGCCGTTCCCAAACCACCTGTCGCCATTGGTCCAACCGCAGTGAATGTCGGATGGGGAAAGAAGGGCCACGAGCCGTCCGTCGAGGGTCATTCCATGGAGACCATGCCGAACCCCCTGCATGTGGGGAAGGCCGTTTTGGAAATCATGGTAGCAGTGGAAAACCGGGTGGTCGTTGGGAATGCGTTCGAGCTTTGCCTCGGGGAGAATCTTGGGAATATCAACTTCGGCCATGCGGCGGAAGAACTCGTCGCCGCTTCGATCGCTGCGATGCTTTCCCATCACGCAGTCTTCGGCGAAGAGAAAGCCGCCGCGCAACAGATACTCGCGGAGATTGGCGCGGTCGGTTTCGCTGAGTTCAGGCGCCATTTCGCTGTGCATGAAAAGGAAGGGGAATGGGACGAGGGAATCAAGCTGCGCGACGTCCGCAACATTCCAGCGTTTCTCGACATTGGCGGTGCTTTGATCCCGGACGGCGTCGATGAGGTGGAGGTCGCCGTTGGGGTGAACGTTCCAATCGTCCGTGTCGCCTCCCCGGCAGGTGAACCGGAGTCTTGCCCACGGGGACAGCGGGCCGCGCTGCCCGGCGAACGCCGGTAGGGAGTAGTGCAAACCGAGAAAAGAGGCACCGCCGGTGGCGAGCAGTTTCAGAAATTGGGCGCGGCCTATTCGGTCCATGATGAACAAGTAGCATTTCAGAGCAGCCGACACAAGCGGCGCACGATCAATTCCGCGGCGTAGAAGCCGAGAAGCGCGGCGAGCAGCCATGGGGAATGCCAGAGGGGCAGGGCGTTCTTGGTGGGAGCCTGGGGATCAGCGACGAGGGCGTCCGGCAGCGGGTTGTCCCGGTCGAGAATGGCACCGCCGGTGGCCTCTGCAATCCTGCGCAACCCCTGCATATCGGGAGGGAGATTCGACGATTCCAGGGTTCTGTTGGATTTTGAAATATTGATGGTGGTGCGTGCCGCGGCTCCCTCCGTGGTTGACGCGACGATGTCCCAACGTCCCTCGACGTCCGGGGTGAAGGCTATGGACCGGGGCCCCTCATCCTCTCCGGAAGCCCCTGGCTTGGGGATGAGCGGTTGGCGTGTTCCGAGAGGCGAGATGGCCTCCACTGCGAACGGCGTGTCATTCAACGATTCCAGTTGAACCGAAACGGTGTGCCCGACACCCGCAGATTCACCGGACTTGAGAAAGCGCAACGCACCCCCCGCCCCGGGTTGGGCGAGTGAGAGTAGGAACTGCTGCCAGAAAACCTCAGCGACGCGGCTTCCGCTTGGGAGGGACATTTTCCATCGCCAAAGCAGGTCGGTGGTCATCGCGGCGGTGTAACCATCCCCAAAGCGCTGTCGGGCGATCAAGACACGCGGATCGCCGGTGCTCGGATCGCGATCCGATGGATGGACGGCGATAATTTCAGCGCCCGATTTCGCCTGGCGGACCGCGGCGTAGTCGCTGAACCGCGGGGCCTCGGGGCCATGACGGAACAGCCGCGATGCGGCTCCCCGAGTTTGCGGCTGGGCGAAGGCGTGAAGCGGAGGCACTTGCTGTTGCCGAAGTGCGCTGTTGGCGAAGCGGGTGTCGGCGGAACTGCTGGCCCCTCCGATGGCCGCCATCTGGTCCTGAAACTGCCGCTCAGCCAGATCGTCGGCGAACTTCGGTTTGGGTGGTTCAAAAACCACCGGCAGCATTTTTTCAAGCGGCGTGCCCGCAAACCGGCTGGCGGCCTCGGTGTCCTGTGTGACGAAAAGCACGCTGCCTCCGTTCCTCGCATATTCGACAAGGGCATTCTGTTGGCGGGAGGATAGTTGATCGGCAAAGACATGTGAGAGAACGACAATGTGGAATGGCTGCAAGGCTTCCGCTGTGTCGGGGAGGTCGCGGGGCATGGTTCCCCCCTTGCTGGAAAGGCTCGTTTGCACGTGGAGGGAGGGGTTGAGAATCGCTGTGACGCGAAATCCCGGGTCGCTTTCGAGTGCGGCCACCAGGAACGGAAAGCCCCACTGGAATGCTCCTTGATAATAAAGGGTGTTGACTTCCGTGTGGGTGACGACCTGTGCGGTGCAGGCGGAGATCTCGCGGATCAATCCAGCGCCGGCGCGAAATTCGAGCGGGAGCATCCCCGGCTCGTTGGCCTTCACGGTCACCGGCCATGCGAGCGTGTTGAGCCCGGTTCTCAGCGGCAGGGTTGTTTCGGCGAGTTTGGTTTCCCCGCTCCAGAGTTCGACCGGCAGGCTGCCCGCCTGCGCGGTGCCGGCTTGCATCACCGCGACGGCTGTAAATTCGGACTGCCGGAGCACACGGCGCGGGACTTTAAGCGCACGGATCGCGAGTGTTTCCGCCGGGCGCAAACGGTTCTGTCCGACAACAAAATAGAGCGGCACTCGGCGCTGAAGGGCCTCGCGGACAAGAGCATCCGGGTTCTCCTCCGAGGTGTCGAGACCGTCGGTCAGGGCAACCACCGCGGCCGGTGTGCTGCTGAGAATTCCGCGCAGCGACGAGTAAAGGAGGGTCTCGCCGCCGGGTGTCCCGCCCCGCAGGGCGTCGTCGAAACCGGCTGTCGCAACAACCGACCCCGCAAAGCGGTGATGGGAGATTTGTGGAAAATCGGCTCCGATGCCCTCCTTGAGCAGGGTCCATGTGCGGGCGGCATCGCCCAGACGGGTCAGACCGCGATGATCCGCGCTGTTCATGCTGGCCGAGTAATCAACGAGAACGGCAAGCGCATCGCGCCCCGGCTCGGGGGAGCGGGGTGCTTCAACCCGCACCGGATTGGCAAGACATAGAAACACAAGCAGTAGCAACCCCGCCCGAAGCAACACGAGCGTCGTTCTGGCCGGGGGATCGAGTTTGCGAAGGGTGCGGCCATAGAGCCGGATGATCAACCAAACCCCCGCAATGGCGCTGAGCGCGAGAAGACCCCACGCGGCCAAGGGATGCAGCGCGCCAAGGATGCCGCCAAACTGCCATTCCACCGCTGCCTTCACCTCTCCTCCCCCTGGCTTGGCTTTGCATCAGCGGGTGTGTAGTCGCGCGAGATGCTCTCGAAATAGTCGGCCACCGCCCCGCGATAGCCCGGTGGTGCCTTTTCAACATCCGTGATGGAAAGGATATGCTGACGCTGGCGGCGAAGGAGTTCGGCTCTGAGGTGTTCGATAACCCCGGAAAGCGGAGGGTCCAGCCGCATGAAATCGCCCACAACAGCACGGTAGGCGGAGCGGGCATCCTCTCCCCGGACCCACTCCCGCAGCGGACGATACTCCCCATCCATCGCCACCAATTGTTCCGCCTCTGAGAGGGCGGCATCAAGATCCCCCATGAGTTGCCGTGCAAACTTTTCGCCATCGCCCGGCGCTTCCTCACCGGCCTGCTCTCCGCCTTCCGAAGAACCGGCCCCGGGCTCCTCGGAGCCTTCGCCACCCACGGATGGGGCTGCTCCCTGCTCCCCTGGCGGGACGCGGTTTGCGGACT
>DYRR01000180.1 GCA_020718605.1 Chthoniobacter flavus | reverse complement strand
CGTCGATGGTGGACGTGTTCCCCAGGGTAGCTCGTGCCTCGCAACCCTGGGTTGGCTGACGCATCCCCTTCGGGGAATTTCCGCGAAAAAATTTATCCCACACCCCGCAGGCCGTTGGATGGCCCGGGGTGGGGCCGCCATTTTTCGATGTCGGTGGTTTGTTACACGTAACGACGATTTGGCATTGATTTGGTAGCGATCAAGGAAGCGGCGGTATTCGTCTTGAAAGGACACCTTCTTGTGGTGCTCGGGTTGGTTTCGAATGTAGGCGATCACTGCATCTGAGATAGGGATTGAGGCATGGCTGCTGGCTCTCGGGTCGCAGCCTTTCAGGCCGCAAATTTTCGTGGATCATAACCCAGGCCGTTGGCCTGGGCTGGTGTGCTTGCGCCTTTGGTGCAGTTGAAAATGGCCAAACCCCAGACCCAGGCCGTTGGCGTTCAGCCCTGAGTTGCGATTCTGCGGCGGTTGGGATGGGTGCGAATCCGCACGACGATGGAACGCTGTTGGCGTTCCTTCGGTCCTTCGCACAAGGGTCGCCGCACCGAGAGATCGCCAAGAGGGGCCGCGTGTCAAATACATGAACTTTCGCGATGAACCGACGAAAGGTCGGCGCGGCGATTCAAGACCGCCCCGCAGACCTTCCGCTCGTTCAAAGACTGATGCGCGAAATCACTTACACCAGCCAGTTCAAACGGAATTACAACATTTTTGCCTGTTCGGGGGGCAGGCGGGTGAGGGCAAGGTTTTCCAGCGATGCGCTTTTTCTCAAATAAACCGCCGGATCGGGGTCCGCAGGAGCCATGGCGCGAAGAGCGCGCCATCCTGGCGGACGGCCGGCCATGGCGGGGCAATGCGGCAATGGCGGATGAACAGGCGCTTGAGTTGGCGGGTGGTGACTTCGATGGCGAATTCCTCGACGGCTCGTTTGCGTCCTTCCGCGCCGAACCGCGCGGCACGAGCCGGATCCGCACACACCTTCTCCATGGCGTCCGCCAGTGCGGAGGGCGAGCGTTCCGGAACCAGCAGGCCTGTTCCCCCGTTGAGGACGAGTTCCGGCACCCCGGCCACGGGGGTCGATATCACGGGGAGTCCGCAGGCCATGGCTTCCATGATCACCGTGGGCAGGTTGTCCTTGCCTCCTCCGGCCTCATTCACACAGGGCAGCACAAACAGATCGGCCCCGCAGAGCATCGCCAGGATTTCGGACTGCGATTTTGGGCCCGTGAGCCGGACGTTGTCTGAAAGTTGGAGAACGGAAATCCGGTTCCTGAGATCCTCTTCCAGCGGTCCTTCGCCGACAATGTCGCACGAGAGCCGGCGGCCCCGGGTTTTCAGGATGCGGCAGGCTTCCACGAGATCGGCAAAGCCTTTCTTCTCAATGTATCGTCCGACCGACACCACGCGCACCGTGCCATCCGGTGCCGCCTGGCGTGGGACGGGCGGCATCCACAGCGCGGTGTCGATGCCATTGTACACACGGAAAATTTTATCCTCCGCAGAAGGGAACCGCTCCCGCAGTTCGCGTGCGCTGAAGTCGCTCACCGTCACCACCATCGACGCTTCGTCCACCAGATCCTCCAGGGATACCGGCAGATCCGTGTCGCAGAAAATATCGTTGGCATGTCCGGTGAAACTGTATCCGATGCCGTAGTAGCGTTTCATCCAGTAAGCCGTCCGGGCGGCGAGTCCGGCAAAGTGGACATGAGCGTGGCGGACGCCGGCGCGGCGAAGGACGGGACCGGCCCAGGCGGCTTCATAGACGCGGTGTTTGTCCTGTGCGCCCTCCCACTCCATGAGGGCGTGGCGCATGGCCCGCGGAAGTTTTTTTGCCGAGTGCCGCCGTTTCATTTCGGCAACCAGGTCGTCGGGTTCCGGCAAATACTGGATGCGCTGCCGGTAATCCTCGGGAAAATCCTGGGGAGGTTCGTCCCGGGGCACCCGGATGGAAAGAATCGCGGGAACGATCCCCTGACGCTCCATTTCCCGGACCTCACGATAGCAGAACGTCTGGGTGAAGCTTGGGAAGCGTTCAAACAGATAGGCCATTCGGTGGAAACTGGAAACCGGCATGGCATGCGTTGTAGCATTTCGTCCCGCCTCCCGCCACCAGGAACATACGCCAGGACCCGACCCCGGCAAACGCTCCGTCGAGATCCATCCGGCCCCGGCCTTCCAGAATGAAATAGATCTCCTCGGATGCGCGCGATCCCGCTCCTCCCGGAGCGGGCTACAGGCTGCTTCGTAGCTCTGCGCGGGAGCGCAGGGATCCGCCAATCCTAACGATTGGGGCAGGTTAGAGCAGCAATCCCTGCTCCGGCGGCGCGGACTTGGCGGGTTGGGTGAGCGCCGCAAACCCCGCTTCATCCAGTACCTTCACGCCGAGTTCGCGGGCTTTGTCGAGCTTGCTTCCGGCGGATTCACCGGCCAGGAGGTAGTCGGTTTTGCTGCTCACGCTGCCGGTCACCCTGCCTCCCAGCGAGCGGAGGATCTCCGCAACTTCGTCGCGGGGTTGTGAAAGCGTGCCGGTGATCACCCAGACCGTACCGTCCAATGCGGAAGAGGGTTTGTCGGCTGGCAGTGGGGCGAAGTTGTGGCTCTCCGGATCGATCCCCAGTCCGGCCAGCCGCCCGAGAAGCATGACGCCGGAAGGGGAGGAAAAGAAATCGCGCACTGCTCCCGCCGCGACCCCGCCAAGCTCCGGGTTCGTGCGGTGCGGTGCCAGCAGTTGCTGGAGTTCCCGGATCCGCGGTTTGTTGCGCTCATGGATTTCCTTGCGGCGGGCGGACTCCTCCGGGGTGAGCGGTTCATTCTTGGGGCGCACCGGATGCGACTTGCACCAGCCATCCAACTCCCCGAGTTCCGCCAGTTGGGCAATGACTGTGGAAGCGGGAATCTCGGAAAGTCTCCGGTGCAGGCGTGAGATTTCGGCCGCGGCGGATTCGCCCACCTGCGGAATGCCCAGCGCAAAGATCCAGCGCGAGAGGGGCAGCTCCGCCGCCGCACGGCGCACGGCGGCCACGAGCAGCGCCGCCTTTTTCTCCCCAAGCCGGCGGGGCTTGGAAAGGCGTCCGTCCTTGAGGGTGGCGGGGTCAAGCAGCAGATCGGCCAGAGTTGCCTGTTCGAGGGTGAACAGATCGATGGGGGACCGGGCGAGTTCGGACTCCACGAGCTTGGCGGCCACGGCATCGTCGAGCCCCTCGATGTCGAGCGCCTTGCGTCCCGCGAAATGCGTGAGCCGGGTCACGGCTTGCGCGGGGCAGAGAAAATTCTCACAACGCCATGCCACAAATCCCTCGCGTTGGGAAATGGGGCCGCCGCAGGAGGGGCAGCGGCCGCCGATATGATCGGAAAGCGAAAAAGCCACCGCATCCGGGGGGCGCTTGGCGGGGACCACCCCGAGGACGGCGGGGATGATTTCGCCGGCTTTCTCGACAATCACCGTGTCGCCGATCCGGATGTCTTTGCGCAGGATTTCCTCTTCATTATGCAGCGTGGCGCGGCTCACGGTGGAGCCGCTGAGCAGAACGGGGGTGAGTTCCGCCACCGGGGTGAGCACGCCGGTGCGGCCCACCTGCACCGTGATGGCGAGCAGGCGGGTCTCGGCCTGTTCCGGCTGGTATTTGTAGGCCATCGCCCAGCGCGGCGCTTTGGCGGTGAATCCCAGCCGCCCGCGCTGCGCGAAGGAGTTGATTTTGAGCACCGCGCCATCCGTCTGGTAGGCGAGTCCGTGGCGCACCGAGTCCAGTTCGTGGATGTATTCCACGGCTCTGGCCGCAGAATCCGCCAGCC
>DYRR01000045.1:15227-16652 GCA_020718605.1 Chthoniobacter flavus | reverse complement strand
TAAACAAGCGGAACTTCGCGTTGCCCATATCATCGCCTTCTTGCCATCCATTTTATTTGGTGCGAGGTTCGTCCCGGGGGAAAATTTTTATGGAATTCTTTTTTTCGAGAATGGCGGCTACATTTCTCATTTCCCTCGTGCTGGGAATCTCTGCGGCCCTGGCCTCTCCGCCGGAGAAAGGGATCTGCCCGGTCCACCACATCCGGATGGAATCGATCACCCTGCGCATGGTGTACGGGATGCCCTCCCAACTTGAGTTTGAGGAAATGCGGGTGGAAAAAACCCGGTTTCCCCACGGACGGGATTATGTTCTCGCCGGATGCGTGGTGAAACCCGCCAAGTCCGTCGCCGGATTCCTTTGTCCGGAGTGCGTGAAAGCGCGCAAAGAGTGGCTTGCCCCGCGGGAAAAGTGAATTGCGCATGGATGGGGCGCGGGTTACAACTTCGCCCGACCCATGAAACAAGCCATCGTTATCCCGTCCTACAAAGCCGCCGCGACCCTGCCTTCGGTGATCGACCGCATCCCCCCGGAGTTTTGGGCGGATGGCCTCGCGATCATTGTCAATGACTGCAGCCCCGACGACACCGGCAAAGTGGCCGACGCGCTTGCGGCGAAACATCCCGGGGTGATCGCGGTACATCATCCGGTGAATCAGGGCTACGGGGGCGCCCAAAAGACGGGACTCAAGCGCGGCCTCGCGGAGGGCGCGGGCGCATTTGCCGTGGTCCATGCCGATGGCCAGTATGCGCCGGAACTGGTGACGAGGCTGCTCGATCCCATCGTGCGCGGAGAAGCCCATATCGTGCAGGGCTCCCGCATGCTGGAGGGTGGTGCCCGCGAGGGCGGCATGCCGATCCATCGGTATCTCGCCAATGTGGGGCTTACCGGACTGGAAAATCTGGCGTTCGGCACGCGCATGGCGGAGTTTCACAGCGGTTACATGCTCTACTCCGCAGAACTGTTGCGCCGGGTGCCATTTGATCGGCTTCAGAACAATTACAACTTCGACGCCGAGATGATTCTGCTCGCGCATCTGGCCGGGCTGCCCTGCCGGGAAATCGCGATCCCGACCCGCTACGATGACGAGGTGTCGAGCCTCAAACCCATTCCCTACGGCATCAATGTGCTGAAAATGATCGGGCGTCATCTGCGCGGTGATTACCGCCGCATGCTGGCCGGGCATCAACCGGCATGCAAAAGCTGCGGATGAAGTCCGGCTCTGCAAAGCCGCCCCTGCACCGACTCTTTTCCGGGTGCGGCGGGCCCGGAGCGCACCAGGTCCGCATCGCCGAGGGTGCCTTGCTTGTGCTGCTGTTGTCCGGCCTCGCCTTTCTGGCATTGGCCGACAAGCCGTGGAACGACAAAATTCTCGAACGCATCGCCCAGGACAAACCGCTCAAGCTCCCGCAAATCGTCACGGCGGG
>DYRR01000045.1:4342-15204 GCA_020718605.1 Chthoniobacter flavus | reverse complement strand
GCGGGCCTGTATCCCGCCGCAGTGTTCAATGTTCTGCTGCTTGCCGCGCTGCGCTTCACGGCCCGCTGGTGGGCCGCCCCCGTCGTACCGGCGGCAAATCCCCGCGCGGGTTCCTGGAGACCCGCATCGAATGCCGCGCTTTCGGCGTGGTGGGGGGTGGCGCTGCTCGCCGTTCTATGCGCGGGCGCACTCCGCTGGAATCTCGCCCATCGCAGTCTGTGGTGGGACGAAACCTGGAATCTCACACGGGCAACGCTGGGCGAGCGCGTCCGGGATGCGAAGGATCCCTCGCGGTTGGTGTTTGAGGAAGCCGGCTGGGACCGCGCGTTTTTTTACTATTACAAACCCACCAATCACGTCCTGTTCACCGTGACATCCAAAGTCTGCCTCGGGGTCTGGCAAAAAGCGACGGGACGCGAGGCGTGGGAGTTTGACGAGTTCGTGTTCCGGTTCCCCAATTTTCTTGCGGCACTTGCCGCGGTGCTGGCCATCGCGCTGCTTCTGCGCGACTGGGGGCATCCCGTCGGAGGACTCGTCGCGGCATGGCTGCTGGCGATTCATCCCTGGCACATCCGCTACGGCATCGATGCCCGTGCGTTCAGCGGTGTGGTGCTTCTGGCCATCCTGTCGGCTCTGGCGCTCACCCGGGCGCTGCGCGGGGGTCTTTGGCGGCACTGGCTGGGATTCGGGCTGCTCCAGTGGCTGCTGCTGTGGAGCTTTCCGTACGCGATCCATCTCACACTCGCGCTTTCCGCGGCGGCGCTGGCCGGGATTTGGTTCGACAGGGAATTGCCGCGCCGGCCTTTGTTTTTCCGGTTCGTGGTGGGCGGGTTGCTCGGCGCCATGTTGTTTGTGCAATGCATGGGGCCGAACATGCTCCAGATTTTTTCCTGGGAAAACATCGACGGACACGGCGTGATCGGGGCGGATTTTCTGTCGGAACTCGGCGCGGCCATGGTGTCCGGCATGCCATGGAACGATCCCATCTGGGCGTCCGGCACGGATGGAATTCCGTCCCTGCTCACCCGCGCGACGGGCCGGCCCGGTGCCGGTGTGTTTCTGCTTTTTGTGCTGCCCGCATCCGCGCTTGCCGGGCTCCTGATTCTCTTCCGGCGCGGTCCGCGCATCGGGCTCATCGCCGCCGCATGGCTGCTGGCCGCAGGGCTGGCGGTCGCGATGGCCTGGGGCAGGTCGCAATACTTTTATCCGCGTTATGTGATCTACGGGTTGCCGGCATTCCTTGCGCTTGCGGGCGTCGCGGTCGGCGGGATCCCGCGTCTGGTGCGTCCGGGCGTGTGGCGGGGCTGGCTTGCCGGGATTGCCGGTCCGGCCTTTGTGATTCTGTTCGCCGCCGCCGTGGCGCCGGGGATTCATATTCTGGTCACCCGTCCCTATTCCCCCAACGAAGAAGTGGCACAGTTTCTGGCCGGGCGGGCGCAGGGCGATCCCGACCGCATTCTGGCCTGCGGCTTCGGTCTGGGTGGAAAAGAGCCGGCCATTTACAATCCGTGGATGGTGTATGCGGACGACCGCGATGAGTTGCTGGCCATGATGGATCGCAGCCGCGCGGAGGCGAAACCTCTCTTCGTGTTCCTGGGTTACGACAGCTTCAATCGCGCCAACCAGCCGTCTGCCTTCCCGCTGCTGGACGATGCCACATTGTTCGAGACCGTGGGGGAGTTTCACGGCATCGAATCCCAGTTCATCTATCGCATTCTGCGCTACAAGTAAAAGAACCCCCCGGCGCGGCGCCGATGCACCCACCGCCCCCGGTCAGGCGGGGACGCTGACCCAGAGTCTGGTCAGTATGCCGGCATCAGGAGACTGCGCACCGAGATGTCCTCATCAATGTCTTCCCAATGCATCCCAATCCCGGAGCCAATAAACCTCCAATTGGATTTTTGATCGGATGACGCATCCCGCAAACGTGGAAACCATTCGAGCGGGGCAGAAACGATCCGTCCGTCAGAAAGTGTTACCTGCAAGGAGTCTTCATCCATGTGGACATGAACAGGCTCCTCATCTTCACGGCTAAAAAAGAAGGATCGGTATCCATGGTGTCTGAATATCTCCGGCACTCCGGCAGTCAACAGCGAATCAGTCAACAGCGAATCGCCATCTTGGCGAAGAATATTTTCAACGCGCGTAATGTCCGTCGAGATATCAGCGGATGAGGCCTTCCAGCGTTGCGTCGGCACCGGCGCCGAGTTCCGTGGCGCGGGAATAATGTTTGCGGGCGAGTTCCTTGGAAGGGGGTTCCTGGGTGGCGTAAATGACCGCCAGGTTGAAATGCGCGTCCGCGTAGTTGGGATTGAGGGCGATGGCGGATTGCAGTTCTTTTTCCGCAGCCTCCTGCCATCCTTTCTGGCTGGCGGTGATGCCCAGATAATTGTGGGCGATGGCGTTTTTTGGATTCAAGGTGAGCGCCTTGGTAAGAACGTTCACGGCGTCGTCATAGCGCCCCTGCCGGTAATAAACGATGCCAAGGGTGCTGTGAACAAAGGAATCGTCGGGGTTTATGGCGATGGCTTTTTTGAAGCTCAGCTCCGCCGCCTTGAGTTTGCCGGCACGGAAACGGGTCACCCCGAGATTGGAAAGCGCGTAGAGATTTTTCGGATCCTTGGCCAGGATCTGTTCGTAGAGACGCTCGGTTTCGCGATAATCTTTGCGGGCAAACATCTCGCGGGCCTGGCGGGCCAACGGCTCCAGTTCTGTGGGGACCGGCGGGACCGTGTCGAATTCCACCAGCGGGCTGGAGGTTTCGGCGGAGGTGGTCGATGATGGGGTGGGAGTCGTCTGCTTGCCGGGCTCCGTGCGGCCGGGCTTGGGGATGGCGGCTTCGAGCGTGAGCGTGGTGCCCGTTTCCGGACCGAGTTCCGGCATTCCCTCGCGGAGAAGGGCGCGCTCTTCGTTGGAGAGTTTGATGACCGGTTGGGCAAGGTATTCGATCTGATCCAGAAGCGAATCGGATTGGGTCTCCAGCTTGGCGAGTTCCTCCAGCACGAGTTTCTTGGCCTGATCGCGCCGGGCCTGGTCCCGCATCTCGCGCGTGACGATCTCCCGCAGCAGCCGGTTTTCCTCGGTGATCTTGGGGTCCACCGGAGCGGTCGATGTGCCGAGCTTGAGATTTTCCAACTGGGAATTCGCACCCGAAAGCTGACCGCGCAACTCGGCCAGCGTGGACTGGAAGGATTCGCTCTCTTCCTGGGCGGTGGCCAGCTCGACCTGCAGCGTGGCCACCTGCAACTTGAGGGCATCCATCGCCCCGGTCGTTGGGCGTTCTCCAAGGAGCCGGACTTGCGCCTCCGCCTCGGTGACACGCTTGGAAAGAGCCTCGTTTTCCAGGATCAACCGGTCCATCCGGGCCTGTGCCTCGCGGGCTTTGGACAATTCCGCCAGGGCGGTGTCGCGTTCCTTGGTCAGGTCTTCTTTTTCGCGGCCGAGTCCCGAGATTTGTTTCTGGGCGGTGGAGAGCCGGGAAGCGATGGCCTCGTTTTCCTCTTCGGCGGCCTCCCGGTCGGCCTGGGTTTTCACGAGTTCCTTCTGGATTTTTTTTACCTGTTCCTCCAGCAGCAGGGCACTTTCACTCGTGGCGATGGCCTGCTTGAGGGCTTTCTCCGTTTCGGAAAGTTTGGACCGCATCTCGGCTTCCGCGAGGCGGGTCCGGTCGAGCTGGCTGGTGGCTTCGCGCAATTGGGCGGCGGAGGATTCGATCTGCCGGCTCATCTGAAGTTTGTCGGCCTGGAGCTGGCGGACCTGGGCCTTGGATGCCGCAAGTTCCTGCTCGATGCGGGCCATGCGTTCGCGGATTTCGCGGGTGGCGGATTCCAGAATGTCCGTGGCGGTTCCCGGAAATCCGTAGCTCGGCGTGGGGCTTACCGAGACCGAAGGGCCGGCCCCCGGGTCGTCGGGCAGCGGACCTTCCAGGGCGTCGGTGGGGGGGATGCCGGGTTTTGGCGGAGCGGGAGAGTCCACGCCAAGGCGGTCTTCGAGTTTCGAGATGCTCTCCGAGGTGCGGGCGGCACGATACTGAACAACCACAGGCTGCCATTCCGGGCTTTTATCCCGGATTTCATCCAGCAGCGCCGCTGCGGCGCGAAAACGCGCCAGGGCCGGTTCGAGCTTGCCTTCCTTCTCGAGTTGCTCACCCTGGCGGGCCGCCATGTAGGCCTTGAGAAACTGGTCCGAGGGATCGGTCCTCTGTGCCTGGCTCTCGACGGCGAAAAAGCCGAAAACGAGGGCGAATACCAGAAGAAAGGTGGGGAGCGGTCGGAGAAAATTCACGGGATAAGCGCACACTATACCGCCATCCCTCTTCGGATGCAATGTCTGCGATAAGGCAACAACACGCCTTAAAACGGCAGATGCGGAGTTTTTTGATTTTCATCGGCCCCTGCGGAGTTCATACAGGACGGTTTATGGCAAGCCCCGTCAATTTTCTGCGGAAGCATGCCGGGGCGACATGGCTCTCTGTGCGTGATGCGGTGGCATCCACGCGGTTGAGGCCATTCACACTCGGCTCGGTGCTCCGTGGTGGCTATGGCGGCGGTCTCGCGGTGCGGGATCTGCGGGCCGGGATCAATGTGGCCCTGGTCGCTTTCCCCCAGGGGATGGCCTACGCGCTCATCGCGGGCGTGCCGGTCGAGTATGGGATTTTTGGATCGGCCATCGCGGCAATCATCGCGCCGATGCTTGCCTCCTCCCGGCTCACAATTTTGGGGCCCACCAACGCAACCGCCGTCCTGCTGGCCACCGGTCTGGCCGGCATGACCATTGCCGAACGCGTCCCGGCCATGGCCCTCATCGTTGCGATGTCCGGTCTGTTTCTGATCGCCGGGGCGTTTTTGAAACTCTCCAGACTCCTGCAATACATCTCCCGCACGGTGATGATCGGATACATGAGCGCGGCGGCGTTTTTGATTGTAGCCAAACAACTCAAGGATGTTTTCGGCTACCGCAACTTCATGACCGCACCCGGTTTTTTTGAGACGCTCGGCAAGGTGTTTTCCAATGTTGTCCACGGGCACACCGCCACGATTCTGATCGCCTGCATCACCGCGCTGGTTTATTTCCTGCTCATGCGCCGTGCCCGGACGCTGCCGGTGGTGGCGCTCACGCTGGCGCTCATGTCCCTTCTTGTCTGGTGGCTCAATGGAAAAACAATGGCCTCGGGAATCGCCACGCTGCCCCCGCTGGCACTGGCCCAGTGGCCGGTTTCCATGCCGGTCTTCAGCGCGGGGGCCATCAGCCAGTTCACTCCCATCGCCGCCGTGCTGGCTTTTCTCTGCACGCTGGAAAATTCCGTGATGGCAAAAACCCTTGCGAGCCGCACCGGACAGCGCCTGGATTCCGATCAGGAAATGCTGGCCTGCGGCACGGCCAATCTGGCCTGCGGTTTTCTGGGCGGCATGCCGGCCTCCGGCTCGCTCACCCGCTCCGCCCTCAATGCCGAGAGCGGTGCCTGCACCCCGGTTTCCAGCATCATCAGCGGCGTGCTCTGCGCCCTGGGCGGACTGCTTGCCGGACCGCTCATCGGCTATGTACCGCTGCCTTCGCTGGCTGTGTTGGTGGTGCTCATCGCCATTTCCCTCATCGATCCCCGCCAGATCCGGATGGCGTTGCGGACCACAAAATCCGATGCCGCCGTGCTGCTGTTCACTTTTGCCGGCGCCCTGCTGGTGCGGCTCGACTTCGGCATCATGGTGGGTGTCGCCACCTCGATTTATCTCTACCTCAACAAAGCCAGCCGCCCGGAGCTGGTTGAGTACTGCTTTAATGAAGGGGGCGACCTCGCCGAACTGGAGGGTGTCGATCGCCGCAACGATCCCCACATTTCCATCGTCCATGCCGAGGGGGAACTCTTTTTTGGATCGGCCGAGCTGTTCCGCTCCCAGGTCCAGCGGGTGGGCGAGGATCCCAATCTCCGGATCATTGTTCTCCGCATGAAAAATGCCCGCCATCTCGATCTCACCAGCGTGATGGCCATGGAGGATCTCGTGCGCTTCCTGCGCGACAGCAGACGCGATCTCATCATCAGCGGCGCGAACAAGGAAGTCTATCGCGTCCTGAAAAACGCGGGATTCATCGACCTGCTCGGGCGTGAAAACTTCTTCGTCGCATCCCCGCTCAACCCCAATGTCTCCACGCGCAACGCCCTCAAGCGGGCCCAGGAAATTCTCGGGGGCCAGAAAGCCGAGGTCCGGATTTTCTACGATCCCAACAAGAAAACATCGTGAGCCGCGCTGCCTAAGGAGCCGTCAATAAATAAAGGTAGCAACCTCGCTTGTTCTTTTGGCCTCTGGCTGCGTTACTCCTCAGTCACAGAGTGCTTGGGCTATGCTCCTTCGTCGCGCCTTGCCAGAGGCCAAAACTCCTGCGCCATCCTGCCACCTTAATTTCTTGATGGCTCCCAAGGAGGAAATTCAGTCTTTTCCACCAGTTCAAAGTAAGCTGCGGAGAGCGGCGGCATTGAGCCGATGCGGGCGAGTCCGCCCTGCACCACACAAATCCCGCGACCACCCAGCAGGTCGGTGCCTGTCAGAACACCCGCAGCAAGCACGCCGGTTCGCGGCAGCTCGATCAGGATTTTTTTCATGGGGGTTTTGGGATTCAGGTTCGCCACCACCAGCACGGTCTGGCCTCCGCCGGGCACCTGGCGCAGCGCGGCATACAACCAGCGTCCGGATGCTTTTTCTCCGGGGATCTTTCCAAAATCCGGGTGGTCTTTGTTCGCGGCATTGAGCGGGATGAAATCGCCCTGCGAGAATGCGGGTTCCGCACAGGCGCGCAGCAGGGTCCGATAATCGTTCCGCAGTTTTTTCTGTTCCGGGGACAGCCCGCCGCCGTCGAAGGCGCCGTCGTTCACCCACTTCGCAAACTCCGGCATGGACCAGTAGTCAAAGATCGAGGTGCGTCCGTCGTCGCCCCCGAATCCTTCCGCACCGTCCGCCGGCTCGCCGGTTTCCTGGCCGTGATAGAGCATCACGGGACCGCGCGAGAGCGCGAACAGAATGGCCGCCACCGGACGGCCGACCGCCATGCCGAGGCCGCTCCAGTGATGCTTTGCCGCGAGACGCACTTCGTCGTGGTTCTCGGCATAGCGAAGCGAGTGGGCAAATATCCAGGGATGCCCCGCCACCCGGTCCACGTCGTTGGCCGATTTCCCGCCATCGTAGATCTCCTTGAGCGCGTCGTAGGCGGGGTCGTCATACACGGCGTCGAATCCGGCGTTGAGCAGATCGAACATCACATTGCCACTGCCGCCGAGTCCGCCCGTGACGGGATCGGTTCCGCGCACTTTCGCCGGATCGTTGTCGTAGGCTTCCGCGAGGAAAACACATTCCGGATCGCGGGCCCGCGCGCACACGATCGCCCAGGCCCAGAACTCCGGTGGGATCATGTGCGCCATGTCACAACGGAATCCCTCCACCCCCGCCTGCTGCCAGTGGGCGAGAACGGCATCCATTTTTTTCCACGTATCGGGCAGGGGCGTTTCGGGCGCCTCCGCCGTGGGATACGCGCGGGGCGCATCGGGCGTTTGAAACGCGAATCCATAATTCAATTTCACCGTTTCATACCAGTCCCCGTCGGAAGGCGTCCAGGTCGCCGCATTGTTGCCCGTGACCCGTCCGGACTCTGTTTCGGGGGCAAAGCGTCCGTCGCTTCCGGTTCCAAGCGCGAGGCAGGTGGGCGAGACGGGATTCCCTTTCGCATCGACGGTCGGCAACCGGAGCGGCGGGCCGGGCGGTTGTTCGGGAGGCAGGTAATAAAAATTATTGGCCGGATGGAACGCCTTTGTGCGGTCGTCGCCGGCGCCAAAGTCCAGATCGGGCCGGATATCGGAGGCGTGGCTTCGCGCGACATGGTTGGGCACGAAATCAATGATGGGTTTCATGCCGCGCTCTTTGATCCGGGCCAGCAGTTCCTTGAACTCCCCGAGGCGGTGCGCCGGATCTTCCGCGTAATCCGGACACACATCGAAGTAATCCCGGATCGCATACGGGCTTCCCGCGATGCCCTTGAGCAGATCCGGATCATCGGCTGGCTGTCCCGCCGCACTGTGGTCCGTGGCCGTGGCCTGCTGAAGCACGCCGGTGAGCCAGACGTGGGTCACGCCCAGATCTTTGATGGCGTCCAGGGCCGGGCCGTTGATGCCGGAGAACTTGCCGCATCCATTCTCGACCATCGACCCGTTGGGTTTGCGTGTGGGATTGGTATTGGAGAAGAACCGGGGAAGGATCTGGTAGATGCGCATGCGCGGCGGGGTCGTCCTGCCGAAACGGCCCGCCAGCCGGACGCCGTCCTTGTCGAGGAGGGGTGCCTGATGCATCACCTGATCTCCCGCGCCGGGCTGGAGTGAGGGATCGGTGCATGCGGTGAGTGCGCCCCAGCCGGCATTTGCCGAAAGATCTTTCTCGTAAACCGCAAACATCACCGGACCCGCCCCGGCACCCGGGACCCGCAGAGTTTTTCCGTCCCCGGAGATTTGGGCGTCCCCGTCGTGCGCTTCCTCCCACCGGCTCACGTTCCACGTGCGGACGGTGGCGGAATGTTTGCCGTCAATGCGGTGCAGCGCATTGGCGGGGAAAGGCAGGAAGACCGTGGACCCCTCCTCTCCCGCCCGATAGGGCAGCACTTGGGAGCCCGAACCGGCCGGGGTGCCGGTGGCAACAAACAAAACCCGGCCGTCTTTCACAAACGGAGTGTCGGAGGTGAGAACGAGCCGGTCCGCTTCAATACTACAGCGGAGGAGTGCTCCGTTGCCGGAGGCAATCGCATCCGCCGCATCCACCGGATGCAATGCCGCGAGCAGAAGTCCGCTGACGAGCGCAAAGCGGTGGGAGGAGGATGTCATTCAACAATAATTACCCGGCGGCATGCCCTGCGGCCAAGATTATTGGACGGGACAACGCATTCCCGATTCTCCGGCGCGGATTCGGATTGCGCGCCTCCCTGCGCTCCCGCGCAGAGCTACGAGAAGGGCTACGAGAGGCTCCGGCGAAGAACGGTTGGCACGCATCGTGCTCTATCAAAGAAAATCGCGTTCCGCCGTAGGATTGACCGCAGCAACGGCGCGTTCCACAGTTACCCGCTCCATTTTTTCACCCACTCATGATCAACTCCCTGCTCTTCTTCTTTGCGAGTATTGTGGCCGGGTTGCTCCTGTATCCGGCGCTCATTGCGTGGGCGCAACGGTCGGCGATGGGGCTCGACGCCCCGGACTCGCTGCGAAAAAAACATACCGCTCCAATTCCCCGGCTCGGGGGGGTGCCGGTGATGATCGTGCTTTTGTTGTGCACGGCGGCCCTCATGTTTCTGCGTCCGGAGGTCATGGGAGAGTGGAGTGTCGTGATCGGGTGCGCCACGCTCATTTTTTCCATGGGCTTGTGGGACGACATCCGTCCGCTGTCGGCCAAGGTGAAATTTCTGGGCCAGATCGGGGTGGCCCTGCTGGCCTACAGCATGGGGCTGCAAGTGGACAAAGTGACCTATCCCGGCGGCAATTTCACCACCGATCTGGGTGTGTGGAGCCTGCCGATCACGGTGTTCTGGCTGATTGCGATTCCCAATATCGTGAATCTCATCGACGGATTCGACGGATTGGCGGGCGGGCTGGGGCTGTTTATGTCCGTCACCCTTGGAGTGGTGGCGTTTGCCTCGGAACAACTGCCGGTGGCATGGTTCTCGTTCACCCTGGCCGGCGTGCTGGTGGCTTTTCTCATGTTCAACTTTCCGCCGGCCAAGATCTTTCTCGGCGACGGGGGCGCCTACCTCGTGGGATTCTGCATCGCGGCGATTTCCCTGCGCAGTTCCAACAAAGGCTCTGTGGCGGCGGTGCTGTTTGTGACCGTGGTGGCGCTGGGCCTGCCGATCCTCGACACCACGCTGGCGCTGCTGCGCCGGGCACTGCGGGGCTTCCCCCTGTTCCATGCGGACGACGAGCACATTCATCATCGTCTGGAAAAACTGGGCCTCTCCAAACGGCGCATCCTGCTCATGGTGTACGGTGTCTGCGTGGTGCTGAGTCTGGTGGGACTGAGCATTTTCTGGAGTCAGGGGCGCACGATGCCGATTGCGATCGGCGTGGTGTTTCTGCTGGCGGCATTTGCCGTGCATTACCTTCGTTATTTCACCGGCTGGCAGGATTTCCAAAAACTCTTCGGCACTTCCGGCGGGCGGCGCAAGGTCGTGCGTTACGCCCTGCTGCAGGCCAGACTCATGGACATGGAAGTCGATCGCTGCGAGACTCCCGGGGAGTTCCAATCGGTCCTGTTGACAGCCCTGCGGCGGGTCGGACTTGAAGAGGGCTCCGCCGGAGTCGGCAAGGAATGCGAAGTCCGCCTGAGTTACAACGGCGACCAACCCCTCGTCCTTCACGCGCCCTCCGCCAATGAAGACAATGCGGCACACTGGCGCCGGATCGCCCACTGCTTCGCGCCGGCCTGGAAAAAAGCCCACGAAAAATGGCCGGACATCGCCCCCTAACCCGCCATGGCCGACTCCCCCACCCCGATTTCCGTTCCGGTCGCACGGTCTCCCCGGGTCGCGCTTTGGATTTTCGGGCTGCTGGTGGTCGCCGGTCCTCTGGTATTCGGTCTGGTGGACCGGCTCTGGCAATGTGTGGCCGTGCTGTTCTTCGCTGCGGGACTCTTCGCGGCACCCGCCTCCCTGCCCCGGCCTGGACGCTGGGCCCGGACGGGTCTTCTGGTGCTCATCGGGTTGGTGATGATGAAAGAGTTCCTGCCGGTCGTGCTGTGGCCCGGACCGGATTGGCGGGGTATTTTCTCCGTCGATTATCAGATTCCACTAACCTTCACCCGCAATCCCCAGCCCGCGCTCGCCGCCGACCTCCTCATTGTCTC
>DYRR01000045.1:0-4332 GCA_020718605.1 Chthoniobacter flavus | reverse complement strand
GCGCTGGCCTGTCTCTGGGTGTGCTGGGTGCGCTCCGTCGCGGCATCCTCGCGCAGTTTCACCGTGCCGCTATTGCTGCTGATCTCCGCCGCCACGCTCTCCGCCGTGAGTCTGGCGATGAAAATCTGGGACCCCGAGTGGATCTACGGCGTGCGCCTGGTGCGCGGATGGCAGGGCTTCGGCCCGTTCCCCAACCGCAACCATACGGCATCCCTGCTGGCCATGGGTACCGTGATCGGCATGGGATGTGTGTTTCATTGTTTCCGCCGGAAATTCTGGACCGCGTTGGCGGTGTCGGCCACGCTCACCATGGTCACCGGTGCCGGACTGCTGGCCAGCGGATCCCGAGGCGCCTTTGTGGCGTGTGCCGCAGGACTGCTGTTGTTTCTGGCCACCTCGGCCCGGCGCTCCCGCAACCGGGCGGGATTTGCCGTGGCGGCGGGCCTCATGTTTCTTGGCGTCGCGGTGCTCCTGAGTGTGCGCTCCGAAGTGCTGATACGGATATTTTCCCCGGAAGTGACCGACCGGCTTTCCGCTTCGGGTCGGGCCGATATCTGGCATGACACCCTTCGGATGTGGTGGGATGCCCCGTTCTTTGGGCAGGGACTGGGAACCTTCCGGGTCGCATTCCCTTTCTATCGCACCATCGATCTTGCCAATAACGGCATCCTGCACCCGGAAAGCACCTGGCTGCTCTGGTTGGCGGAACTCGGACTCCTCCCGTGGCTGCTGGCCGCAGCTGTGGCGGGCGGATTCCTGTGGGCGGCCTGGAGCGAACACGGCGATCCCGACCGGGCTTCCTCGTTGCGCCTGGCCGGGTGGTGCGCCTTCGCGGTGCTGGTGATTCATTCGCTCATCGATGTTCCCTTTGGACGCTGGGGTTCCGGAGGTTACGGACTCGCCTGCCTCGCCATGGCGTGTCCCCGGATGCCCAGACAACACGGGGGCTGGCTGCGGCCCGCGTGGATCGGGGTGGCCGCCCTGGGATTTTTCTGGATGCAAACCTTTTTCACGGGCCAGCCCGCTTGGAATGTCGCCGCCAAAGAACGCGTTCTGCTGCGCTGGAACGATCCGCGCTGGACCACCCTCTCCGGGATGAATGACATCCTGCGCTATTTCCCCTTCGACGCCCCGATCCGGCAGGTCGCGGCCTGGTATGCACTGGCCACCCCGGGCGGGACCCGCGCCGCCTGGCGGCACTTCGCCATCCTCAACCGTCTGCTGCCCGACAACTGGATTCTGCCGCAGCAACAAGCCCTCATCGCCGCGCCTTTCGACCCCTCCATGGCACTCTCCTACTGGTCGCTCGCCGTGGAACGCGCCGGAGACAAGGCCGGGGAGATTTTCCAGTCGGCACTCTCGGAAACCCGCGCGATGCCGGGCGCCGGGGAATTCTGGCGGGCCTTTCTAAAGACGCACCCCGCACTGCTGCCCACCTATGCGCAATTGCGCCCAACGGAGGAACAGAGTTCGCTGCTCGGCCAATGGCTGCGCCAAAAGGCGGCCTCCGAGAATCTGGCCCCTTATGAACTGGAGGCATTTTACACCCTGCTTCAGGCGCGGCCCGATCCCGAATTGATCGATCTCTGGATGCGGCTCCACCCGGAATGGGCAAAGCGGGACGCCATGGAGTGGTCCGCCATCCTGCAACGCTCGGGCGACGCCGCGAAAGCCTGGGAACTCCTTGCCGGCATCCATCCGGAACCCTCATTCCCCCCGATGCCGGGATTGCCCGCCACCGACAAACTCGAACGCCAATCCCGGGTGAATCCCGCCGACTGGCTCAACGCCCAGCAACTCGCCTTCGCTTATGAACAGGCGGGCCGGGCCACCGACCGCGACCGCGCAATCCTCGCCGCCGGGCTCCACCCCGACGCCCCCGACTGGTTCCGGTTCCGCGCCGCGCATGTCCTGGCACGCGAGGGACGACTCGATGAAGCGGTGAAGTTGCTTCTGAAAAAAAAGACTGTCGCACCGGCCCCGGCGAACTGATAGTGTCCGACTCATGACACTTCCCGGCAATTTCGGGCGCGGACCGGGCACCGCGCAGGCGGCAGCCATCGTAAGGGACGATCTCACCATCGAATCGGCAAGCGCACTCTTCGCCCAGTGGTGCGGTCGCCGGGAAGGTGAGTTGGCGGGTGTGAACCTCCCCGACCTGCTCGATCTCTCCGGCGCCGGCGCCGACGGCAGCCCGTTTCCCGTAACGACCAAATCCCAGCCGCGCCAGTCCCTGCTGGCATCCATCCTTCCCGTGCAGGGCGGCCCGCTCGATGGCCGCCTCGTCATTGTGCTCGGCGAACGCGACCGCACCATGCGGGCTGTGATCCGCCCGTCGGAGGAAAACGCCGCGACGGATTTCACCTCCACGCTGGTGAAGGGGCTCGCGCACAAGATGAACAATATCCTGACGATCTTCCACGGATACAGCAGCATCTATCTCGCCGAGGAAGGCGTCCCGGAGGATATCCGGGAAGCCCTCGCCGAGATCAAACGCGGCGCGGAATCCGCCTCGGAACTCCTCGACCGCACCGTGGCCACCGCACGGCGCACCCGGATCGATGTGGTGCCCGTGCCTCTGGGGCCGATTTTCGAAGGCATCCCGCAACTCCTCGGCCGACACCTGAAATCCGGCGTCCACCTCGACATCGCCCCGATCAGCCGGGGCACCGGTTCGCCGCTGGTCGATGTGGGCCGTCTCAAAACCATTCTTTTTGAACTGCTGCGGAACGCGATGGAAGCCGTTCCGGAGGAGGGCACCGTCCGCCTGCGCGCCGAGACAATCACCCCGCCGGGAGCCCGTCAGGGACGCATCCTCATCGAAGTCACGGACAACGGACCCGGAATGAAAAACGAAATCCTCGAACGCGCCTTTGAGCCGTTCTTTTCCACAAAAAAGGACAAGGGCTGCTTCGGACTCGGATTGAACCTCGCCCGCTCGCTCGTGGAACAAATGAACGGCTCCCTGGAAATCGACAGCGGGAACGACGGAGTATCCGCACGGATCATCCTGCCCAGAGCCAATTGATTCCCATGATCCCGCCCCCGATTCCGATGGACGAAACCGCGCGGCTGGAAGATCTGCGCACGACCGGCATCCTCGACACGCCGCCGGAGCCTTTCTTTGACAGCATCCCGCCCATGGCGGCGCGGGCGTTTCGCGTGGAGAATGCCGGGCTGAGTTTTGTGGACCGGCGTCGGCAATGGTTCAAAGCCAGGACCGGCCCCGGGCCTTCGGAAACCTCGCGCGAAGTTTCCTTCGCCGGTCACGCCATCCTGCAGGATGGCCCGTTTGTGGTTCCCGACGCGCTGCTTGATGAACGATTTTCCGCCAATCCATTCGTGACCGGTCCCGACGGGGTCCGGTTTTTTGCGGCAATCCCCGTGCATGGACAGGCCGGCACCCGCATCGGCGCGCTCTCGGTGTGGGCGGACAAACCCCTCCTGCCCGGTGCCGAAGCACTGGAAACCCTCGGCCAACTGGCCCACCTCATCAGCACGGAACTGGCCTCCCGCGCCAGCGATGTCCGATCCTCCGGGGGATCGGCGTCCTCGCCCGACCAGGCAAATGACCTCTCCCCTGGAGGGTCAGCGTCCCCGCACGACCTTTTCCCAACCCAGTCAGGACAGGAGTCCGACCCTCCAACAAAATTGCCGCGTTCGGAGCCGCGCCGACTCGAATCCGCCCCCACCCCGGAGGCCACCACCATTCTGGACGAACCGGCCTTGGCATCGATCCTGGAAAACGGCACGCCGGAGAACGTCGCCATGCTCCGGCGGACCCTGGAATCTTTCCGCGAAGAGTTGGGCGGCTTTGCCGCATCCATCTCCATCCATACCGCACGCGACTCCTGGAGCCGGGTGCTTTCCCGATGGGCCGCGCGCGCCGGATTGATCGGGGCCGAGGAATTCGCGTTGATCTGTGGGGAAGGAACCACCGTCCCGACACCCGCCGAACGCCGCAATTACATCGAAAAAATCCTGGTGCCCGCCACTGCCCGCCTCGATATCGCCATTGGCGAATTTGCATCCACCCGGTCCGAACACCACCTCAAAACCGCGTAACATCTCCCATGGGAAGGGACTGTACCTTGTATGAAAGGGATCCAGGCCCGAATGGCACTAGCTTAAGCAGCAATGCCCCAAAGGGGCAAAATATTCCAGCCCAGGGCAACGCCCTGGGAATTAGGTGGTTAAAAAACAAAGCCCTGAAGGGGCGACATAAACACGACCTCCAAAATCCCCCTTAAATTAGTGCCATTCGGATCCAGACCCCAGTCGCGGATCAGATGGGCGATGCAGAACTGCACGGTGATGTTAAAGTTGCCCATG
>DYRR01000179.1 GCA_020718605.1 Chthoniobacter flavus | reverse complement strand
AAGTTGAAAGTTGAAAGTTGAAAGTTGAAAGTTGAAAGTTGAAAGTTGGAAGTTGGAAGTTGGAAGTTGGAAGTTGGAAGTTGGAAGTTGGAAGTTGGAAGTTTTTTCCCGCTTGAGAAAAGGCGTTCGTCGGGACGCCTGTGCCACCCGCGCACAAAAAATCTGCGGTGGGCGAAGGGATTGTTGTTCTGCTTGTTGCGGATATTGTAGTCTCCGCTCCGCAGACGCACACCCATGACCTCTTACACTTTGCTCAAAGCCCGCAGCCAGGAAGTGGCGCGGATCCATTCCATCGGCTCCATTCTTGGATGGGACCAGCAGGTGTGCCTTCCGCCGTCTGGAGGCGCGGAGCGGGCCGAGCAGAACGCATGGCTGGCGGGTCAGGCGCATCGCCTCTGGACCGATCCGCAGGTGGGACGCTGGATCTCGGATTGCGAATCCGCTCCGCCGCAGCCAGCGGACGGTTTCGTCCCCGCCAATGTCCGGGAATGGCGCCGCCGCCACGACCGGGCGGTCCGGGTGCCGGAATCCCTGGTGGAGGCACTTTCCCGCGCCACTTCTCTTGCCCATGAGGCATGGGTGGAAGCCCGCCGGGAATCCCGTTTCCCGATCTTTCAACCGCATCTCGGGCGGGTGGTGGATCTGCTGCGGCAGACCGCCGACCGTGTGGGCTACACAGCACATCCCTACGACGCACTGCTGGATGAATACGAACCCGGCTGGACGACGGCGGAAGTGGTGGAGTTATTCGACCGGTTCGCACCGGGTGCGACGGTGCTTGTGAGGCAGGCCGGAGACATCCCCCCGCCCGGACCGTTGCCTGCGGGCCCCTATCCGATCGGGGCACAACAGCAGTTCAACCATCGGGTGGCCGAGTCCATCGGGTTTGATTTTTTCCGCGGTCGCATTGATACGGCACAGCATCCGTTCTGCACGGAACTTGGTCCCGACGACATCCGGCTCACCACCCGCTACGACGAATCGGATTTCACCTCCTCGCTCTACGGCATCCTCCACGAAGCGGGGCACGGGCTGTATGAGCAGGGCCTTTCCAAAGCCGATCACGGCACACCGGCGGGCCAGGCGGCATCGCTCGGCATTCATGAATCGCAGAGCCGGTTGTGGGAAAATCACATCGGCCGGACGCGGGCCTTCTGGGAGCATTGGTTCGAAGAGGCGGTGCGGCATTTCCCGCAGCTTGCCGACACCGATCCCGCCGGGATCACCCGGCATGTGAACCGCATCGCGCGTTCCCTCATCCGGGTCGAGGCCGACGAAGTCACCTACGATCTGCACATTGTGGTGCGGTTCGATCTGGAACGCCGCCTGGTGGAGGGTTCGCTGGCCGTGGCGGATCTCCCGGAGGCATGGAACGCCGAATATGAAAAACGCCTCGGTCTGCATGTGCCCGACGACAGCCACGGGTGCCTGCAGGATATCCATTGGAGCGGCGGTGCCATCGGATATTTCCCGACCTACACCCTGGGCAATCTCTGCGCCGCGCAATTGATCGGGGCGGCGCACCGGGAATTGGCGGGGCTGGACAGCTCGCTGGCTGCGGGCGACTACACGCCGCTGCGGGAATGGCTGCGGAGCAGAATTCACGGCCGGGGCCACAGCCTGGCCCCGGTGGATCTGATCCGCGAAGCCACCGGCTCCCCGCCGGGTCCGGAGGATCACCTCACGCATCTGGCGGACAAAGTCCGGCTCGCCCGGGAATCCTGACCGGACGCGGGTCAGTATGGGAGCCCGGTCATTCGCATTGGAAGATCCCGACGCTCCCGCGCCGGGCTACGAAAGCAGCCTGTAGCCCGCTCCGGAAGGAGCGGGACAGGTTTTTTTCTGCCAAATGATGTTTCACCTGTTGCAATCCCGACCGGCATTATTATGCTGCGCGCCATCATGAGTTCGACACCCGCCTGGGACATCCGCGATGCCATCAATCTCTACAACATCGACCGTTGGGGGGAGGGCTATTTCACCGTGGACTCCAAGGGCGGCGTGGCGGTCATGCCCAATCAGGATCACCAGCGGATTCCCATCGCCGATGTGATCGCCGAGGCGCGTGACCGCGGGCTGGGTTTTCCACTCGTGATCCGGTTCCAGGATCTGCTCCGGCACCGCGTGAAAACGATCAACCGCGCCTTCGCCGCCGCGATTGAGGAAGCCGGCTACAAGAATCCCTACCGCGGTGTGTTTCCCATCAAGGTAAACCAGCTCCGCGAGGTGGTGGAGGAAATCCTCGACGCCGGCAGCGCGTTCCACTTCGGGATCGAGGTGGGCAGCAAGCCGGAACTCATCGCCGCACTGGGCATCCATCGCGACCCCGACAGCCTCATCATCTGCAACGGCTACAAGGATTCCTCCTTCATCCAAAACGCGCTGCTCGGACGCAAACTCGGCAAGATGGTCATCATGGTGGTGGAAAAAATCGAGGAACTCGACCACATCCTGCGCGTGTCCGCCGAGGTTGGCGTGGAGCCCTGGATCGGGCTTCGCGTGCGGCTCCGCACGAAAGGCGCGGGCAAGTGGGCCACCAGCGGCGGAGAGAACGCCAAGTTCGGACTCTCCACGGCGGATCTGGTGGAAGCCAGCCGCCGTCTGCACGAGGCCGGGCTTGCGGACAGCCTCAAGCTCGTCCATTTCCATGTCGGCAGCCAGGTGCCCGACATCAGCACCATCAAACGCGCCGTGCGGGAGGCCGCCCGTTTTTACTCGAAGATTTCGAAGATGGGCCATCAGCTCGGCTACCTCGACGTGGGCGGCGGACTCGGCGTGGACTACGACGGCTCGCGGAGCACCTTCGACAGCTCCACCAATTATTCCCTGCAGGAATACGCCCGCGACGTGGTGTACAATGTGATGGAAGTGTGCGACTCCGAGAAAGTGGCGCACCCGACCATCGTCAGCGAAAGCGGCAGGGCGATCGTCGCCCATCATTCCGTGCTGGTGGTCGAGGCGTTCGGCTCCATCGAAAAAGCCGAGACCCGCGCGCCGGTTCCCGCGACCGTCGGGGCGCCGAAGCTCGTGCAGGACATGGAGGAAATCTGCGGCGAACACTCGCCCCTGCACCGCTTGGAAAATCTCCACGACGCGCAGCAAATCAAGGAACAGGCGGCCACGATGTTTGATCTCGGTCTTCTGGAAATCCAGGACCGCGCCCGCATCGAAACCATGTTCTGGGAAATCGCGTCGCGCACCGTGGAGCTATGCCGCGGCATGCGACACGTGCCGGAGGAGGTCAAGGAGGTCGAGACCGCGCTGGCCGACCAGTATCTCTGCAATTTCTCGGTGTTTCAATCCCTGCTCGATCACTGGGCGCTGGGCCAGCTCTTCCCCATCATGCCCCTGCAGCGGCTCAATGAACAGCCGGAACGCAACGCCACCCTGGTGGATATCACCTGCGATTCCGACGGCAAGGTGAGCAAGTTCATCGATATCCTGGATGTGAAGGACACCCTGCCCCTGCACCGCATCGCTCCGGGCGAACGCTATCACCTCGGCTTTTTCCTCATGGGCGCTTACCAGGATATCATGGGCGATCTGCACAACCTTTTCGGGCGCGTCACGGAGGTCCATGTGTTCCTCGACGAAGACGAGGACGAGGGCTGGTATGTCGAGGAAGTCCTCGAGGGCACATCCATCGGCGAAGTGCTGGCCATGACGCAGTGGGACACCAAGGAACTGGTGCGCCAGGTGAAAAGCCTCGTGGACGCCGCCATTAAAGGGGACCGCCTCAAGCCGAATCAGGCCATGCGCCTGCTCTCGAACTACGAAAAGGGTCTGAAAGATTACACCTACCTGAGTTTCCCGGAGAAGTAGGATCAATCCA
>DYRR01000044.1:15554-16762 GCA_020718605.1 Chthoniobacter flavus | reverse complement strand
TTCCATCGCTGGCTTGTCGTGTCGAAAAAGAACTGGTTGGATGCGCCTGTGGTTGGATCCTGAATGGTGACCAGATCGGCATTCGTCGCGGAAGTTCCGCCTTGAACGCCGGTGGTGTTATTTCCCGTGTAAAGCCCGCTGTCCTTGAGCATGACGGAACCAAGGGGATAGAGGTTCTGGAGAAGGGTAGTCTTCTCGGTGGTATCGCCATCAACCCAGAGTGCTGTCGGCCCAAGCTTCACATCGCCCACAATCTTGAAGGATGCGGTGCTTGTGCCGCGGCGAAGAACATGGATTCCGGCATCCGTCGGGATCGGAATATCGTTAGCGTTGGCGGCACCGGCCACCGTTTTCCACTGACTGGCCGAGGTATTGTAAAAAACCTCAACGGAAGAATCGCCCGGACGTGAAATGGTGAGAACATCCGCAACCCCTGAGGTTGCGCCACCCAGAAACCCGGCCGAGTTTGTCGCACCGAAAGCTTCCGCAACCGTCCAAAACTTGCGAATCCGGACTTTGGTGGTCCCGGCGGTAATCACAGCACTCAAATCATCCGCCAGTGTAACGGCATCCGCATCGGTCACTTCCACATCACTGATCGCCCCGGTCGCACTTCCGTCAAGCACTTCGATGAAGTGGGTATTGTATCCATTCACGGGATCAAAAGCATTATCCGCAATCGATCCAGCGGCAAACGTGAGGCGAGTGGCCCCGGAAACCAGGGATGCGGTAGCCACGACGCCTTGAAATGAACTGCCCTTGGTTAGACCCAAGCCCAGATATTGAGTTGGCGGAGTCGTTGCATTGCCCGCAATGAGATTCACAGTAGTCACCCCCACCGGATCCGTCGTGGCGTTTTGGGCGGGGGAGAGTTGGACGAGGGAGGCGGCGACCAGAGCGGAAACCGTAAGCGTTCGATACATGGGGATGCAGAAGTGTTTCATGCCTTTCTAAATTTCCATAATGCCGGCCCAACGTCAACATGTTTTTTTGGCTTTTCCCCCTTCCAGCTTCGGAGTCGATTGATTTCTCCAGAGGATTGAATAGGAGAGGGTTGCGGGGACCGCCCGAGCGGGCTCTATAAATGTGAACCGTTTTATCCAGAAGTGTGGCCCGCAGTGGAAGAGCGCGACCTCGCTTGGTTTATCTGCGGTCGAAAGCGCGGACGAGTCCGCGCAGTCCAAAGCGCTTCGCGCCAAATGGGACGG
>DYRR01000044.1:0-15454 GCA_020718605.1 Chthoniobacter flavus | reverse complement strand
CGACAGCCCCAATCACCTGCTCGAAAGCGCGGACGAGTCCGCGCAGTCCAAAGCGCTTCGCGCCAAATGGGACGGCGATCTGTTTTGGCGCAGCCTTTGGAGTGCGGGGACTTGTCACCGCTTTTCCAACGCTCCGAAACGGCCCCGCCGGTGACCGGTCCAATTTCACACCTCGACAGCCCCAATCACCTGCTCGAAAGCGCGGACGAGTCCGCGCAGTCCAAAGCGGGCCGAGCCCGCGAAATGCGGGTGGACGTCCTAGATTTTCGCGAGGGTTTCTTTGAGGGCTTTGGCGGAGGATTGGAGTGCCTGCAATTCCTTGGGCCAGAGTTCCAGTTCGATCTGGGAGAGCACGCCCCCGCGTCCGACCACGGTGGGCACGCTGAGTGCCACGTCGCGGAGGCCATAGACGTTCTGGATCACGCTGGAAACGGGGAGGATGCTCCGGCGATCGAGGGCGATGGCCTGGATGACCTCGGCGATGGTCACGCCGACCGCCCAGCCGGCGCCGCCTTTGCGGGAGATGACCTCGGCGCCCGACTTCTGGGTGCGCTCGAAGATCTGGGTCTGGAAAGCCGGGGTCACGCCCGGGAATTTCGTGAGCGGGAGTCCGTCCACCGTGGAGGAGGACCACACGGGAAGCATGCTGTCGCCGTGTTCGCCGAGAATGAGGGCGCGCACCTGGGTCGGGGGCAGTTTGATCGCTTCGGCGATGAGCGAGCAGAAGCGCGAGGTATCGAGCATGGTGCCCAGACCGATGACCTGCCGCCAAGGCAATCCGAGCTTCTGGAAAGCCAGATGGGTGAGAATATCGACGGGATTGGAGACCACAAAGAGAATGGCATCCTTGCGGAGCCCGGCCCCGGCGATCTGGTCGAGGATGGACTTGAAAAGCGTCACGTTGCGATTGATGAGATCCAGGCGGGATTCATCGGGTTTGCGGCGCAGTCCGGCGGTGATGCAGACAAGGTCGGCATCGGCGCAGTCGGCGTAGTGACCGGCGGTGATGCGCTGGTCGGCGACAAAAGCCGACCCGTGCATGAGATCCAGCGCCTCGCCCTCGGCCATGGCCTGGTTGGCGTCGAGGATGACGATTTCGCGGACGATTTTTCCGAGTTGCAGGGCGAACGCGGCGCACGAGCCGACGCGGCCTCCGCCTCCAATGATGGCTACTTTCATAAGTGGGGTGTTACTTGGGTTGAAGTTGTTTGAGGATTTCCTCGGTGAGACTTTGGACGGTGTTTTCCAGTTCGGCATTGGTCATGGTCGCGCCTGCGGCGGCGGCGGCCGAGGCCGGACTGGAGCATTCGCACGGACGATCCTTCATGGTCTGCCACGGATCGATCTCGCAGAGTTCCGCCGGCTTGAGGTCGTAGCGGGAGTCGGGCAGGCCGAGCTTTTTCTTGATGTCCATGAGGTCGCCCATTTTCTCGCAGGGAATGCTGGTGCCGCCCGGGATGGACTGGGCCAGAATAATCGTCCGGCAATAGGCGTCGGTGATTTCCATTTTGAAATAGGCGTCCTCGACTGAGTTGCCCCAGGTGATGACGCCGTGGTTGCCCATGAGGATGGACTGATGCTGCGGTGCCAGCGGCTTGATGGCCTCGTACATTTCCGGACTGCCGGGCGTGCGGTAGGGCGCGTAGGCGACCTGACCCACAAACACCTCCAGCTCGGGAATGAGGCGGGGAGGCGGGATGAGACCCTTGATGACAAAGGCGCCGGCGTGGCAGGGGTGGGCGTGGCAGACCGAGATGGCCGCAGGCGTGGTGTTGTAGATGGCCAGATGGGTCGTGAACTCGCTGGTGCGCTTCCAGGTGCCCGCGACCTGATTTCCCTCGCCATCGACCATGCACATCATGTCGGGCTTGAGGAATCCCTTGCTCACGCCGGTCGGAGTGCAGATGAAGCGGTCGGGGGTGAGGCGGCAGGAAATGTTGCCCCCGTTGCCATCGCAATATTCGCGCATCCAGATGCGGCGTCCGATGTCACAGATCTGGTCCTTGATCGCGCGGGCTTCGGGAGAGTTGAACAGTGCTTCATCCGAGGCCTTGCCCGCCGGCTTTGCGGCGGGGGAGACCGCTGCGGCGGGCGCGGGTGCAGCGGTGTCGAAGATGGTTTTCACCCCGGATTCGGACAACACATCCTTGGCGGCGGGGGTGATGCTGACATCGCGGTTGTAGCGGAATTCTTTGGCTCCGGTTTTGACGAAGGCTTCCGCGTCGGTTTGTGCGAATAATTTCATGGGAATCAGGGTTGGGCGGTGGGTTGATGAAAGATGTTGTCGATGAGTGCGGCGCAGTAGGCGTCCACGGGAGTGGGCTCGGGAAACGGGCAGGCGGCCTCGCGTCCCTCGCTGATGGCGATCCGCTGTCCGGGCGACGCGCCCAGATCGTCATAGACCACGATGGAAGGCGCGAACCGTGCCGGGTCGCCGAAGGTTTTGTCGGTCCAGGGCAGGGTGAGCATGAGGCGTTCGCCGCTCAGTCTCGGGTGGCGGGCGGAGAGCGTGATCCGGCCAATGACGGTTCCGATCCTCATAGGGCGAGGCTCCTTTCGGGATCGATGATGGCGAGGACATTCCAGCGCGCGGGACTCCTCTCGTCGCCGACGATTTTGCGCGACTCGCTGCCGTCGCTGGAAATGATGACCTTCTGGCCGATCCCGGCGCCGAGATTGTCGATCACGACCTGGGGCGGACCGTCCGGTGCGCCATCCGGAGCCTGTGGCTGCGCGATCAAGAGCCGCCAGCCCTCCAGCGAGCAGTGCTTGATGGTCGAAGTGGCGTAGCCCTGGATGGTGGCGGAAAGCATTATTTTGGGGGCCCTCCAGAAACATATGAACTTCCAATGTCCGACCTCCGACTTTGAACGTCCAACTTTGAACTTCCAACTTCCAACTTTGAACTTCCAATGTCCAATGAAGTCTTTGTTGGGTGCGAATTGGCGGTTCGGATGCTGCTGAAGAATATGCGGATTAGCTGGTTCGTCTCATCCAGAAGCACCTCGGCGCTTTTCCTGTCCTTCACCAGCGGCACGAGAATGGAGAGACGAAGCCAGCGGCGCGATTCGCGCAGCTCTTTCAGGCAAATGCTGATTTTGTGAACAAAGTCCCGCTTTGACTGCGCGGCTTCCGCTTCACCGTGGTTTGGCAGCGGCGAGGTACCGGACCGCATCAGCTGTGACGCCACATACGAGGCTCCGTGCGCGTCATTAAACTGGCCGCACAGCCGCAGAATGTCCGCCGCATATCCAAGCAACCGATCTTCCAAATCAAAGCGGCACTCAGCTGCGTCACTTGAAAGTTGGGCGTTGGAAGTTGGAAGTTGGGCGTTCATCAATACAAATTCAGATTATCCACCATCACGCACCTGCGGGAGCGGGTGAAGGTCATGGGCGTGGTGACGCCTTCGCCGGTCGGCGTGGCGACGCTGAAGGAGAGGAATCCTTCGCCGCCCAGCCCGAGCCCGGTCATGGAGGGACCGTTCTTGATGAAGAGGGTGGTATCGACGGCCTGCGCCATGCGGGTGAGGTTGCGGATATTCTGCGAGTGCATGATTGCCGTGTGTTTGTAGCCGTGCTCGGCATGGATGGCGGCTTCGATGCCCTCTTCGACATTCTTCACGCGGGTGATCGGAATGAAGGGCATCATCTGCTCCTCCTCGACGAAGAGATGATCGGCGGCGGTCTCGCCAAAGAGCAACTGGGTGGCGGGCACCACGCTGAGGCCGATCTCGGAGGCGAGTTTCGCGGCGTCGGCTCCGACGAGTTTCTTGTTCACATGGGCATGGGCGCATCCCCCACCCTGGCCTGGTTCGATGACAAATGCTTTTTTCGTGAGCGCTTCGATCTGTGAGGCGCTGAGTTCCACGGCACCGGCGCGTTTGAGGGCGGCCTTGAGCGCATCGGCGACGCTGTCCACGACAAAGACCTCCTTCTCGCCGATGCAGAGCAGGTTGTTGTCGTAAGAGGCTCCCTGGATGATGCTGCGGGCGGCGAGGTCGATGTCGGCGGTCTCATCGACGACGACCGGCGGATTGCCGGGGCCGGCGCACACGGCGCGTTTGCCGGTTTTCATGGCGGCATTGACGACGGCGGGGCCGCCGGTGACGCACAGCAGCCGCACGGCCCCGTGTTTGCACATGGCGTCGAAAGTTTCCAGGGTCGGTTTGCGGACCGTGGTGAGGAGATCGGGAATGCCGGTCTCCTGGAAAATGGCCTCATTGTAGGCGCGGATCGCGACGGCGGCGCAACCGGAGGCGCCGGGATGGGTATTGAACACCACGGCGTTGCCGGCGGCGATCATGTTGATGGCGTTGCCGGTGAGCGTGGGAACGCTGTGGGTGGAGGGAGTCACCGCGCCGATCACACCCCACGGGGCAAAATCGATGATGGTGAGTCCGTGGTCGCCGCTGAACGCCATGCGCTCGAGCATTTCCACTCCGGGCACGAGATCGGCGCAGATGCCGAGTTTCTCGATTTTGTGATCGAGCCGCCCGATTTTTGTCTCGGCGAACTCCAGTTGGCCCCAGGGCTTGGCATTTTCCGCACTGAGCCGGCGAACGGCTTTGATCGCGCGTTTGCGGGCGGTCACGCCGGCTTCGGACAGCTTGAGAAAGGAGCGGTGCGCGGCGGAAGCGGCGTCCTCCATGCGGTCATACACGCCGAAACCGGTCTCGCCGGAAGTGACGACGGCGACTTGCTGTTTGAGGCGGGTGAGGACCTCGCCAACGACGCGGGAGATGAGTTGTTCGTCCATGGAAATAAAGCGGAAAAATGTTTGGGATGAGCGGGAGACGGATCAGTGGGCGCGGTAGAGGATGCGGCGGTCGAGATCGATGCTGTCGATGATGCCGATGACGACGGCATCCACCGGGGCATCCTTGTCGGTCATGCCGAGCCGGGCGGAACTGCCCTGGACGACCAGGACCAGTTCGCCCTCGCCGGCCCCGAGGTCATCGACGGCGACCAGGGTGGTGGTGCCCTCTTTGAGATCCGCCGCCCCGGGAGAATCCACGTAGAGCGGACGCACAAGCAGGAGCTTGCGTCCGGTCATCTTGGGATTCTTCTTGGTGGCAACCAGGTTGCCTTCGACCCGGGCGAGGATCATTTGGCTTTGGGCAGCACGACGCCGAGGTCGCTGTGCGGACGGGCAATGACGCTGGTGGAAACGATTTCGCCGAGGCTCTGGGCGGCATTTTTGCCGGCTTCGACGGCGGCTTTCACGGCGGCGACGTCCCCCTGGACGACGACCGTGACCATGGCGTTGCCGACCTGGGTCATGGGGCCGACGATTTCGACATTGGCGGATTTGAGCATGGCGTCCGTGGCTTCGACGAGAGCGATGAGGCCGCGGGTTTCAATGAGTGCGATGGCTTGTTGTGACATAATGTTGTTGGGTTGTGGTTGTTTGGACTGGGATTGGTGTGGGCTGTGGATTTGAAATTAATGCTTCTGCAGGAGTTGCCAGGCGCGCCGGGCGATGATGATTTCCTCGTTGGTGGGGATCACCCGAACTTCGATCTTCGAGGCGGGTGTGGAGATCACGGCTTCGGCACCGCGGGTTGCGTCGTTCAATCCGGGATGGAGATGAAGTCCGCAGAAGTCCAGATTGGCGCAGACCAGTTCGCGGATTTGGACGTTGTTCTCGCCGATTCCGCCGGTGAAAATCACCAGATCGGCCCCGTTCATTTCGACCAGGAACTGGCCGAGGAACTTTCGGATCGCGCCGACAAACACGCCGATGGCGATGCGGGCGTTCTCATTTCCGGCTTCTGCGGCTTCCCGCAAGTCGCGCATGTCGCCGGTGGCGAGTCCCGACATTCCCTTCAGGCCCGATTCCTTCGAGAGTCCGCGCTCCACGGCGTCGAGATCGAGACCGCAGTTGCGCAGCAGATGGACGAGTGCGAAGACATCGATGTCGCCGGGGCGGTTGTTGTGGGGAAGACCGCTCTGGGCGGTCATACCCCAACTGGAATCGATGGCCTTTCCCCCCACAACGGCCGCCATGGAGGAACTGCCGCCGAGATGGCACGAGATGATGCGGAGATCCGTGCGTCCGGTGAGTTCCGCCGCGCGTTCGCTCACATAGCGGTGGCTGGCACCGTGGAACCCCGTGCGGCGGATGCCGTATTTGGATTCCCACTCCAGCGGGACCGGGATGCGGCGGTTGTGCGCGGGAAGATCGTCGTAGAACGCCGTCTCGAATGTGCCGATGCAGGGCAGCGCGGGATAGAGGCGGTTGAAAGCCTCCACGCCCGCGATGTATGGCGGATTGTGCGCCGGGAAGAGTGCGTTGAGATCCGCCATGGCATCCAGCACGCGGCGGTCCAGAACCTGGGTCCCGGAAATATCGCGCGCCATCACCGGCTTGAATCCGACGGCGGCCAGATCGGTGAACTCCGCGACGCCCTGGCCGCGAATCGCCGACTCGGTCCACCGGATCGCTGCCTCGTAGTCCGGAAACGCCCCCGTGGATTTCACGGCGGGCCCATCTCCGATCTGGATCTGGCAGGGCGACTCCCCTTCCCCGATGCGTTCGACTCCACCCCGCGCGAGCAAACGCTCGGAAGGCATCCCGAACAAGCGGAACTTGAACGAGGTGCTGCCGATATTCGCGACGAGGATTTTGTCGGACACGATGCGGGAGACGGGTTGGATGACCGCGCGTTACTTGGCGGCGGGCTTGACGCCCAGGAACTTTCCGAGCTTGATGAGGTCGTCGTGCGGACGCGGGATCACGTGCACCGCGACGACTTCGCCGATTGCGGAAGCGGCGGTGGCTCCGGCTTCGACGGCGGCTTTCACGGCGGCGACATCGCCCCGCACGAAGACGCAGACATATCCCGAGCCGATTTTTTCCCAGCCGAGGAGTTCCACGTTGGCGGCCTTCACCATCGCGTCCGTTGCTTCGAACTGCGAGATGAGGCCCTTGGTTTCGATCATTCCGATTGCTTGTCCGGCCATAATATTAAGTGTGTTGGGTTGTGGATGGTGGGTTCAGGAAACAAAGAACTTGGGCAGTTCCGGGCTCGGACGCGCGATGACGTGCGAGGCGACCAGATTGCCGACGCGGTTGGCGGCGTCTTTGCCGGCTTCGACGGCGGCTTTCACACTGCCGACATCGCCGGTGACGATGGTGGTGATCAGCGCGCCGCCGATGGGAATCGACTTCACGAGCTGGACATTGGCCGCTTTCACCATGGCGTCACTGGCTTCCACCAGGCCGACATAGCCGCGGGTTTCAATCATTCCGATAGCTTCATTCATTGTGTTTGTGTTGGGTTGTTGGGTTTGGGTTGGATGCTGAGAATGGAGGGGTGGCGTGGTCAACGGACCAGCCCGACCTTGGTGGCCTTGTCGAGTGCGGCGGCGTTGGCCTCGTCGGTGTCGATGTGGACTTCGAGTTTGAAACTGGGATCGACCCGCACGAGCATATCCTCAAAGGTCGTCGTGCATTGGGCGGACATCACGCGCATTTTCATGAAGTCCCTGTGTTTGACCCCGTAGAAATCCGCGTCGGAAGGGTGCATGTGGACGTGACGCGCGGCGCGGATGATGCCGTTGGGCATTTCGATCATACCCTTGGGGCCCATCACGTAGCCGCCCGGGGTTCCCTCGATCTCGCCGGAGGCGCGCACCGGGATGTCGATTCCAAGTTGGATGCTGTCGGTGAACGCCAGCTCGATCTGGGTGAGATTGCGGCAGGGGCCGAGAATGCGGAGGTTCGGAATAATCCGGCGGCGCGGTCCGATGAGGGTGACCGTAGCCGTGGAGGCGAACTGGCCCTCCTGATAAAGCCACTTGAAGACCTCCAGCTTGTATCCGGCCCCGAACAGGATTTCGAGGTTCTCCTGCGTGATATGCATGTGCCTTGCCGAGCTGTTGACAACCAGCGTGGGCGCGGGCGATGCGGGAGAGGCTTTGCCAAGATTCCGGAACAACGTATCGCGGACGAGAGACTCGACCAGGGCGCGGCTGGGGGTGGGAACGGACATGGTGAGGAAAGGAATCAGCCGCAAAAAACCGCCGCAAACACGGCGGGATTTATATGACTGATTCCAATCATATAATTTTCCCCACGCCTGTCAACGGGATTTTTTCAAAAATTAATTCGCCCATCGGAATAATCTAAAAGAAGGAGTTTACAACATTGCCGCGTAAAGTGCATGATCGCCGACCTACCCATGCGATTTGCCATCTTTGCGGACATTCACGCCAATCTTGAAGCCCTCCAGGCTGTTCTGGAAGACGCCGCCAAGTCCGGATGCACGCATTACGTCTGTCTGGGCGACGTGGTGGGATACAACGCCAATCCCCACGAATGCGTGGAAGTGATCCGCAAGCTCGAATGTCCCGTGGTGAAAGGCAATCACGACGAGCAGGCCGCCATGATCGAGGAACTCCACTCCTTCAATCCGCTCGCGGAGCAGGCACTCGCATGGACCCGGAAGAATCTCACCGCCGAGGACAAGGAATGGCTCCGGGAAATGCGCATGACCCGTCAGGTCCGCGATTTCACCATCGTCCATTCCACCCTCGATACGCCGCACAAGTGGGGCTACGTCTTCAACCAGCTCGACGCCGCAGCCAGCTTCAGCTACCAGCACACCAACGTCTGTTTCTTCGGCCACACCCACGCGCCGCGCGCCTACATCCGCGACAGCTCGGTGATCAGCCTGCCCCTGAATAAAATCCACTGCGAGATGGGCAAAAAATACTTTGTCAATGTCGGCAGCGTCGGCCAGCCGCGCGACGGAGACTGGCGCTCCGCCTATGTCGTCTATGATGCCGCCCGGGGTGACATCGATCTGCGGCGCATCCCCTACGACATTGAGACCGCCCAGAAAAAAATTGTGGCCTCTGGATTGCCCCAGAGGCTCGCCGACCGTCTCGCGCTCGGAAAATAATCCTCCGCCACGCCCGTGGACGCCCCCCGCATCCTTGTCCTCAAGCCAAGCTCGCTGGGCGACATCGTTCACACCCTGCCGGCCGTCCACCGCATCCGGCTCGCCCACCCCGGTGCCCGCATTGATTGGGTGGTGAAGCCCGAGTGGCGTCCGCTGCTGGACGGCAATCCCGACCTCCACCATCTCCTCGAATTCCCCCGCAACACCCGGCACGGCGCGTTCGGACCATTGCGTTTCTGGAAGTGGACATCGCATCTCGCATCCCCTCCCCCGGATCTCGTGCTGGACTTCCAGGGACTGTTGCGCACCGGGGTGATGGCCCGGCGATCCGGAGGCAAACGCCTTCTGGGGCTGTCCGACGCCCGCGAAGGTGCCCATTTGTTTTATCATGAAACGGCGGACGTGAGCCGGATTCCGCATGCGGTGGACCGCTACCTCGCCCTTGCGTCTCTTGCGGGTGCGCCGGAAGGTCCCCTGGAATTTCCTCTACCGGCCGGCACTCCGCCCGCGATGCACTTGCCGGATCCACCTTTTGTCGTGCTCCACCCCTTCTCGCGCGGTGACGGAAAATCGCTCACGCCCGGGGAGATTCTGCGATTGTGTGCCGCGCTGGTCCCGATGCCGGTCGTGATTGTGGGGCGCGGCCATTTCGCAGAGAAGCCCCCGTCCGGGAATGTCACGGATCTTTCCAACCGCACCACCCTCCCGGAACTGATCGCCGTCCTTCGTCGGGCGGTGTTCACGGTGAGTGTGGACAGCGGCCCCATGCATCTTGCGGCCGCCCTCGGACCGCGCGTGCTCTCGATTCACACTTGGAGCGATCCCGGCAAAGTTGGCCCTTATCCCCCCGGCGCACTGGTTTGGAAATCCGGCTATCTCGGCCCCCGATCCGGGTGGGACGGGCGTTCCGGACCGGAGCGGCCCGACGCCGACGAACTGGACCGGATCGCTCAGGCGGTGGCGTGTTCCTGAAGCATCCGGCGAATCCCACCGCCCGAATCATTGCGATCCTCTGGAGGATATAGAAAAAATGGGGATCCCGCTCCTCCCGGAGCGGGCTACAGGCGGCTTCGATCGGGTCGCCCTGCGCGGGAGCGCAGGGATCCGCCAACCCCAACGATTGGGGTGCCACCGCAAAGAGCCCTCAGGATTCCATCCCGTCGGATTCTGGATCGGCATGGGTGCCGAATTGCATGTCGTAGAGCCTCCGGTAATACACCGATTGCTCCAGCAACTGGGCGTGGGTGCCCCGTTCGACCACGCGGCCCTGATGCATCACGATGATCTCATCGGCCTGCAGGATGGTGGAGAGGCGATGGGCGATGGCCACCACGGTTTTGCCGCGCGAAAGATCATCCAGAGCGGCCTGGATATGGCGTTCCGACTCGGAATCCAATGCCGAAGTCGCCTCGTCCAGGAGCAGCACGGGCGCATTGCGAAGGATGGCCCGGGCGATGGAAAGCCGCTGCTGCTGTCCGCCCGAGAGCATGCAGCCCTTGTCGCCGATCACCGTGTCATAGCCCTTCGACTGGGCAAGGATGAAGTCATGGGCGAAGGCCCGCCGGGCGGCCTCCTCGACTTCCTCCCTGGTGGCCTCCAGTCGGCCGTAGCGGATGTTGTTGTAAATCGAATCATGGAAAAGGAATGTGTCCTGGCTCACCAGCCCGATATTGTCGCGCAGGCTCACCTGGACGATGTCGCGGATGTCGCGTCCGTCCATGCGGATGGCACCCGACTGCGGATCGTAGAAGCGCAGAAGCAACGACAGCACGGTGCTCTTTCCGGCTCCGCTGGCACCCACGAGCGCATAGTATTTTCCGGCATCGAACTTCTGGCTCACCTCCTGCAGGGCCGGCACTCCCTCGTTGTAGGCGAAGTTCACATTCACGAACTCGATTTCGCCCCGGCAGCGTTCCAGGGTCACGGCATCCGACGAATCCTTGATGGTGGGCTCCTGCTCGATGAGTTCGAACACCTTGGTGGTGGCCGCGATGCATTTCTGCATGAGAATGTGAATGCGGCTCAGGGTTTTGAACGGCGGGTAGAGCATGATGAGACCGCCCTGGAGCGCCAGGAAAGACGCCGCACCCAGTCCGCGCCACCAGGCGTAGAGCAGGGCGAGCGAAATCCCGATGGACGCCACCGTCTCAACCATGGGGCCGACGAGTTCCATGGCCTTCTGCCAGCGCATCATGAACTGCAGCATGCTGCGATTGGCCGTCTGGAATTTCTCCTGCTCGTATTCCTCCCGCGCATGGGATTTCACAAGCCGGATCCCGGCAAACGCCTCGTGCATGACGACCATCAGCATCCCCGCCTCCTCCTCCTCCCGCCCCCCGCTGCGGCGGACTTTTTTCCCGACGATCATCACGGGGATGATGCACACGGGGAACAAGAGCATGGAAACAAGGGTGAATCGCCAATCGATCCAAAACAGCACGCCCAGCGCGCTCAGGATCGAGATGGGTTGTTTGATGGCATCGCCGGTGATGGTGGTCAATGCGCTCTGGGCCATGCGGGTCTGGTTGAACACGGTCTGGATGAGATCCCCCGTCTTCTGATGGTTAAAAAAGTCGAGCGACTGGGCCATGAGACGCTTGAAGAGATGCATCCGGATGTCGTTGAGCACCTTGTTGCTCACCCAGATCATGCAATAGGCGTTGAGATAGGAAAACACGCCGCGCACGAGCATGATGGCCGGCACCATGGCGCAGACCAGGGCGACCTGCTCGACACCGACGCCGCTTCCCCCGCCACCGGGTAGAGCCATCGGGATATTGCCCCCCTGGCCGGGGAAAACGACCGAAGCGACATGCCGGATGGTTAAGACCAGCAGTCCATTGGTCGCCCCGAAGAGGCCTCCAAAAAGCATCCCCAGAGCAAAGCGAAGCCAGTACGGCTTCAGATAGGCGGCGAGCTTGCGGTAGGGTTCGGCGGAGGCGCGGAACACCTCCATCGAGGTCATGCCCGCCATGTCTTTGCGGGATATTCGTTTGGTGGCCATGGATATTTATTGAACCGGGTTTGAAACAGTCTCCGACACGGCACGGATCACACGCCCGACGGAAATCTCCGTCATCGGCGCGGCACGGTGTCGCGGTGCGAAAGGGAATTCATCTCCGGAAGCGGTGAGCACCGTCGCATTTTCCACCCGCGGATACCAGTGGAAAGGATTGGTGGGGCCGAACAGGACGATCTGCGGAGTGCCGAGCGCGGCGGCGAAATGCATTGGCGCCGAGTCCACCCCGAGCAGGAGGCGGGATTTGCGCAGGACAGCGGCATAGGTGAGGAGATCGCATCGGCCCGAGATGTCACAGACCGGGAAAGACAATGCGGCGCGAAGATCGGCCAGATGCGTTTGTTCCGCCGAAGCCCGGCTGCCCGCGAGAACCACCTGCAGTCCCAGGTGCCGGTGGCAGTGCGTGGCGACCTCCGCCCAGCGATCCGCCTCCCAGAATTTCTCCGCCCGGGCCGATCCCGGGTGGAGCACCAGAAATTCATCCGTCACACCCGCCTCCGCAAGCAGGCGGGTGGCGGCCTCCTCCGCCCCGTCGGGTGGATGGAGCGAAAGCGGAGGGGTCTGTGGAATGTCGCCCACAAGTCCGCACACCAGATCCAGATAGTGGTCCATCGTATGCCGTTCCCGGACACCCGATTCCACAAAACGGGTGTAGGCCATGGGGCGGGAGCGGGATTTTCGCACATTGGCAAAAGCAAGCCGTTCGCGTGCGCCACCCGCAAAGCTGAGCAATGCCGAGCGATCATTGCCGGTGAAATCCAAAGATGCCTCCCAACCGGTGCAGAGCAGCCGCCGCCAGAGACCGGCATTGAAAGATCCCCGGCGGAATACCAGCACCTCGTCCGCCACATCGAGCGCGGGCGCCAATTCACGGCATCCCGAGTCGATCACCAGAGTGAGACGCGCGCCCGGCATGGCGGTTTTCAACGCGCGCAGGGCGGGAGTGGTGAGCAGCAAATCGCCGATCCGCTTGAGCTGGAGCGCGAGGATGCGCGGCGGAGTATGTTTCAATGCGATCCTCCCCGCGTGAGTGCCACCCCGTAGGCCCGGAGAAGGCGCTTGCGGAAATGATCCCATGTGAACTGCGCGAGAATCCGCTCCCGCCCCGCCCGTCCCATGCGCACCACCCTGTCCCGGTCCCCGTGCAGGGTCCGGATGGCCTCCGTCAATCCATCCACGTCGCCGGGTTGCACGATCAAACCATTCTCCCCATGCACGACCACATCGCCGGATTCCCGCGTCGTGATCTGGGCCAGACCACAGGAGGCCGCCTCATAGACGGACTTTGCGCTCCCCTCGCAGGTGGAGGGAAAAATCTGGATGCAGCTCTGCCGGTAGAGTTCTTCGACGTTGCGCGAAAAACCGGCAACCTTCACCGAGTCATCCGCATATTTCTCCAGATGGGGTTTGATCTCGTCGTGGACGGTCCCGACCAGCAGCAGCTCGGCGTCGGGCAGGCGCAGCCGGTTCCAGGCCTCCAGCAGATGATGCACCCCCTTGCGCTCGATGAGGGCTCCGACAAAAATCGCCCGGAATGTCGCGGGATGGGACGGCGCGGGTCGGAAACGATCGGCATCCACTCCGCGCTCCAGCTTGAAAAGCCTTTCCCGGGGAATACCCGCCGCCAGAAAGGTCTCGATGGCGCACTCGGAAAGCACCAGCAGAATATCGGCCAATTCATATTCCTCGAGATGGTGCTGGCGGCTGATGAGCATCGAGTTCAGCACCCGTTCCCGCCACGGCGCACGGGCCTGCTGCATCTCCAGCTTTGTCCTCACCGGAATCGAACGGCCCTTGTTCCGGTGCCAGGTGGGAATTTCCATGAGACTTGGAATTCCCATGCGCCGGGCCGTCCGCAAAGCCCGCACGCAATCCCCCGACCAACTGTGGAACAAATCGTAACGGCCCGTGGCAAGCTCCCGGGAGGCGATCCAATCCACGTAATGCTTTTTCGCCCCGTAATAGTTCGGGCTGTCCAGGAAGGACAGCAACCGGACCGGATGCCACCGCAGAGATCGAATGCGGGAGGATGGAATATCGTTCTGGTGCGAGTCGTAGGCGATGGCGCGCGCCAGAAATCCCGCTTCCTGCGAGGCCATCAAACTCTGGTGCGCCACACTGTCCAACCCGCTCCCGCCAATCCTCGCCGAGGTCGAGTAGAGCAACGATCGGGGGGCGCGGGGCGGGGCCTCCGCTGCGGGGGGCGCGGGAGAAACGATGGGGGTGAGATTTTCGGCTTTGTTAACCACGTTAAAGGTCGTAAATTGCCGCACTCATGTCCACATGTCCAGCCGCAGTTGACACCGGTGTCGTCCGACGCGGCTATTCCGCCTCGGGTGGCGCCGAGCATTATCTTCTGCGTTTTGCGGAAGCGCTCCGGGCGGCCAGGGGGGCGCCGGTTCTCTTTGCCTCGGGGGAATGGCCCGCCGAGGCCTGGCCGCACGGCGGGATCCTCCGGGTGGGCGGACACTCTCCCATGGCATTTGCCAACGCACTGCAGTCGCTCGATCCCGGCCGCTATTGCCGGATCCTGTTCAGCCTGGAGCGCGTGCTCTCGTGCGATGTGTACAGGGCAGGCGACGGGGTTCACCGGGCCTGGATGCAGCGGCGCGCCCGATTCGAATCCCCATGGAGAAGTGCGCTGCGCAATCTCAACCCCAAGCATCGCGAAGTGCTCCAGCTCGAACACCGCCTTTTTGCAAAGGGCGGTGCCCGGCACATCATCGCCAATGCACAGTTCGTGGCGGACGAAATTCTCCGGCACTACGGATGTCCGGCCGACCGTATCACAGTGGTTCCCAACGGCATCCCGCCCCAGTCCCCCGCTCCACCGGGAATCCGGGATACGCTCCGGGCAACGATGGATCTTGTGGAGTCGGATTTTCTGATTCTTTTTGCGGGCAGCGGATGGGATCGCAAGGGGCTGCGGTTTGCCATGGAAGCGGTCGGGCGGATGCCCGCCGCATCCCGCGCACGTCTCATCGTGGCGGGCCGTGGTCGCGCATCGGAATTTCGCGGTGCCTCCCGCACGTCATTCCTGGGTCCCGTCAACAATTTGGCGCACTGGATGTCCGCCTCGGACGCCTTTGTGCTGCCCACCCTGTACGATCCGTTTTCCAACGCCTGCCTGGAGGCCCTCGCCGCGGGTCTGCCGGTCGTCACCACCTCGGCCAACGGATTCTCGGAAATCATCCGCCCCGGAGAGGAAGGCAGTGTCCTGGAGGATCCCTCCGACATCGCAACGCTTGCCGCGGAACTCACCCGCTGGGCCGACCCGGTGCGGCGGCGGGACATCCGCCCCCGCCTGCTTGCCTTGGCCGCGCAGTACAGCATCGACCGCAATCTGAAATCCACCATTCAAGTCCTCGACAGCATCCGGAACTGAGACGGCAGGCGAATGCGCCCCCCTTCCCGCTCCTCCCGGAGCGGGCTACAACGCCCCCCTCCCGCTCCTCCCGGAGCGGGCTACAACGCCCCCTTCCCGCTCCTCCCGGAGCGGGCTACAATGCCCCCTTCCCGCTCCTCCC
>DYRR01000043.1:12223-16815 GCA_020718605.1 Chthoniobacter flavus | reverse complement strand
GCGGTCGTCAATATTCCCGCATTTGGGGCAGCGCATTGTGTAAAAATTGAATCCGGCAAACATTTAACACAACATCTTGTGTCGGCAAACCTTTTTAGCAATAAATGCGAAATCGGATTTTCCCGCACCGGAACACGGAAGGTGTTTCGCGATGGCGGTTTTCGGATTAAGAAGGAACCACTAAAGTCACGAAAAGAACCACACGAAAAATGAAGTGGCAGAAGCGTTCGGATTTTAATGCCTAAACCATCCCATGCCGGACGCCCCGCTTCGGCTGGGCGTCTCATATTTCCATGGAGAATTTTGCTTGAAATCACAGACTGCCTCCTTCGGCTTCTTTCTTTTTGGAGCCCAGAAGAGCCGTGGCTTTGCTGGTGAGCCGGTATTTTTGGAGGCGGCTGTTGGGTTTTTCTGGTATCGTGCGCTCAATGAACAATTTATGCCAGCGAGGCCGACCTCCTCAATGTCGCCCTCTTCCGACAGACCGCCAAGCAATGGCGCGATGCGCACCCCCGACGCCGAGGGCAACCCAATCTCCCGAAGGACGAACTCATCCGCCCGGTCCTGAACCACTACAACCCGACGGGCTCGACCCGCTACGTCCAGGGAAACACGGCCAAGGACGTCCACCCGACCCGACACAGCCACGTCAACTATGTCGTGGTGGACAGCGGATGGGAAGCCATGGGAACGATGGGACTTCCTCGACCTCGATTCCGAGGATCGCGTCAAGGATCTCCCGAACCTCCTGCTCCCGTTCGAACAAAAGATTAACCCCAAAGGTTAAATAAATATTGACACACCGAGATTTCGATGCAGATTTCCTTCATCAACAAAAAGCTCGCGTAGCTTCTTGGAAACCGGAAAGACGTCCTGCGAACCTACGGCCCCGACAATGGAAAGCGCATCCTTTTGCGCATGGACCAGGTCGCCGCCGCCGAGACGCTGGCCGACCTCTCCAAGCTTCCCCAGACACGGGTGCATGAGTTGACTCAAAACCGAAATGAACAAATCTCCGTGGATGTGAAGCATCCCTACCGCCTCCTGTTGCAGTCCGACCACGACCAGACTCCCCGCAAAGCAGATGGAGGGCTCGATTGGCCGGGCATCACCAAGGTGGTCGTTCTCGGGATCGTCAATACCCACGAATAAGCCATGAGCACCAAGATTACCCACAAACCCGACTACGCCTTCCATCCGGGCGAAACCCTCGCCGAGACGCTGGAATCCCTCGGCATGACCCAGAAGGAACTGGCCGAGCGGGCTGGCCGTCCCCTGAAAACGATCAACGAGATCATTCAGGGCAAAGCCGCCATCACGGCGGATACGGCCATTCAGTTGGAGCGCGTCACCGGCGTTCCCGCGTCCTTCTGGAACAACTCACAGAGAAATTACGAGGCCGTCCTGGCCCGGCAGGCGGAAACGACAGCGCTCGAAAAGGAACTCGCCTGGCTGAAAAAGTTTCCCTGGAAGTCGCTGTGTGCGCTCGGCTGGATCCCCCGGCTCGACGATCCGGTCGAGCAGTTGCGGGCCGTACTGAATTATTTCGGTGTCGCCGGCGTCGCCGAGTGGGCATCGCTCTGGGGCAAGCCCGCCGTCGCATTCCGCACGTCCCGCGCCTTCGACTCGAACCCCATGGCCGTGGCCGCCTGGCTGCGTGAAGGCGAACTTCAGGCACGGCACATCGAGGCAGCTCCCTTCGACAAAGCAAAATTCCTCAAAGCACTTGCCGAGATCCGCACACTCACCAACGAAGACCCCGATGTCTTTGTACCAAAGATGACCGATCTTTGTGCCGCTGCCGGCGTCGCGGTCGTTTTTGTTCCGGAGGTTCCCGGCACCCGTGCCTACGGAGCCACCAGATGGCTGACCTCGGAAAAGGCCGTGATCCAGCTCAGCCTCCGGGGCAAGTCCGACGACTTCCTTTGGTTCACCTTCTTCCACGAGGCCGCCCACATCCTCAAACACGGAAAAAAAGACGTCTTCATCGAATCCAAAGACGGTTCGAAAGATGCCGCCATCCGGAAGAAGGAGACGGAGGCGGATGCCTTCTCTGCCGATTTCCTTATTCCTGCCGACGAATATGCCGGTCTCCTGAAAACAAAAAGCCACTCCCCGGCCAGCGTGTGCAGGGTCGCCAAAAAGCTCGGGATCTCTCCGGGCATCGTCGTCGGCCGCCTCCAGCATGACAAAGCGATCACTTTCGCACAGATGAACCACCTCAAGAAGCGGTTCGCGATCACGGTCACCCTCAACTGACTTTTCTTCCACCGCCCATGACCAAACCGGCAAACTCACCCGTGGAACTCTCGAAAACACCGGGCAGGGATACATACACCATATTTGATGTGGACACGTGATGGAATTCACCATAGAGTTTTATGAAACCAAAGGAGGTGGCTGCCCGGTCCTGGAATTTCTCGAAGAACTGAAACAAACCGATCCGGGCGACCACGCCGCCGTTCTCGCAGGACTCGCAAAACTGCGCAACCGCCAATACCACCGTGACCCGCTCTCGAAAGCCATCGGTGACGATCTGTTCGAGCTCCGACACGTCGGGAAGCTCAACACCCGGATCCTCTGGTTCTTTATGAAAGGCCGCCGGATCGTCGCCGTTCACTCGATCCGCAACAAAGCTTGGAAAATCCTGCCTCAAGACCGAAAAATCGCTCTCAACCGTCGGGCCGAATGGCTCGCAAGAAACCAACCATGAAAACCAACTTCGACTCCTACCTCGACAAGCAACTCCGCGATCCGGAGTTCGCCGAACGCTTCGCCCGGGTCGGCGAGGCCTGGGACATCGCCCTCCAGATCGCCGCCTCCCGCGAAAAAGCCGGTCTCAGCCAACGCGAACTCGCCGAACGCGTCGGCACCACCCAGCAGCAGATCAGCCGGCTGGAATCCCCGAACTACGAAGGGCACTCGCTGAGCATGCTCCGTCGCGTCGCTCACGCCCTCGACGCACGCGTGCGCTTCTCATTCGAACCCATGGCCACGCTCCGCGTCGCGGAAGAAGCACCGGCCTTCAACACTTCACCAAAAAAAACCGCCCCCCGTGCCCGGGCCCGCCTGAAACCATACTCCAAAAACAAGTGAAGCCCGCACCCATCACACCCGGAGAAATCCTGCTGGAGGAATACCTCAAGCCCATGGGGATTTCCCAGAATGCCATGGCCCGCGCAATCGGTGTGCCGCAGCGCGCGGTCAACGAAATCGTCCTCGGCCGTCGCTCGATCACCCCCTCCATGTCCATCCGCTTCGGCGTCTTCTTTGGCCAGTCCGAAAACTTCTGGTTTGGCCTCCAGATGACCAAATGGGTGAAACTAATGACGGGAATCTCAATCCCCGCAAAACCCATCCTTGCCCTGCCCGGGTGGTGGGTCGCAACCAGAGCACTTGATTCAGTGTCAGTTCAGAATGCGAAAAGCCTTCCCATGAACATTCGAGGCAGGAGGGCAAGAGTTCTCGATGACGCACAGATTTTCCTGATCGCACTCCAAATCGATGGGCACTGCTGGGACGTGAAAGATTGAAAACCACACACAAGTTGGATGATTTTACCCCATGTTAAGAAATAAATTCTCCCACTATCTGGAGGAGACAAACGTGACGAATAGCGGCAAGGCATCGTCCTATGTCAGGGTGCTCGAGCTCCTTTCAGAGATGCTGGCTTCTGCTCCGATGGGGTTTGGCGACTGCGTAGATATTTGGAGCACGACCTCCATCAAACGGCTGCAAAAGCTCTACAATGTTGCCCTGGAGCAAACCCGACACGCGTTGGCCAGTCCGTGGAATTTACCCAACATTCCCCCGAGCTATCTCCGTGATGGCTATTGCTCCGCTGCGCTGCGGAGTTTTCAGAATTTCCTCGTCCAGCACAAGCATTCGGAAGAGTTGATTGAAATCTACCGCAGTCACACTGGGGATGAGGATTCGCTTGCTGGGAAGTTGGACAAGCAGGTTTCCCTCCCCGATGAACTCATTGAGGAATTGAGCGGGCAGGAGGGCAGGGAGCGAATCCAATCGATCAAAGCAAGGATCAATCAGGATGTTTTCCGCGACATCATTTTGGATGTTTATATCAATACCTGTTGCATCACCGGCATTGACATTCCAGCCGTTAATCGTGCCAGCCACATTATACCTTGGGCAGAATCCAAGGAAACTCGCATGGATCCCCGGAATGGCCTCTGTCTCTCCGCGACCTACGATGCTGCCTTCGACCGATGCCTCATCTCATTGGATGAGGATTACCGTCTGCTCGTCGCTAGGGATATCAAAGATCATTATACTTCGGTCGCTGCTAAAACCCATTTTCTTGCGAAGCAGGGGCAGAGAATCGAGCTCCCCAAACGGTTTCAACCTCGGGCCGATTTTCTCGAGAAGCATCGGAATCGCGGGAGGTTCTGAGAAGCCAGAATTATGACATGTGCATCCGATACTGGCGAAGATCGAAGGAAACAAAGCCCGGGGCCAGATTCAGAATCGTTTGCTGCGGAGGAACGGATAGAAGGTCGTCCGCATCTGGGAGCACGAGTTGCGTCCATGCAACCAGGACCGCTGCTTGAAACGATTGCGGCGCTTCATTGGTA
>DYRR01000043.1:0-12123 GCA_020718605.1 Chthoniobacter flavus | reverse complement strand
TCCTCGGCGACCAGGCGGAAATCATCCCCTTCCGACCACACGGCCGGGGTGGGGCGGATTTTCAGCACTTCCCGGATGGCATCGCCGAGAATTCCAAAAGGAGTGTATCGCTTCAAATCCCATGGGGAGGCGGACCAATGGCTGATGGACCATTTGACCCGGAAACCGACGGGCCGCCCCCCCGTCCGCCGGGAAAATAGGATCTTCCCGATCTTGGCCGCGAACTCCAGTCCCGGGGTTGCCGCTTTGTCGTTGTCGGAGGCTTTGCGATCATCCAATTGGGATTGCCGCGGACGACCGGCGATTTGGACATCCTCATTGTTGGGAAATCCAAATCCAATTGCAAAATGCACCAGATTGAAGCAACGTGCGCTCCTCTCCAATGGAAACCGCAGTCGCCCAAAGTGAATTTGCCAGCGCGGACATCAACCTCCGCCTGACGCCTGATGACAAAATCCGCATCCTGCGGGACATGTATCGTGTTCGCCGGTTCGAGCAGATTTCCCTGAAGTTTTACAATCAGGGAAAAATGGGCGGGTTTCTGCATCTTTACACCGGACAGGAATCGGTCGCGGTCGGCATTTGCTCCCTGCTGGGGGAGCACGATCACGTCATTACCGCCTACCGGGACCACGGGCACGCGCTTGCCGTGGGCATGTCGATGGATGAATGCATGGCGGAACTCTACGGGAAAGCGACCGGGTGCTCGAAGGGCAAGGGCGGGTCGATGCACTTTTTTGCCCCTGACAAGAATTACTGGGGGGGGCACGGGATCGTGGCCGGGCAGACACCGCTCGGTCTGGGTCTGGCGTATGCTTTGAAATACAAGGGGCTCAAGGGATGTGCGCTGGCCTTTCTCGGCGACGGCGCGGTGAACCAGGGCGTCTATCACGAGTCCCTCAACCTGGCCGGGCTCTGGGATATTCCGGCGATTTTTGTGATCGAGAACAACCGCTACTCCATGGGGACGAGTCTCGCCCGTTCCTCGGCTTTCAAAAACAATCTCGCCGAGCGCGCCGACGGTTACGAGATCGACTGGGAACTCATCAACGGCTCCGATCTATACGAGATCCGCGCCAAAACCTGGACGGCCATGGCCCGCGCCCACGAGCATTCGCGCCCCGCCGTGCTCGAGATCGACACCTATCGCTACTACGGGCACTCCGTCGCGGACGCCAACGCCAAGAAATACCGCAGCACCGAGGAGATCGAGGAGTACAAGAACAACCACGACCCTCTGCGCCTCTACCGCCGCCGTCTTATCGCCGAGGGAGTGCTGGACGACGCAACCGCCGACCGCCTCGACGAGGAAGCCAAGCACGAGGCCGCCGAGGCCGCAAAATTTGCGGACGACAGTCCGTTTCCCAATGCCTCCGACATCGTGGCCGATGTGTATTGGGAGGTGGACAACGACACCGAGCGCGGCCGCACCGGGAAACATTTTTTCAACGACTAACCCATGCCGCAAATCACCTACCGCACCGCCCTCAACCAGGCCCTGGCCGAGGAAATCCAACGCGACGAAAATGTGTTCCTCATCGGCGAGGAAGTCGCCGAGTACAACGGCGCCTACAAGGTCACCGAAGGACTCTGGGAACGCTTCGGCAGCAAACGCGTCGTCGATGCCCCGATCAGCGAGGCCGGGTTTGTCGGACTTGCCGTGGGCGCGTCCATGCTGGGGTTGCGGCCGGTGGTGGAGATGATGTTCTGGAGCTTCGCCTACGTCGCCTGGGACCAGATCGTGAACAACGCGGGCTGCGTCCGCTACATGTCCGGCGGGCTCATTAATGTCCCCCTCGTCATCCGCGGTCCGGCCAATGGCGGCACCAATGTCGGCGCGACCCATTCGCACACGCCGGAGAATTTCCTCGCCAACACCCCGGGGCTCAAGGTCGTCTGCCCCGCCACGGCCTACGACGCCAAAGGCCTTCTCAAATCCGCCATCCGCGACAACGACCCGGTCATGTTCATGGAGAACACCCTGCTCTACGGCCAGACCTGGGAAGTGCCCGAGGAGGAATACCTCGTTCCCATCGGCAGGGCCGATCTCAAACGGGAGGGTGCCGACCTTTCTTTTATCGCCCACGGACGCGCCGCGATCACCTGCCTGAAGGCCGCCGAGATTCTTGAGGAAAAGCACGGCATCCACGCCGAGGTCCTGGATCTGCGCTCGATCCGCCCCCTCGACGAGGACGCCATCCTGGCTTCCGTGCGCAAGACCCATCGCGCCGTTGTGGTGGAGGAAAACAAACCCTTCTGCGGGGTCGGCGCCCAGATCGCCTCCATTCTTGGTGAGAAGGCATTCGATGATCTGGACGCCCCCATTCTGCGCGTCTCGGCGATGGACGCCCCGGCCATTTATTGCCCGGCACTCGAACTCGAACAGCTTCCCAACGCCCAGCGCGTCGTGGATCGTGCGCTGCAAATCTGCTGACACCCGGCATCACCCCACTCCCTTTCAAATACCATGGCTATTCACATCGACATGCCCAAACTCAGCGACACGATGACCGAGGGCACCATCATCAAGTGGCTCAAAAAACCCGGCGACACGATCGAGATGGGCGACATCATCGCCGAAGTCGAGACGGATAAGGCCACCATGGAAATGGAAGCGTTCGAGGACGGCGTGATCAGGGAACTTGTCGTTGCCGAGGGCGGCAAAGCCGCCGTGGGCACCGTCATTATGTTGCTGGAAGGCGAGGGCAATGACGAGACTCCCGCCGCCGCCGCGCCCGCAAAGAAGGAACCGGCGGCGGGAAAAAAATCGGCCCCGGCCCCGGCCCCGGCAAAGGGAAGTATCCCCCCCGCTCCGGCCGCCGCAGAAGCTTCCCGCGTGAAAGCCTCCCCGCTCGCCCGAAAAATCGCGAGGGAACGCGGTGTCGATCTTTCCCGGCTCAAAGGCACCGGCCCCTCGGGTCGCATCGTGGCGACCGATGTGGAGAATGCGGGACCCGCCGCCCCGGCCAAAGCAGCCGCCGCGCCCAGGCCTGCGGGCCCGGCCGTCGGCGAGGAACGCACCCTCCCGCTCACCGGCATGCGCCGCGTCATCGCCCAGCGTCTGGTGGAAAGCAAAACACAGATCCCGCATTTTTATCTCAACATGGATGTCGATGCCGGTCCGCTGCTCGCCGTCCGCGCCCAGCTCAAGGAACAGGGCGAATCCCTCGGCGTCTCGAAACTCACCATCAACGACTTCGTCCTGCGCGCCGTCGCACTGGCCGCCATGCGCGTGCCCCGCATCAATGCCCGATTCACCGAGGACGCCATCATCGAATACGGCAGCGTCCATCTCTCGGTCGCGGTCTCCATCGAGGATGGCCTCATCACCCCCGTGATCCGCGATGCCCAGTCCAAGTCCCTCGCGCAGATCAGCACCGAGATGAAGGATCTCGCCGCGCGTGCCCGCAACAAAAAGCTCAAGCCCGAGGAATATCAGGGTGGCACGATCAGCATCTCCAACCTCGGGGCCCAGGGCATCCACAGTTTCTACGCGATCCTCAATCCGCCCCAGGCCGCCATTATCGCTGTGGGCGCGATTGTCCGCAAACCCGTGGTTAGTGCTGCGGGCGACATCGTGGCGGGACACGTCATGAATCTTGGCGTGAGCGGCGACCATCGCGTGGCCGACGGGGCGGTGGCCGCCGATTTCCTGGTGGAACTCAAAAAACTTGTCGAAAATCCCGCCGTCCTGCTGGTGTGATCCCATGACCTCCAGGGAATCTCTCGATCGGCTTTTCGAATATCTGCGGTTTCCGTCCATCTCGACCCAGCCCGAACACTCGGCGGACGTGCGGGCCTGCGCCGCGTGGCTTTCGGATTTTCTCAACGGCATCGGACTCGCCGCCGGGGTGCATGAGAGCGGCGGACATCCCATCGTCCTTGCCCGCAATTCTCATCGCGCGGACCGTCGGACGGTGCTGCTCTATGGGCACTACGACGTTCAGCCGGTCGATCCCATGGAGCTCTGGACGTCGGCCCCTTTCGATCCGGTGATCCGCGACGGGCTCATCGCCGCGCGCGGCGCGACGGACAACAAAGGCCAGACCTTCGCCCATCTGTGCGGCATTGCGTCCGCGCTGGAAGACGGCGGGGAATTGCCCGTGAACCTTGTCGTGCTTATCGAGGGCGAGGAGGAGATTGGAAGCCCCTCCCTGCCCGCATTTCTGGAAAGCAACCGGGAACAACTCGCCTGCGATGTCGTCGTGATCTCCGACACCGGAATGCTCGGCCCCGGCGTCCCAACGCTCACGTACGGCTTGCGCGGCATCGCCGCGCTGGAGATCGAAGTCCGGGGGCCCGCCATCGACCTGCACTCCGGCATTTTCGGGGGTGCCATCGCCAACCCCATCACCGCACTGGCCCGGATGCTGGCCACGCTCCACGACGACCATGGGGCGATCCTGGTGCCCGGGTTTTGCGATGCGGTCCGGCCCATTCAGGCATGGGAACGCGAGGCCTGGGCCGGACTCGGGCATGACGCCGAATTGCTGCGCGTCTCCGGAGCGCCCGCCCTGGCGGGGGAAACGGGATTCACTCCCACCGAACGGATCTGGGCGAGACCGACCATCGAGATCAATGGAATCGGCGGCGGATACCAGGGGGAGGGAACCAAGACCGTGCTGCCGGCGTGCGCTTTTGCCAAACTCACCTGCCGACTGGTCCCCGATCAGAACCCGGACACCGCGCTCGACTTGCTGGAGGCGCATTTGAGGCGCGTCAGCCCGGAGGGTGTCACGATTACGCTCACCCGCGGGCACAGTGGGGCGGCGTATCTGGCCGACCCGCATTCCGGCTTCGGTCCGGCGGCCCAGCGCGCCCTGCAACGCACCTTCGGCGGCACCGTGGCACTCATTCGCGAAGGGGGTTCGATCCCGATTGTGCAGTCCTTTCTGGAAATCCTCGGCGTGCCGACTCTGCTGCTGGGCTTGGCTCTGCCGGACTGCAATGCCCACTCGCCCAACGAGACGTTTCCGGTGGAAAACTTCGGGGCCGGACAGAGGCTCAACCGCGTCCTGCTCGGGGAGATCGCCAATGCGTGATCCATGGCCGATATTGGCGGGCATCTGGTTTCAGAAGCCACAATGGATGGCGGTGGTTTGTGCGCGGGATTGTCCGCGATCCGATGCGAGCGGTGGTGCTATTCATGTTGGATAGGCCGTCGGCACAGAAAATGCTCAACTAAAATTGAAAAAAAGTCTTTGACTTATTTTGAAAAAACCATAATTATCATATCAAATCCTGATCCCATGAAACACATCACTTTTTTTAAATATGCGATCGCGCTGGTTGTTGGCTTTGCGTTCTCTGTGACTTCGCAGGCGTACATCGTCGATTTCAGCCAATATACTGCGGGGCGAATCATCGACAGCGAGTATGCCACCGGCGGAGCCCACAACACGGCCAGCACCCTGCCGGCAGGTTACGGATTCACGGTTGCCATCCAGTCCAATAACAGCCGCCCCAACATCGGCGTGCTTTACAACACGAACAAGACCGGCGGCTGGGATGCCGACCTCGAAGGCGGCAGCACGGGTTCCCTGTATGTGGCCGGCAACCAGGATAACAATCCGCAGGGCAACATGCTCATCATCCAGAACGCCGCCACCGCTTCGGAAATCTCGGCGGGCAAGCTGAATTACACCTCGGGTCGGTATAGCGGGACGGACGGCAATTCCGCCAACGACTCGGCCTACGGCGGCACCATGACCTTCAGTTTTGAGAAAGGTCTTGTCGAATTCGGATTCAACTGGATCGATCTGGACGCCGGAGAGTCCGCGTCCATCACATTTTTGAACTCGCTCAACGGAGCGGCCGCCACGATCGCCTTTTCCGAGTTTGTCACGATGGGATCGGATTTCTACCGGGTCGGCGTCGTATTTGGCGATCACACCGCCAACCAGATTGCCAACATCAATCTCACCACGCTGGGATCCTCCTCCGATGTCACCTGGGGCGACTGTGCGCGGGCGGATCAGTTTGATCAGGTGCGGTTCAACCTCAACAGCAGCGGCGGGGTGTCGGCGATCAATTTTGTCGCGGTTCCCGAGCCGGGCACGGTGGCGGCCGGTCTTCTGCTGGTGGCCCTTGCCGGATTCGGCTGGATCCGGCAGGTCAAAGCCCGCCGGATGTCGATGGTTGGCGCGACGGGGCAGAGTTGACCGTGGATCTGAGGGTGGAGAAGGTGGATGGCCGGAAATGAAATGCGCGGCAAATGCCCGCCAGCAACTTCTCCAAAATTGCCTCCGGAACCTCCCGGAACCGGGCAGACAGGTGGCGGATCCCCCCTGGAAAGCCGCACCGATTGGCCTAAATTACTCAACTTCGGATTTCGGGATAAATCCGATGCTCCGCAGCCACAGATCCAATGCGGCGGGCCAACTGCCGGAGTCTTCACCCGGGGTTCCCAATCCGTAGCCGTGGCCGCCCGTTGGCACCCGATGAAACACGCAGGGAACGCCGTACTGATGACAGGCCTCCACGAGGAGTTCGCTGTGGACAATCGGCACGGTGCCATCGTTTTCGGAGTGCGCCAAAAACACCGGGGGTGAGGAGGGCGACACGTGGTTCTGGATCGAAAACATTTCACGCCGGGCATTGGCGGCCACGGGTCCAAGCAGGTTGTCGCCCGAGCCGGTGTGGCCGTGTTTGAGCAGACAACTGACCACCGGATAAATGAGAGCGAGCGCGGCGGGCCGGATGTTCTCAGGGGCGAGGCCGGAACGACCCGCCAGTTCGTTGTAGCGAAGACCGACGCCCCCGGCAAGATGGCCGCCCGCCGAGAATCCCATGAATCCGATTCGCGCGGTGTCGATTCCCCAGGGACCGGAAAATTCCGAGACCGCAGCCACCGCGCGCAGGACGTCCACAAACGGAAGCGGCAGAGGATTGTGGCCCGCAGGCACCGACATCCGGTATTTCAGGACCGCTCCCGCAATGCCGCGATCGGAAAGCCATTGCGCGACATGATGTCCCTCCTTGTCGAGGCTTACGCCGCTGTATCCCCCGCCGGGACAGATGATGAAGAGCGGAGTGGAATGGACGGGCGGGACGGACGGCAGATGGAATGTGACCGTGGCGGACTCGACCTGCCTGATGAAGCGATTATTGGGCGGCTCCCAGCAAAATTCTTCGGTGCGATGGCTGTCCGGCGGGAACTTCGCGGAGTTCAGGGGAATTTCGATGCGTTGTTGCATAGGGCTTTCAGGCCATGGCCCGGTCAAAACGGGCGGCGACGGCAGGCCAGTGAACGACCTTGCAGAGAGCGTCGAGATAATCGGCCCGGCGGTTCTGATGTTTCAAATAATAGGCGTGCTCCCAGACATCGAAACCCAGGAGCGGAAGGTGGCCCGTCATGAGCGGGGAATCCTGATTCGGGGTGCCCAGTACGATCAGCTTTTTGTTGCGGTCCAGAACCAGCCAGGTCCAGCCGCTTCCAAACACTTTCATTCCAGAAGCACGCAGACCCGCCAGACACTCCGCAGTGGATCCGAAGGTTTCTTTGATGGCGGACGCCAGGGCGCCGTCTGGTTCGCCGCCGGCGGCGGAGAGGCTTTCCCAGAAGAGGGAATGATTGTGGTGTCCCCCGCCGTTGTTGCGGACGGCGGTGCGGACTTCTTCCGGGACGGCGTCCCATTGCGTGAGCAGCCGATCGAGGGACCACCCGGCGATGGCGGGCACTGCGCCCACGGCGGTGTTGAGATTTTTCACGTAAGCCGCGTGATGTTTGCCGTGATGGATCTCCATCGTGAGCGTGTCGATATGCGGCTCCAGCGCGCCCGGGGCGAAGGGCAGCGGGGGCAGCGTGAAGGGTCCGGCGGCGGGTTCGGCACCCTGCGCCGACGGAGTGCCGGCCAACGATCCGATCCCCAGAGCGGCGGCGCCCAGACCGATGGTTTTGATCGCATCGCGACGGGAGATCATGATTCCTTGGATTTGGGGCGCTGGTCGAGTTTCCGATAGAGCGTCGCCATGCTCACGCCGAGCATGGACGCGGCCTTTTCCCGGGAACCGCTGTTGTATTTGAGGGTTTCCTCGATGTAGGCGCGCTCCTGGATCTTGATGAAATCATCCAGCTTCTGGCCCACGGTCATGCCTCCCTCGGCGGTGGCGGGCCGGGCGGATGCGCTCTGCTCGATGATCTGCGGCGGGAGATCGTGCAGGCGGATCACGCCGTCTTCACAGAGGGCGCAGGCGCGCTCGAAGGCGTTCTCGAGTTCGCGCACATTGCCGGGCCACGGGTAATGGGAAAAGGCCTCCAATGCCAGGGGCTCGATCTTGAGCGGATCGCGCCCGGTGGACGCTGCGTTCTTTTGTAGAAAATGATTCGCCAGGAGCGCGATATCCTCGAGGCGGTCGCGCAGGGGCGGCATTTCGATCGGGATCACGGCGAGGCGGTAGTACAGATCCTCGCGGAAACTGCCTTCCTTGATTTTATCCTGGAGCGGTTCGTTCGTGGCGGCCACGACGCGGACATTGATGGTGATGCTCTTGGTGTCGCCGACACGGCGGATCTGCCGTTCCTGAAGGACGCGCAGCAGCTTGGTCTGGAGCTGCTGGTTCATGGAATTGATTTCATCCAGAAAAATCGTGCCCTCCTGGGCTTCCTCGAACAGGCCCAGTTTGTCCGCGACGGCGCCGGTGAAGGCACCCTTTTTGTGGCCGAACAATTCGGATTCCAGAAGATTCTCGGGAAGTGCGCTGCAATTGATCGCCACAAACGGACGGTGCTGGCGATTGGAATTGAAATGAAGCGCCCGGGCCACGAGTTCCTTGCCGGTGCCGCTCTCACCCTGGATGAGGATGGTGCTGTCGGTGTTGGCGACCTTGGCGATGAGGTTGTAGATTGCCTGCATCTTGGGGCTGGTGCCCACGATGTTCTCAAAGCGGTATTTCTGTTTGAGTTCCTTCTTGAGATACGTGTTCTCCTTCACCGTGGCCTGATAATCCAGTGCGCGCTTTACGGTGAGCAGCAGCTCGTCCACTTTGAACGGCTTGGTGATATAATCGTAGGCGCCGTTTTTCATCGCATCCACGGCCGTCTCCACCGAGGCGTAGCCCGTGATCATGATCACCGGGGTCTGGGGGAATTTTTCCTGGCACTCGCGCAGCACGTCAAAGCCGTCGAGATTGTCCATCTTGATGTCCGCAATGACAAGATGCGGGGAAATCGTGGTGAGCTCCTCGATGGCCTTTTTGGAGGACTGGAAGGGGAATGCGTCGTGCCCGCTGTCACGGATGAGGGTGGAGATGACCTCGACCATGGCCGGCTCGTCGTCGATGATGACTATTTTCGCCATAAATTGATTTGTCCCCGAAGAATAAGCGGCAAAGATGACAAGGGAAGCCAAAAAAACCGGACGGCCGCGCATCCGCCGCTTTTGAATGGGATTTGCCAGACTTGGAATCCTCAGCAATTCTCATTTTGATTTGAATGGTGGGGGTGGCATCACCTGGAGGGTCAGCGTCCTCGCCTGACCGTGGCTCCAACCCAGGTCAGGACAGGAGTCTGACCCTATACGATTCTCCGCAATGATCGGTCTTGGAATCAAAATGAGAATTGCTGTGGAATCCTTCGCGCAAGCCCTCTGAGCGCGGCGGGCTTTTTTAAAATCCGGATTTGCATGTTGGATTTTTGGGATATAGGTACCGGTCCTATGTCACACACACTTCCAGAACTCCCGTATTCCAACGACGCGCTCGAGCCCACGATCGACGCGAAAACCATGGAAATCCACCATGGCAAACATCATCAAGCCTACATCACCAATCTGAACAACGCGATTGCAGGCAAAGCCGATCTCGAAGCCAAGTCCATCGGGGACCTCATCTCTGATCTCTCGGCCGTGCCCGAGGATATCCGGGGCGTCGTCCGCAACAACGGCGGCGGACACTTCAACCACTCGCTGTTTTGGACGGTGCTCGGCGCGAATGGCGGAGCCCCCTCCGGCGTACTGGCGGCGGCGATAGACAAAACATTCGGCGGCCTTGAGGCGCTCAAGGCGCTTGTGGAGAAGGCCGGGGCGACCCGGTTCGGCAGCGGTTGGGCCTGGCTCGTCGTGAAAGCCGACAAAACCCTCGCCGTGACTTCCACGCCCAACCAGGACAGTCCAATCATGAAAGGGGTTGCCGACGTCGTCGGCGCGCCGATCCTTGGGATCGATGTGTGGGAACACGCCTACTATCTCAACTACCAGAACCGCCGCCCGGATTATCTCAAGGCGATCTGGAGCGTGATCAATTGGAAAGAAGTCGGCCGACGTTACGACGCGGCGGTGGCCTGATCGTCCGGCATCTCCAGTGTAGTCTGCGCCCCCGTCCGGCTTGCACGGGCGGGGGCTTTTTTCCAAAAATCCATGGCTTTTCTCAACGATCACTTCCTCAAACTCAAAGCCGGCTATCTCTTTCCCGAGATCGCCCGGCGCGTCAAAGCCTTCGCCGACGCCAACCCCGAAGCCGCGAAACGCCTCATCCGTTGCGGCATCGGCGACGTGACCGAGCCCCTTCCCGCCGCGGCACGGGAGGCGATGCACCGCGCCATCGATGAGTTGGGCGAATGCGAGACGTTCCGGGGCTACGGCCCCGAGCAGGGTTATGAGTTTCTGAGAACGGCCATCGCGCAGAACGATTTCCGGGCCCATGGGCTCGACGTCGCCGATGACGAGGTCTTTGTCTCCGACGGATCGAAATGCGACACGGGGAACATCCTCGACATCTTCGGCCCGCAGAACCGGATCGCCGTGATGGATCCGGTGTATCCGGTCTATGTCGATACCAACGTGATGGCGGGTCACACCGGCGAGGCGGATGAGTGCGGCGCGTTTGCGGGCCTGCTTTACCTGCCCTGCACTCCGGAGAACGGATTTGTCCCCGCCATTCCGGCGGAGCACGCCGATCTGGTGTATCTCTGCTACCCAAACAACCCGACCGGCGCGACCGCCACCCGGGCACAGCTTGCCGCCTGGGTGGAATACGCGCTTCGTGAAAATGCCGTGCTGCTCTTCGATGCCGCCTACGAAGCCTACATCCGCGACCCGGAAATCCCGCATTCGATCTACGAGATTCCCGGCGCCCGGGATTGCGCGGTGGAGTTCCGCAGTTTTTCGAAAAACGGCGGGTTCACCGGCGTGCGTTGTGCCTGCACCGTGGTGCCGAAAAGCGTCATGGCCCGCACGGCATCCGGGGACAGCCATCCGCTCCATCCGTTGTGGCTGCGGCGCTCCACGACCAAGTTCAACGGGGTGAGCTACCCGGTCCAGCGCGGCGCGGAAGCACTCTACTCGCCTGAGGGCAAAGCGCAGATTGCCACGCTGCTCGGGCATTACCTCGACAACGCCGCACTGCTGGCCGCCGCCGCCCGCGACGCCGGACTCACGGTGTTCGGCGGGAGCAACGCCCCCTACATCTGGGTGGCCAATCCCGCCGGACTCACAAGCTGGCAGATGTTCGATCACATGCTCGGCGAGGCCAATATCGTCATCACTCCCGGCAGCGGATTTGGACGCGCGGGCGAGGGATATTTCCGCATCTCCGCCTTCAACAGCCGGGCCAATGCCGGGGAGGCCGCCCGCCGCATTCGCGCCCTGCGTTTCTGATTTTTCACCATGAAAGTTCCCGATCTCCGCAGTCCCTACGAGAAAACCGGCGAGTTGTGTTACTTCGGGCGGTTGCTCGACAAAATCCGGCTCAAATCCCGCGGGGAACTTCCCGGGGATTACCTCAACAATCTGGGAAAAGGCTTCGATGCCCGGTGTCTTGACTTCCTTGGGGTCGATTACGAGCGGGTGGTCGCGCACACGCTGGAGGGTGGCACGGACGATGGGATCCTTGACTGGTGCATGAAACACGGACGACGCCCCTCGGAAAGCGAGATATTTATGTGGAACGAGTTCATGCGCAAGTTCGGATGGAACGACCAGGCCACGCCCACGCTCCAGCGCCGCCTGGCGGAAGGGGGGTTCACCAACCGCCCCGACATCCAGACCATCTTCGACTACATCGATCTCGACGAGGAACGCGCCTGACGCTTGGGTCAGATTTATGATTCATCCGGTGTTGGGACGCCGAGTTTGCGGCAAAGCCCGATTCATCTTCCACTCCGCAGTCGTGGATCAGAGCGGTGAT
>DYRR01000042.1 GCA_020718605.1 Chthoniobacter flavus | reverse complement strand
CCGGCTTGCCATCCGACCCCAGTTCCGCCGGTTGGGTGATGTTGACGAATGGTTTCGAGCTGGGATTGGCCCTCACCAGACGATCTGCGGTGAGGACGCGGTTGTCCGGATCGGGGAATCGGTATTCCACTTTGAGTTCGTGGAGAAAATCCGCGATGTCGTTGTAGAGATTGGGAAGCGGAATCGAAAGCTCGTGATAGGCACCGCCCGCACCGAAGTCTCCATAATCAACAGTCCATCCCGTGCGGCCTTGAGCGACCCCGTTGGCCAGGAAGGTGAATCGATTGATGAGTTGCCCGGCGGTCGTTCCGGTGGCGAGCGCCTTGGAAAAGTACACTTTCATCGTGTAATTGTCGTCCACACGGTCGCCATCGTTCTGGGGCCAGGCGATGTTGATGCGCTCCAAGGGACCGGCAGTCTCAACCGTGCGGACAACCTCGGTGTAATGGCCCAGAGTGGCATTTTTCGTGAAGTCGCGCGACGAGGAGGCTTCGAGAAGGCGGAATGAGAGCGTCGCAGGGCCCGAGGCCGGGATGTTCGTATAGCGGATCCGCCATTCCTTTTGGAAAGCACTCGTGACGGCGGGATTGGCGGTCACCTCTGTTGCACTGGCCCAGGCAACACTGGCGGCGGCATCATAGAGCCCGTCCCCGTCGAGATCGGTGAACTCCTCGTTGGCATCCCGGTCGCCATCCTGGTTGCTGTCGGTGAACGGCTCGAACCCATCCCCGTTGCCGTTGAGTTGCCTCGTTGCCGAGTCATTGTTGCCGACTTCGGAATCGTCAATGTTATACCAGACCTCCTCAACCGTCGGGTCGGTGCGGATCACGATTTCATAGCTCGACCCGCCCACCGTATCGCCGTTGTTCTGAGGAAATGCCACTTCGCCCTGCGGAGTCTGCGCGTCGTAGTAGAATGTCTGTGTGAAGGTGTTGTAGAGGGCTGCGGCGACCCACGGGTCACGGTTGAGAAGAGCCTTGGCCCGAATGACGTGGAAGCCTTCCTTGAGGCCTGTGGTGAGCGAGTTGTAGTCGGCGTGGAGGTGGTATTGGGCGGTGGATGGATCCCAGTTCTCCACGCGGAATGTGGTGAGCATCTTCTTTTTGTCGGCCACCTGCGTGGGACCTGACGGCCAGAGCGAGGGGGCGCCGGTTTTGAAAATGCCGATCTTGTAGCGGCTCACGCCGGGGATGAAATCGGGGGGCATTTCCGCGCTGGCCCACCAGTCATTGCCCGAGCCGGAGGTAACGTAGTTGAGTTCGGCGGTCTTGGTTTGTCCGCGTCCGATCCCGCCTGCGCCCTCCGGGTAATAGGTGGCGTCGGTCGTGTAATAGACAAACATCTTGTAACCACCGCCGACCGAGTTGACCTTGGCCCAGAGCTTGCGCGTGGCGGGGTCGTATTGGTTGAAGGACTGCCCTTCCACAAGGGTGGCAGGATCATGATAGAGGTAGGTGGCGGTGTTGGAGTTGATGATGCGGGTCCCGTTGCCCTGGTTGAGCACCTCTGCGGTGGTGAATGTCTCCGCGCCGGGCGAGCCTGTGATGTCGCGGGTTCCTGTGACTTTCGCCGCAAACAACTCGGGGTGCTGGCGCTGGATAAAGTCCGCCTGTTCGTAGCCGACCCATGTGTCGGTGCGGACGGCGGGCGGGTTGTCACGTTTCGCGGGGTCGGTAATTCCTGTGCCGTTCAAATCGACGCCACCATCCAGCTTGAGCATGATATTTTCTGCCGAGCCATCGGCCTGGGCCACAATCGTGAGGGGCGAACCGGATGTCACGACTGGGACGGAAATTTGGTAGGAAAAATCCACCGGGGTAGTTCCGGCGGGATAGCCGCGATTGGAGAGGCCGTAGGGGTTGAATGACTCGTCGCCGTCCGGACCATCTTTGCGCGTTACAGTGATTCGATTCACTTCCTTTCCAGACTGGTAAAGCGTGACCGCCGATTCCGGCCATAGATCGGAGAGTTCCGGCGTGCGCCAACCAAAAACGTAATAGCCGCCGGGAGGCACCACGACTTCGTAGAGCTTGTCGGCATACTTGTAAAAGCCACCCTGATACGACCCGTTCGGGCCGGTGGCGTATTGGTAAAGGTAGGCCCCGCCCGGATAGCTCGTGGCAAAGCTGCGCGCCTGGCCCGAGGCGTTGTTGTCATTGAGCATGACGACCATTGTGATCTCCTCGGAGGCAGACCCCGTCCTCTTGGATCCATCCGGGTTGCGGTTGTCGCGGCGTTCGTAGGCGAGGAAGTCGTTGTCCCCCCAGCGTCCGACCTGAAATCCGCGCGCGAAGTCCTGATGAATCTTCAGGAGATTGGGAATGCGGGGATCGCCAAACTGACCCAGAAACGCGGTATTGGCATGGCGGGGAAATGCACCGCCCGACTCTCCCAGCGTCTCTGCCTGATAGTAGCCATCCGTGTAAACCAATCCCATGCCCTCCCGGGTGTAATAAAGCGCGTGCTGGAGCTGGCGCATGGCCGAGTAATCGCTGTCGTGGCTGTTCGCATGAGTCACGCCCAGCGAAGCGGAAAAACCGCCACCTCCGGGACTGTCCAACCCGCTCAACGTGCCCCAGGGGCTGCCAAGAACGCCGTTGAGTTTCGAGCGCAGCTCATTGTCCACCAGGCGCATCCCCGCATCCCAATACCCAGAGTATCCAGGGGGCGACCCGAGATGTTCGCCGAAGACCATCGCGTCATCGCGTCCGACCTCGGTCTCAAAAACCGAGTCACGATGGTTGGCGTCCGAGAATCCGCGGGTGATATTAAACTGCCGCTGAACGCCACCGAGATAGCCGGCATCGCTGGTGTTTTTCGTGGCGGGATTCTGCTCTCCAAAAAAATAATCCGGCACATGCTTGACCGCGTCCAGCCGGAGTCCGTCGGCCTTCGTCCGATCCATGAGCCAGCGCGCGTTGCGGATCAGGTAGGCGCCGACATCCTCCTTGAAGGCATTCGGGTTGGCATCAAGATCCGCCTGCGTGACATTGCCAAAACCCACATACGTGCCCGCACTGTTGTTGCAGTAATATTCCGGGTTGTTCAGATGGCGCACAAAGGAGTACTTCGGATGGTCATCGCCCTCGCTGGGCCCGAAGTTCGTGTTCGGCGTCTCATGGGCGATGTCAATGAGGTCCGCAAGCCCGAGGTTCTGAACCTGCCACGCACTGCCCCAGTCGCGGGTATTGTCCCATTTCCGGTAAAATCCATCTTCCGTGACACGCAGATGGAAATCCTCCGGCACCATGCCGGGATAAACATCGATGGTGGTGCTTTCATTGTAACCCGGCACATCGAAGGCCCGGTGATTCATGATGTTGTCGAAATACACCCGGATGCCGAAGCGGTGGGCCGTTTCCATGAGGTGCAGCAACTCGGCCTCGGTCCCGTAGCGCGTCCGCACGGTGTCCCGCTGGCTTTTGCTCCCCAGATCAAACGGATCCCAGAGATCGTAGCCGACCGACAACCCGCCACTGCCCTTGGTGGGGGGAGGCAGCCAGACCGATCCATATCCGGCCTCGGCCAGTTCCGGCATCTTGCGCGTGATCTCCGCCCAACTCGTGTTGAAATATTGAAGCATCGCCTCCGCCCCTGCCCGGGGAACGAACAATGCGCACCCCAACACCACAAGCAGCAGCGGGAGATATTTTTTCAGGTTAAAATGCATGGGGGAAAGCATCGGGATACCCACCCGCCGACGCGACACAAGGATCGCACGCCAAGAAGGAATATCGTCAACGCGAAGCTAAATAAGCCGCATTTCCGCAAAAAGCCAGCGCCTACGGCATTGGACCGTTGCACTGACTCAACCCGGCACAGCACGGATTGCCATCGATGCTTGACCAACAAATATCTCCGTCCAGAGTTTGTTTCATGACAACACCTTTATCGGAGTATTGGCAGGAACGATATGAATCAGGCGACACGCCCTGGGAGAAGGATGGACCGCATCCCGCCCTGCGGACTTGGCTGAACACCCTGCCTCCCGGGACTTTTCGGACGGCGGTGGTGCCGGGTTGCGGTTTTGGGGCTGAGGTTCGGGAACTGGCAGTCCATGGAATCCATGCCACGGGTCTCGATATGGCACCCGCGGCAATCGAGGCGGCCGCAACGAAAACCGGTCCCGGCAATCTTTGCTACGTGCATGGCTCGATTTTTTCACCCCCACCCGAGATCCACGGCACTTTTGATCTCGCCGTCGAGCACACCTGTTTCTGCGCGATTTCACCGGCGGACAGGCGGGACTATGTCCGCGGCATTCTCAATCTGCTCCGGCCCGGAGGGCTGTTCTTCGCTATTTTTTACCGCAATCCGGCCCACCCTCCGCCGGGACCTCCCTTTCGTGTGGAGGACGCCGAAATCGAAGACCTGTTCGGGGCGCATTTTCGGTTGGAAGACTCGTGGATTCCCGCAGAAACCTTTCCGGGGAGGGAAGGACGGGAAGAGATCCGGTTGCTGAGAAAAAATAAGAGCTTCCCAAAATGAATTTTTCCATTTATTGCACAGTTGAACATGGAACCACCCATTCCCACCATGCAGGATGTCGCCCGGGAGGCGGGCGTTGGAAAGTCCACCGTTTCCCTGGCGTTGCGCGATGATCCCCGGCTGAAGGAATCGACCCGCAGACGAATCCAGGAGATCGCGGAAAAGATGGGCTATCGCGCCAACGCGACCGTGGCCAACCTGATGGCCCAATTGCGGGCGAGCCGGACGCCGCGATATCAGGCGACCCTGGCGCTGGTGAACCTCTCCGACAACAGTCTGATTCTCCGGCAGGTGGAAACCTTCCGGGAATGGGTGCGGGGTTGTTCGCATCGCGCCGAACAACTCGGCTACACACTGGATCAGTTCTGGGTTTACGACCCCTCCCTGCCCCCGGACAAGCTTGCACGGGTCCTCGATACGCGGGGCATCCGTGGGATTATCTTTGCGGGCCTTCACACCATGAGCCAGCTCGACGACCAATGGAGCCCGCTCTGGACGCGGTTTGCCAGCGTGATCCTCGGGGTGCGCACCACACGCCCGGCACTTCACTTTGCCAGCAACGACCAGTACTCCACCGCCATGACAGCGCTCTACGAGGCGATGGCACTCGGATACAAACGCCCGGGCCTCGTGCTCGATCCCGCCGTGGACAATCTGCTCGAACGCCGCTTCACCGGGGGTTATCTGGTGGGTCAGTTCGCGTTGCCCGAGGCCCAGCGTCTTCCTGTCTGTGAACTGCAGGAGCGCACACCCCGGGCCTTCCTGCCGTGGTTCCGAAAACACAGGCCCGACGTGATTCTCACCCTGCACGAAGATCTGATGGAATGGGTGCGGCTCGAAAAAGTGCGGGTTCCGGAGGATGTCGCATTCATCCATCTCGACAGGCATTCCACGATAAATCAATGGGCCGGCATGGAGCAGAACAACGAGCTTGTGGGCAGTGCCGCCATGGACCTGGTGATCGCACAGCTCCACCGCAACGAAACCGGGGTCCCTCCGTTTCCAAAATGCGTCCAAATCGAGAGCCGATGGATTGCCGGCTCCAGTTGTCCGCCGCTTGGGCGCGGCAAAAAATAACGGCAGGCGGTTTTATGGCATTCGGCGGGACGCCTCATGTCCCCTACAGGCGGGACGCCTGTGCTACCCTTGACTTCAGACTCGCAGCGGATGGCATCACGGAGGTTCACCCAACCCGCCCGCCTGTTTTCCGCCATCGGCTGGGGGCGGTGCCGGTTTGCTCGCGGAACCAGCGGGCGAAATAATTCTGGTCGGACATTCCAATCTCCGCCGCCACATCTCCAACCATCATCTCTCCGGCAAGCAATTTGCAGGCGCGGGCCATGCGCTCCCTGGCTCGCCATTGCCCCAGCGTGAGCCCGGTTTCAATCTTTAATATCCGGTTCAGGTAATCCGGCTGATACCCGATCCTTCGGGCAATCTCACCGATGCCAAGCCCGGAACAGGCGTGCTCGCCAAGCACCTTCTCTGTGCGTCCCACGATGGGCGAGCGCAGCCGGGCCGTCGCGCCCGGAAACCATCCCGTCCCCTCCAACAGCGGCTGTAGAAGCTGGAGCGTCATGGCCGAACGACGGACTCTCGATGGAATGTCCCCGGCCTGCCCTTCGGCGCCACCCGAACGCGCGATGCGGGCCAGCGTTTCGCGGATACTGCCAAGGGCCAGCGCACCCAGATCCGTGATGACCGGGCCTTGTCCCGGTTTGCGGGGCATGGAAAAATCAACCACCATGCACAAGGCCGGACGGGTGCCGTACCGCTCGAAGGCATGGGACACCCCGCCCGGCAACGCCACCAGCGATCCCGCACCCACCCGGCGGGACAGGTCGCCCGCATACTGAAAGCCGTGCCCCGCGAGATAGAGAAGAAACTGCGAAACCCGGTGCCGGTGCATGCCGAGCGTTGTTTCGGGAAGATGCCGGTGCAGCGCCAGATCGAGGACTTTCAACGGCCCGACGACGAGGTCCAATTTCTGCCAAAGGATGGATCGGAACCGGTACATGAGACAGGGACAAAACTAAAGTCGATTTTGTGCTAAAACAAGAACCTTTTGCTCTAACACCCGGTGCGCCTGGCATGCTAGTCTTGTTCCCGTTCGCCATGATCACCATCAATCCCCGGCTCAGCCCCGTTTCCCTGCAACCCAAACTGGATCGCCTTTTCGCGCTGGCATCCGACAAGGTCCGGCTCCTTGAGTCCGAATACGACACCCGCAAAGGATCGCCCGTCTTCACCGTGCAGGGCAAATACACCACGCGCGGCTGGACGGAATGGACACAGGGCTTTCAATTCGGCTGTGCAATCCTCGCCGGAGACGTCCTCCGGGACGACGCGCTCATCGATTTTGGCCGACGCAACACCGTGGATCTCATGGCCCCACATCTCTCGCATGTCGGCGTGCATGACCACGGATTCAACAATGTCTCGACCTACGGCAATCTGCGCCGGCTTCTCCGCGAGGGACGCCTTCCCGCCAACGAATGGGAACTGAATTTTTACGAAGTGGCGCTCAAAGTGAGCGGGGCGGTGCAGGCCCGCCGCTGGAGCCATCACCACACCGGCGGCTACCTCTATTCGTTCAACGGCCCGCACTCCCTGTTTGTGGACACCATCCGGTCGTGCCGCGCCCTGGTGGTGAGCCATCTGCTCGGCCATGCGCTCATGGAGGAGAACGATCTCCGGGTCAACCTGCTCGAACGCGCGCTGGCCCACGCCAAATCGACGGGGGAATTTTCCGTCTTCCACGGCGAAGGCCGCGACAGCTACGACATGCGGGGGCGCACGGCGCACGAATGTATTTTCAATGTGAACGACGGGGCGTTCCGCTGCCCGAATTCGCAGCAGGGTTACACGGGATTCAGCACCTGGACCCGCGGCCTCGCCTGGGCGATGTGCGGATTTTCCGAACTGCTGGAGCTGGTGGCCTCGGTGCCCGACGCCGACCTGGAATCCTCCGGAGGCCGGGCTGCGGTCGAGGCGTTCCTGCTCAAATCCGCGACCGCCACGTGCGATTTCTACATCGCCAACAGCCCGGTGGACGGCATCCCCTACTGGGACACCGGTGCGCCGGAGTTGCACCGGATGGGAGATTATCTCGACCGCGCCAGCGATCCCTTCAACGAGCACGAGCCGGTGGACAGCTCGGCGGCGGCCATCGGGGCGCAGGGCCTGGTCCGGCTCGGACGCTTCCTGCAAAACCGGGGCGATTCCGAAAATGGGGTGCGCTATTTCCAGGCGGGTCTCACGGTGCTCGAAAGTCTGTTTCAGGCGCCCTACCTCAGCGAGGACGCCGCGCATCAGGGTCTCATCCTGCATTCCGTCTATCACCGCCCGAACGGCTGGGATTACATTCCGCCGGGACGCAAGGTTCCCTGCGGAGAATCCTCGATGTGGGGCGATTACCATGCCATCGAAGCCGCCCTGCTCGTCCGCCGTCTGGCAACCGGAGAACCTTATTACACCTTCTTTTCCTGATGAACACCGCCTCCCCCATCAAAGATCTGTCGCGGCTCTGTCCGCACACCATCACGACAAAGCCATGGCCGCTGGCAAAGGCCGCCCAGGCTTATTCCGCTGCGGGCATCGGAGGGATCACGGTCTGGCGTGACGCAGCGCAGGCGCATCCGGACGGCATCGCCGCCGCCGGAAAGTTGTGCCGCGATTCCGGCCTGCAAATTGTTTCCTATGTGCGCGGCGGGTTCTTTGCCGCCGCAGACGGCGCCGGCAGACAGGCCGCCATCGATGACAACCTGAAAATCATCGATGAAGCCGCCGAACTCGGTGCGCCCCTGATCGTGCTGGTCTGTGGTGCCGTGCCCGGACAGGCTCTCGGGGAGTCGCGCAAACAGATCACGGACGGTATCGCCGCCGTTCTGCCCCATGCGGCGGAGCGCGGAATCCGGCTCGGCATCGAACCATTGCATCCCATGTACGCGGACAGCCGGTCGGCGGTGAACACGATCGGGCAGGCCAACGACATCGCGATCGCTCTGGATTCCACCCATGTGGGCGTGACAGTGGATGTGTTCCATGTCTGGTGGGATGACCGTCTCGGATCCGAAATCCAACGCTGCGGGGAGGTCGGCAAACTCTTTTCTTTCCACATCTGCGACTGGCGCGACCGCCCCGAGGATATGCTCAACGACCGCGGACTCATGGGCGAAGGCTGCATTGATGTGCCCCGCATCCGGGGCTGGGTCGAGTCCGCGGGATTCCGTGGGTTCAACGAAGTCGAGATCTTTTCAAACCGCTACTGGGCCATGGATCAGGACGAATTCCTGGCCCGCATCGTGGAGGCCTATCGCACCAAATCCTGATCCATTTTCCCAACCCAAACCCAAATCAAAACAACCAATATGTCTGAATCAGCCACCATCCACAAAGTCGGCATCATCATGAACGGCGTCACCGGACGCATGGGAACCAACCAACATCTGCTGCGCTCCATTGTCGCCATCATCCAACAGGGCGGCGTTCAAGTGAGTTCCTCGGAATATATCATGCCCGATCCGATCCTGGTCGGACGCAATGCCGTGAAACTCCGGAAACTGGCCGAGCGCGCCGGGATCACCAAGTGGAGCACCGATCTGGATTCCCTCATGAAAGATCCGGCATATCCGGTTTACTTCGATGCGCAGACCACCGGACGCCGTGCCGCCGGGGTTCGTGCCGCCGCAGCGGCGGGCAAGCATGTGTACTGCGAGAAACCCACCGCCGTGGACACCAAAACCGCGCTGGAGATCTACGATGTGTGCAAAAAAGCCGGGGTGAAAAACGGGGTGGTGCAGGACAAGCTCTGGCTTCCCGGCATGCTCAAGCTCAAGCGGCTCATGGAAAACGGCTTCTTCGGACGCATCCTGTCCGTCCGGGGCGAGTTCGGCTACTGGGTGTTCGAGGGGCACAGCATTCCCGCGCAGCGTCCTTCGTGGAACTACCGCAAAGAGGACGACGGCGGCATCATCGTGGACATGCTCTGCCACTGGCGCTACGTCCTGGACAATCTTTTTGGCAAAGTGCGGGCCGTGAGCTGCCTCGGCGCCACCCACATTCCCGAGCGGATCGACGAGGCGGGCAAACCCTACCGCTGCACCGCCGACGATGCCGCGTATGCGACCTTCGAGTTGGAAGGGGGCGTGATCGCCCACTTCAACTCCTCATGGACAACCCGTGTGGACCGCGACGACCTGCTCACGCTGCACGTCGATGGCACACTGGGCTCCGCCGTGGCGGGTCTGCGCGAGTGCAAAATCCAGCATTATGGCAACACGCCCAAACCCACCTGGAATCCCGACATCCCGCAGCCGATCAAATTCCGCGAAGGCTGGTCGGAAGTTCCGGAACAGGAAGCCTACGACAACGCGTTCAAGGTCCAGTGGGAGATGTTCCTCAAACACATCGTGCTCGACACACCCTTCCCGTGGAGTCTGCTCGAAGGCGCCAAGGGGGTTCAACTCGCCGAACTCGGGCTCCAAAGCTGGGCCGAGCGCCGCTGGGTGGCCGTGCCCGATCTGGAATAGACGGGCGGCGGCGGGCTTACTGAGCAGACTCTGGGATCAGTCCGCCAGGGATCGCTCCAGCAACAAGCCCACGGCGGCCAGCGCATCGCGGCCCTCCCGACTCTTGATGAGCGGGACGAAGGCTTCGCTGATCCGTCGCGCGCTGTCGGCGGTCTTGGCAAACCGGGGCGTGCCGACACGATCGCTCAGATTGTCAAAAAGATCGGCCAGCTTGGCGATTTTCACCAGCTCCGGCGCATCGAGGAGACGGTCGAGGTAGTCCTTTTCCCGGATACTTTTCGGCAGCAGAGAGTTTTTGGTGAGCGCCACCACATAATCCGCCACCCGAGTGCCAAAGATCTCGGCCAACCCGTCGTAATCCGTGTCGGTGTCCTCCAGAACATCATGCAGATAAGCGGCCATGAGCGTCTCATCATCGGCCACTTGAAACTTGTGCCGGAGAATCATGGCAACGCGGCACACATGGGCAAAATACGGAGTCAATCCGTCCGCCCGGCGCTGCCCCTTGTGTTTTGTCGCGGCAAAACTGATCGCCTTTTGCAGTAATGAGATGGGGTCGGTCATACGCCGGGGGGCCGTTCGGATGAAGTGGAGCGCAGTCCGGCCCGCATGGCGTCCAATGGCGCGGACCGGCCGAACCACCGCTCGAAAGAAAGCGCTCCCTGATGCAGGAGCATGGAGAGTCCGTTGGCACCCCGGGCGCCCACCGCAGCGGCGGCGGCGAGCAGCGGGGTTTGCTCCACGGCATACACGGTGTCGTACACCACGTGAAACGGGGAAAGTGCGGACTCGGGCAGGGGGCTGGGGTCGCCGCGGTTCATGCCCAGCGGAGTGGTGTGAATGATGAGATCGATATCGGCCAGTTCACGATGGAGCGCCGCAAAATCCCATGGCACGACCCGAAGCCTGTCCACCGGGCCTTCCAGACGTTCGCTGCGGAAATACGGCGCCAGATCGGAAGCCAACGCTTCCGCCTTGTCCCGCGAGCGGTTCACAAGCACAAGCCTTGCACAATGCTCCATGGCGCACTGGACGGAGATCGACCGGCCCGCTCCGCCCCCGGCCCCCAGCACCAGCACACGGAGATCCCGCAGATCCAGCCGGAATTCCTCCCGGATCGCCCGCACCAGCCCCGGACCATCGGTGCTGCTCCCCCTCAGTGCCCCCCCGTCCACCAGCACCGTATTCACGGCGCCCATGGCCCGTGCATGATCATCGGCGGAATCCACGAGCCCGAGTGCGGCCTGCTTGTGGGGAATCGTGATGTTCACCCCGATAAATCCCAAAGAGGGCAGCATTCGCAGGGCTTCCGGAAAATCCGCGGGTCCCACATGAAGGCGCACATAGCGGGCGGAAATGCCCAGCGCCACGAGAGCCGCCCCCATCATCTGGGGAGAACGGGAATGGGCCACCGGATCGCCAAACACGCCGAGCCGCACCGGGGGTTCGAGACCGGCAGTGGTCTCATTCCACCGGCGCAAATCCTCAATATCATAGACTGCCTTCGTTTGTGGGTTCATGGATGGGGCATCCTACACCAGACCGGCGCCACAATGCCACAAGGAAGCGGGGACATCAAATCCGGGCTGGACGGCGCTTGATTCTTTCAGATAAGGACAAGGGCGTGTATTCGCTTCCGGAAAAAACATTCCCGCCCCAGGAGCAAACTCCGGCCGCCCGGGTTCACCCGGGCGGCTGAGATTCCCGCCCCCCCTGATGACTTCCCTGGATCAAAACACCCCGCAGATCGAATCGTGCTCCGTGTGCGCCACGCTTGTCGATGTGAGCGAGCAGGAAGTCTTCGCCCTGGCTCACTGCCCCAGTTGCGGCACGGCCATGCGGGTCAAGCGCGCCCTGAATCAGTTCACCCTGCTGGACGTGCTCGGCGTGGGCGGCATGGGCACGGTCTATCGCGCGGTGGACACCAACCTCAACCGCGATGTCGCGATCAAGGTCCTCAAGCGCGAGTATGCCGCCGATCAGGAGTCGATCCAGAAACTGGAGCGGGAAGCGCGCGTCACGGCCTCCATCAACCATCCCAACGTGGTGAAGGTCTTCACCTTTGGAAGTGCGCAGGGCCAGTTTTATCTCGCCATGGAACTGGTGGAAAAGGGCAGCCTCGACGATCTGATGACGGTTCAGAAACAAATCGCCGAAATGCAGGTGCTCACCGTGGGCATCCAAATCGCGCAGGGCCTGGATGCCGCCTACCAGCTCGGCCTCATCCACAGCGATGTGAAACCCGGCAATATTCTCTTCGCGGATTCACAGACCGCAAAGATTGTGGACTTCGGCCTCGCGTCCCTCATGGAGGAAGAGGCGGAAAAAAAAGGCGAAATCTGGGGGACACCCTACTACGTTTCCCCCGAGCGGCTCAACCACAATCCCGAGGATTTCCGCAGCGATCTCTACAGCCTCGGCGCGACCCTGTTCCATGCGCTGGCGGGCCGACCGCCCTTCGAAGCGGAGAACGCCTCGCTGGTCGCACTCAAACACGTCCGCAGCAAGGCGGTGAGTCTCCAGGCCTTCGCCCCCGAAGTCTCCGGCGAGACGGCCTTTGTCATCAATCGGATGCTGCAAAAAAATCCGGAAGACCGGTACGCATCCTACGCCGAACTGATCGAACACCTCACCTACGCCAGGGAAAAACTCTCCGAGCGCATCGCCAATCCCCGCAAACCCAAGGCCCGTGTTGTCACGGAGACCGAGGCGACCAAAACCCTGGCCGGCACACTGACCCTGGTGGCACTGGCTCTGGTGATCCTCCTCGCGATCGGCGGTTTTTTTCAGTGGAAACGCATGCAGGCGGCAAACGCCGAAGAAAATCCCACCGGAACCACCCCCCGTCCGTCCGCCACCGTTGCCGCCAATGCCGGCAAGAAATTCGACTCCGCCCGCAACCAACTGCTTGCGGGGGATGCCAGGGCCGCCCGGGTCGCTTTCCAGGCGTTGCGCAACTCCGGTCCTCTGCCGCAGCCCATGAAAAATTGGACCCTGCTTTTCGAGGGCACCGCGGCACTGCTTGAAGACGATACCGCCGGGGCATCCGGGGTTTTTTCCGAACTGAACAATGCCGGCATGTATTCCATGGATCCGTCGGACCATGTGCTGGCCAATTTCTTTTTGGAGTCGGGCCGCATCCTTGCCACAAACAAGCCGATTGGCAGCTCCACCGCCCGTCTCTACAGCCGCGCCGACGTCGAAGCCCTCGCGATTTTTCTATTCGGCCTCAAGAACCGCGCAATGGGAAATTTCGAGGATGCCGTGCCGCTATTCCGCCAATTTCTGGGAGCCAATCCGAAGGAACCCTGGACATGGATCACCCAGTTTCGCCCGATAGCCGAACAGTTTCTCGCCGAATCCGTCCCCTTCGAAAAAGCCAACATCGCCATCAATTCGGCGTCCTCCCCCGATCAGGTGCGGGCCGCCGACAAAGAACTTTCCGCAGCCGAGACGGCCCTCAGGAACAATCCCAAATTCGAACCCGCGCTCGCAAAATTACGGAAGAGGCTCGACCAAAGCCTCAGGGTCATTCAACCCACTCCCACCCCGACTCCCACCCCAAAGCCGGACCCCGTCGTTCAAAAACTCGACGATACCAGAAAAAAGAATGAGGAGGCGGAATTCGCCAAATTGGAAACCAGCACCGAGGGCCTTTTCAAACAGTGGGCGGCATCCGGGGCGATCCCGGCATTGGACCGATTCAAGCCCACAGACCCCGCCGTCGCCAAAAACCTCGCCACGCTGCGCACACGGGCAGGATGGCTTGCGGACTTCCAGACGCAACTCATCGCCGCCATCAATAGCAAAGGGTATCCGCGCACCTTCAAAACCCGCTCCGGGTCCACCGTGCCAGCCGGAGCGAAAAAAGCCGACCCCACCAGGATCGAAGTCCCGGTGCAATACGGAGTCATCCCCGTCCGCTGGATCGATCTCGCACCGGCGACGGTTCTTGAAATTGCCGATTACTTCCAGCCCACGGCCGGCGACAACAAGGAAATCGCCAAATGGCGGTGGCTCACGGGGGTATACGCACACTCGTCCGGAATTCCGGACCGGGCGCACAAGGACCTGTTGGACGCCTCTTCCATGGATCCCATCTATCGGGATTCCGTGGAGATATTTTTCGGCCCGAAAAACTGATCCCCCGCGGGTCTGCTCCGGGAGGAACGGGCGGACGCATCGCCGACCCCCGGGAGGTCCGTGAATCCCTGCGAACATTGAGATTGCACAGCCCCTGCAACTCTGTTCGTATCAAACGCAAATCAATGCTTAAAGAAATAGAAAACCTTCTCGTTTTACAGGATCGCGACCAAAAAATCCGGACACTCGATGCGGAGTTAAAACTCTCCCCGCAGGAACGCAAAGAAGTGGAAACCCGGCTGTCCACCGCACAGGCCCAATTCGAACAGATCCGCCACGAAACCCAGGCCATCGAGATCGAGCGCAAGAAACTTGAACTCGATGCGGACACCAAGCGCGCGGCCATCGCCCGGTATAAAACCCAGCAGATGCAAACCCGCAAGAACGAGGAATTCCAGGCTCTCGCGGGCGAGATCGGGCGTTTTGAAAAAGACATCGGCACCATCGAAGACGAGGAAATCTCCCTCATGGAACGTGCGGAAGCGGCCAAACAACTTGTCGCCGCCGCCTCCAACGATCTGGACACGGCGAAACACCTCGCCGCCAACCGCCTGCGGGATCTCGACGCCAAGACGGCCGCCCTGGAGTCGCGCCTCTCCGAGTTGCGGTCCACCCGGGAATCCCTCGTTGCGACCCTGGACGAGGATCTGTGCATCCGGTACGAACGCCTGCTCAAGAGCAAAGGCGACTCCGCAGTGGTCGCGCTGGAACACGATGTCTGCACCGGCTGCCACATGAAAGTCACCACCCAGACCGCCGTCAAAGCCCGCGGCGCAAAGGAGATCGTGTGCTGCGAACAATGCGGACGCATCCTTTACGAGGGAGAGACCTGATCCGCCGCCGGATTCCACACGTGGAACGCATCCCCGCCATGAACGCTTCCAAGCCGTCCTCCGACCTGAACGCCGAAATTCTGGCGCTGAAAAAAGAGCGCGATGCGGTGATTCTTGCCCATAACTACCAACTCCCGGAAATCCAGGATGTCGCGGATTATGTGGGGGACTCCCTGGGGCTGAGTTACCGCGCCCAGGAGACCGGCGCGAAGACCATCCTCTTCTGCGGTGTCCATTTCATGGCCGAGACCGCCAAGATCATCAATCCCGCCAAGACCGTGCTACTGCCCGACCTGGATGCCGGGTGTTCCCTCTCGGACTCCTGTCCGGCGGACATGCTCCGGGCTTTCCTGGAGAGCAACCGTGACAAGGACTATTACGTGGTCGCTTACATCAATTGCAGTGCCGCCGTGAAGGCGCTCTCGGATGTCATCTGCACCAGCGGCAATGCGGCGCGCATCGTGAGCCGGGTTCCGCAGGACCGGCGGATTCTGTTCGTGCCCGACCAGAATCTTGGCGCCTGGGTGACGGAACAAACCGGACGTCCGATGGATCTCTGGCAGGGCAACTGCCATGTACACGTGGAATTCACACGCGAAAGCATCGAAAAAGCCCGCGCACAATATCCCGAAGCGAAGGTCGTCGCACACCCGGAGTGCCCCTATGCCGTGCGCCTGCTTGCGGACGAAGTGTGTTCCACGGAAAAAATGGTGGCCTACTGCCGCGAATCCAACGCGAAGACCTTTGTCGTCGTCACCGAATCGGGCATGCTGCACCGGCTCCGCAAGGAGGTGCCCGGCAAAGTGTTCATCCCGGGTCCCACGGACAATTGCGCCTGCAGCGACTGCCGCTTTATGAAAATGAACACTCCGGATAAAGTCGTGGCGGCCCTGCGCCACGGCCGGCCGGAAATCACCCTTACCGAGAACGTGCGCCGCGCCGCCGAAGCACCGCTGCTCCGGATGCTCGAATGGAGCCGCTGAACCACCCGCTTTCCGCATGAAGAAGCGCTCCCTGATCACCCTCCTGATTTTTCTCGTCCTGCTTGTGGCTGCAATCGGGCTTTCTTTCACCATGCTCAAACCACGCACGGGTTCGGCGGAAAAATCGGTCACAGAGTTCGTCCAACTCCTCAGGGAAGGAAAACTCTACGACGCATTCCGGACCAGTGCGGCCATTGTCAAATCCCGGAGCTTCGAATCGTTCGAGGCCGGCATCGACAAGGCCGGACTCACCAACTGGCGGTCAATCGAATGGATCGAAAAGGAAATCGGTGCCACCGAGGCGCGTTTCCGCGGCACGATCCGCAAGGAAAACCACGAGGACTTCCCACTCACCCTCAACCTCGTGAAAGAGGCCGGCGGATGGAGAATGTTCGCCCTTGTCTCCGAGCGCACCGGGTCGATCCTGCGCGAGGAAACACCCACCGAACAGAAAAAAACGGACGACAACACACTCCCTTCCGAGGATGAAATCAAGACCCTGGCCTATGATACTCTGCTCAAATTCAACGAGGCCGTGCAGATCAAATACTTCGGGCCGTTTTACCAGCAAATCTCCACCGCATGGCAACGGCAAACCACTCCGTCAGCGCTCGACGATGTGTTCCGGAGTTTCATGGATCAAAACATCAGTTTTGGAACCATCCGCAAGGAAGACTTTGTATTTCTCGTGACGCCCGTCCTGACACCGGAAGGGCTTTTGGATGTGCGCGGCTACGTTCCCCAGGCAAGCTTTCGTGTGAACTTCGATCTGAAGTATGTGAAGGAACGCAGTCAGTGGCGTCTCTTCGGTCTCACGATCAATCTCTCGGAATCCAAGTAGCTCCCTACTTCAGACGCTCGAACGTTTTTTGGAGCAACGCCATGTCCCCGGCATGTCCCGCTTTTTCACGGCTCGCCTCGATCCATTTTTTCTCCAAGCTGTTCTTGGTGGGGCGGTCCACATCGAGAAACACGCCGAACCAGC
>DYRR01000041.1 GCA_020718605.1 Chthoniobacter flavus | reverse complement strand
TGAAATCGAGAATCTGCTGTTGACGACCTGTTGGCATGCTGTTCAATAGAACAGTTCTTTTGCGTTGACGTCAAGCGATTTCAAAACCTGGTCAGGCCGCTTGATGTCATGTCGTCCGAAGCATGCATTCAGTGATCCAAGGAAATTGAGGTGGCGCGAAACTCCGGGTCGATGGTGATGATGGGGCGGGTGCTGGCGGTGGGTTTGCTTTTCATGGGATTTGGTCGGGGCGGTTTTGGATGGAAGAGCGGAGCTGGTTGAGGATGGTGACAACGGGTGTGAAGTCGTGCAGGATGGCGGAGAGCTGTTCGCGGTTGCGTCTCTTGAGGAAATCCGCGCCGCCCACTCTTTGTCCCACTGTTCAGTGGACTCCCACGCTGTCAGGAAGTCAGGATGCAGCTTTGACTCGATTAACCCCGAAAACCGAAATACCAACCACTAAAATCACTAAACTACACGAAAGGATCAGGGATCTTGGGGTTATCTTGTCCGCCATCTTTCATGTCAGGCATGCCGTCTTGCAAATTTTTCAATTTTAGTGCCTTTCGAGAATTTCGTGATTCCTTCTTCGGAATCCGGGTTAACTCCTCGTTGAGCTTTCCATGTGGATGGCCACGGCGATCCCATGGTCTTCCGCCATGGCCGCGTAGGTGCGGCTCGATGCGTCGCGGGAAAATCCGGATGGGGAGAGTTACAGGATCCGCTCCAGCAGATAGTCTTTCAACGCCGTGATGGGGAGGCGCTCCTGCTGCATGGAGTCGCGGTGGCGCAGGGTGACGGTGTTGGCTTTTTCAGGTCCGGTTTCCCCCAGCGTATCGAAATCCACCGTGACGCAGAACGGCGTTCCGGCCTCATCCTGGCGGCGGTAGCGGCGTCCGATGGCACCCGTTTCATCGTAGAAGACTTTCATCCACGGACGCAGGAGCGCTTCGATTTCCCGCGCTTTTTCCACCAGCGCGGGATTGTTTTTTAGCAGCGGAAAAACGCCGCATTTCACGGGTGCCATGCGCGGATGGAAGCGCATCACCACGCGGGTTTCCGATTTTCCCTTTTCATCGGTGACGGTTTCCTCGTCGTAGGCGTTGCAGAGGATGGCGAGCACGGTGCGGTCCACTCCGGCGCTGGGTTCCACGACATGCGGCACGAATTTTTGTTTGGTCTCCTCGTCATACACGTCGAGGGGTTTTCCGCTGGCATTCTGGTGCTGAGTGAGGTCGTAATCCGTGCGATAGGCCACGCCCTCGAGTTCCTGGCGTCCGAACGGGAAATCAAACTCGATGTCGTAGGTGCCCTTGGAATAGAAGGCGCGGTCCGCCTCGGGCACGTCGAGCACGTGGAGCTTCTCGCCGGGCAGTCCGATGTCCGCATAAAACCGGAGCCGCTCCCGGAGCCATTCCTCGAGCAGTCGGGGGCCGTCTTCCGGACGGCAGAAATATTCGACTTCCATCTGCTCGAATTCCCTGGAGCGGAAGGTGAAGTTGCGCGGGTTGATCTCGTTGCGGAAGGCCTTGCCGATCTGGGCGATGCCGAAGGGAAGTTTTTTGCGGGAGACTTCCAGCACGTTGCGGAACTGCACAAACATCGCCTGGGCGGTCTCCGGACGCAGATAGGCGATCGAGGATTCGTCCTCTGTGGCTCCGACAAAGGTCTTGAACATCAGATTGAAGGCGCGCGGCTCGGTGATGTCGGGGCTGCCGCAGTTGGCGCAGTGTTTCCTGCCGTCATATTCCGGAAGCTGATCGGCGCGCATGCGCGCTTTGCAGACGCGGCAATCCACCATGGGATCGCTGAATGTCTCCTCATGCCCGCTGGCCTGCCAGACCCGCCGGTTCATGAGGATCGATCCATCCATGCCCACGATGTCGTCCCGGTCGCGGGTCATGCACTTCCACCAGTAGTCCTTGAGGTTGCGCTTGAGTTCGACACCGAGCGGGCCGTAGTCCCAGCATCCGTTGAGTCCGCCATAGATTTCGCTGGACTGGAACACGAACCCGCGGCGTTTGCACAGGCTCACGATTTTTTCCATCCGGACAGTGTCGGTATTTTCCTTGGCCATAAGAGGGGAGATCAAAGACGAGAGCACGGCGGGAGTGCAATCAAAATCTCCCGGAACAATTGCTTGCCAGGCAGCGGCTTTTGGAGGATAGGGTCCGCTCCATGAATTCCTTCCAGCTTGTGCCCGCCGTCGCCTTTTCCGCATTTCTTTCGGTGCAGTCCGTTTCCTTTGCAGCCGATTCCGTCTCCGCCGTGGTCAATCCAGGGTTTGAAAAGGGGCTCGAGGGATGGAAGGTCCGCACCGACGATCCCGCGAAGGCTTCCGCCACGGTGACCAGGGAGGCGGCGAAATCCGGGTCGGCTGGGTTGCAGGTTCAGGACGACAGTGACACGCTGGACGTCACGGTCTCTCATAATGCACGGTTCCCGGTGTCCGCCGGGAAGACGTATGCCGTGACTTTCCAAGGCCGCTCCTGGCAGGTGAAACGATCGATCTGCGTGTATATCCGCTTTTTCGATGCCAAAGGCGTGCATCTCCCGCCCCCGACCGGTCTCCGCCATCTGGCCGAGATCGACGCCGAGATTCCGGAATGGAAGGAATATGCCGTGTCCGCCACCGCCCCCGAGGGAGCCACCGAGATGGACCTCTATGTCCGCACCAACAAACGCGGTGTCGGCAAGGCGCATCTGGATGATTTTGTATTTTCGGTGAAATAATCCCGGGGCGTGAAAGAAGGTGCGCGGCGTCGGTCGGGCATCGGCGTCCAAATCCCCGAGGAATTGCCTTGATCTCACGCGGCAATGCTGGCCCTCTGTTCGGTTTCCCATGAATCCGCGCCGCAGACCCTATCCCTTCGATCAGTTTGAGCCCAAATGGCAGCAGCTTTGGAGCGAACAATCCACGTTTCGCGCCCCGAATCCCGGGGAACCGGATTTCGATGCCACCAAGCCCAAGTTCTATGTGCTGGACATGTTCCCCTACCCCAGTGGCGCGGGGCTGCATGTGGGGCATCCCGAAGGCTACACCGCCACCGACATTCTGGCCCGCTACAAACGCATGTGCGGATTCAATGTGCTGCACCCCATGGGCTGGGACGCGTTCGGCCTTCCGGCGGAGCAGTATGCCATCAAGACCGGCCAGCATCCGTCGGTCACCACCGAAAAAAACGTGGCCCATTTCAAGGGCCAGCTTCAGCGGATCGGCTTTGCCTACGATTGGTCGCGGGAGATCAACACCACCGACCCCGGGTACTTCAAGTGGACCCAGTGGATCTTTCTGCAGATCTACGGTTCCTGGTTCAACCCGGAGACCCTCCGCGCGGAACCCATCTCGACCTACACCGGACCCGACCCCGACTCCGTGCGGCTCGCCTATGTGGCCGAAGCGCCGGTGAACTGGTGTCCAGAACTTGGCACCGTGCTGGCCAATGAGGAAGTCATCGACGGCAAAAGCGAGGTGGGAGGACATCCCGTCGAACGCCGTCCGCTCCGCCAATGGATGCTGCGGATCACCGCGTTTGCGGACCGGCTCATCGGGGAACTCGACGGACTCGACTGGCCGGACTCCATCAAGTTGCTTCAGCGGAACTGGATCGGTCGCAGCGAGGGCGCACAGGTGGAGTTTGCCATCGAGGACGCGGAGGAAACCATCGCGGTCTTCACCACGCGTCCCGACACGCTCTACGGCGCGACGTACATGGTGCTCGCCCCCGAACATCCCCTGGTCCCGGGCATCACGACAGACGCCCAGCGCCAGGCGGTGAAACAATATCAAGCCGCTGTCGCCAATAAGAGCGACCTCGAGCGCACCGACCTCGGCCGGGACAAAACCGGCGTGTTCACCGGCGCCCACGCCGTGAATCCCGTCAACGGCGAAGCCATTCCCGTGTGGATTGCGGATTATGTGCTCACCGGATATGGCACGGGCGCGATCATGGCCGTGCCGGCGCACGACGGACGGGACTGGGAGTTTGCGCGCAAGTTCGGACTGCCCATCCGCCGGGTGGTGAGCCCGCGTCCCGTGCTCTCGCTGGCGGGCGGACGCGCCTGCACCGCCGAGCCGGAGGAGTGTTTCGAAGGCGAAGGGTTCGCCACCAACTCCTCGATTCTGGACGGCCTGCCCACGGCGGACGCCAGGGTGGCGATTCTCGCGGAACTGGAGAAGCGCGGACTCGGCCATGCCCGCGTCCAATACAAACTGCGCGACTGGCTGTTCTCGCGCCAACGCTATTGGGGGGAACCATTTCCCGTGATCTGGGAGGGCGGACGCCACCGGGCCCTGGATGAATCGGAGCTTCCGCTGGTCCCGCCCGCTTTGGAGGATTTCCGCCCCACGGGAACGCCCGAGCCGCCCCTGAGCAAAGCCGCGGACTGGGTGCGCTACTCGGCGACCGCACGGCGCGAAGTCAACACCATGCCGCAATGGGCGGGCTCGTGCTGGTATTATCTCCGCTATTGCGACCCCGGAAACGCCTCGCGGTTTGCCGGAAAAGAAGCCGAGTGCTACTGGATGGGCGGCGGCAAACCCGGCGGAGTGGATCTGTATGTGGGCGGCACCGAACATGCCGTGCTGCATCTGCTCTACGCCCGTTTCTGGCACAAGATTCTGTTCGATCTGGGACATCTCTCCACGCCCGAACCGTTCCAGCGTCTCGTGAACCAGGGACTCATTCTCGGCGAGGACGGACACAAGATGTCGAAGTCGCGCGGCAACGTGGTGAACCCCGACGACGTGATCAATCTGTGCGGAGCGGATGCCTTCCGCTGCTACGAAATGTTCATGGGCCCGCTCGAACAAATGAAACCCTGGAGCATGACCGGCGTGGAGGGCGTGGCCCGTTTCCTCGCCCGGGTCTGGCGGTTGGTGATGGAGGAACAACAGGACGGCTCATGGAAGGTCGGCCCGGTCTCCGCAGAGGCCGCACCCGACCGCGACCAGACACGCGTGATCCATGCCACCATCAAGAAAGTAACCGAGGATATCGAAACGCTCGGATTCAACACCGCGCTGTCGCAGATGATGATCTTCACCAACACTTTCACGTCCGTCTCTCCGCGTCCCCTCGGGGCCGTGCGGACGCTGCTGCAGTTGCTCAATCCCTTCGCGCCGCATCTCACCAGCGAGTTGTGGGAGATTCTCGACCGCCACTTCGGCGACAACGCCCCGCCCCTCCACAGGGCGCCCTGGCCGGACTACGACCCCGCCTGCCTGGTGGATGACGAGATCGAGCTGGCCGTACAGGTGAATGGAAAGCTGCGCGACCGCATCCGGGCCAACAAGGACGCCTCCCGGGAGGAAATCGAATCGATCGCCCGCAACAGCCCCAAAGCCGCCGAGTGGACGGCCGGTCAGACAATCCGCAAGGTCGTCGTGGTGCCCGGAAAAATCGTGAATTTTGTCGTGGACTGATTTTCCCGGCGATCAAGCCCGGTCGAAGAGAGTGAGTCTGCCTTGTTGAAAAAGGAGCGGGGTCGGGTCCGGCGCGACGTCGCAGCGCGGATTGCCCCGGAGCTGGTCCGCCAGATCCGCCGAGCCATAGAGTGTTTCCAGATGCAGGGTGTTCGGAATGAACATCCATCCGTCCTCACCGAAACGCGTCCGATCACATTGGTATCCATGCCGGTGCCGGATTCGGTGAGGCCCAGAGACTCGATCATGGCCCGCTGGCCTTCGGCGGTCGCGCCGTTGTGCGATATCCGCCGCGCTGACTCCCGGAGGGATCTGCGATCCATTGCTCCGACATGCCGTTGCGGGTCGTTTCGTTCCCGCATGGGACAACACCCCGCTTGCAGGGATGAGTGTCCGCGAGCCCCGGACAATACAGAAACACTCCAGGCATGCCATTACCCCGTGGGATGTTGACGGATAAAATACGGGGTGCCATGCATTCGGAGTTGGCGGACGGACAGATTCATGCGATGACAGGGGCAGGATGCGCCACCTGCATATTTCCCTGCTTTTTGTCGCCGCAATTTTCGCGGCATGTCCTTCCGGTTTTTCCCAGGCGAATCCGGACAAGAAACTCGTGTTCAAGCCCGGCTCGAAAACTCCGGAAACCAACGCGGAAAAGCCTGCGGCCCCCACACCGGCGCCGAATCCCCCGGCTGAAACGGCAACGGTCCAGACTTCTTCCGCCGAAGAACCGCTGGTGAACACATCGGGTGGCCACATCGGGGAACCGTATCCCGGTCTTGATCCCGCCGTGCAGAAGCAGATTCAGAATTTCTTTATTCTCATCCAGCGCGGCAAATCCGATACGGCCTACGACTCCCTGCTCAAAGATACCGTGATCGAGGGGGACGCCGCCCTCATTGTCCAGTTGAAACAAAAAACCAAGCAGGCCGTCGAACTGTTCGGTGAAATCCGCTCCCACGAAATCCTGGAGCTTCGCAAGGTGGGGAAGTCGCTCCTGAGCGTGACCTGTGTCTCGCTGGGTGAGCGTCTGCCCCTGCGCTGGAAGTTTTATTTTTATCAGTCCCGCGATGCCTGGCGTCTCATCGACATCAATGTGGACGACCGGCTGCCCGCGCTCTTCAGCATCACGGAAGATCCGGCGGCCACTCCCGCTCCGCCCGCCCGCGTGGGCCGATGATACCGACGCAGCCCCGGCAGGGCAATCTCCTCGGGCGCGCACTCCGGTTCGTGCGGTTTTCCCATACGGTGTTCGCGCTGCCTTTTGCCTTGGGCTCGGCACTGGTTGCCGCAGAGGGTCTGCCGACGGGGCGGGTGCTTTTCCTGATCCTCTGGTGCATGATCACCGCCCGCACTGCGGCCATGAGTTTCAACCGGCTTGCCGACTGGGAAATCGACAAGCGCAACCCGCGCACGGCGGACCGCCACAAGCTCCTCCCCAAACCGGCGGCCTGGCTGCTGCTGGCCGTGTCCGCGCTGTTGTTTGTCGCCGGAGCCGGGCTCCTGAATCCGCTCTGCCTCCGGCTCTCTCCACTCGCCCTGGTTGTCGTGCTGGGCTATTCGATGACCAAGCGGTTCACAGACTTCGCGCAGTTTTTTCTCGGACTCGCCCTGGCCGTGTCGCCCGTCGGGGCATGGCTTGCGGTCACGGGCTCTTTTGCCGCTCCCCCGCTGGTTCTGGCGCTGGCTGTGCTGTGCTGGGTCACCGGATTTGACCTCATCTACGCAACCCAGGATTTTGAGTTCGACCGCCGGCACGGTCTGCGCTCGATGGTGGTGCGGCTGGGCATCCCCGGTGCGCTCGGGTTCTCCCAAATTCTGCATTTGCTGCTGCTCCTGGGCCTGGCGGCATTTGGAGCCTCCGCCGGCCTGGGCCGGATTTATTATGCGTCCCTGGCTCCCGTCGCCCTTGCGCTGGGTTATGAACACCGCATCGCCACCACGCTGGATCTTGAGAAAATCAACCGGGCCTTTTTCCACAGCAACGCCTTTGTGGGCATCGTCTTTGTCACCGGCGTTGCGCTGGATGTGATCTGGTAACCCAGCACCCGCGAGAACGAAGCCGGCGGATGCGCAATTATGCTCTCGACGGTTTTGAGCTTCGGGAGTAGGAAAGCTCCCGACTCTTCCCAACCCCATGCAAAATTCCTCCTCCTCCATTTTCCGGCTTTTCCCATCCGCAGGCATTGCGCTCGTGACCGCAACGATCCTCCTGAGTTCCTGTGCCAGCAACGAGGAACTCCAAAACCGCATGGATAGCCGCAACGCGAACTATCAAAGCCTGCAGGATCGCCGCGAAATCCGGCAGGACGCCCGCGACGAGCGCTACGACGCCTGGTTCGACCGGATCATGGACTGACCGTGGCCGCCAATTCCCGCCTCAGCGGTTGGAATCAATAATAGCGGGCCGGAGCGTAGTAGGGCGTGCCGGTATAATAGGAACGCCGGCCGCGTCCGACCATGCCTCCGGCGGTTCCACCGATCATGGCGCCGGCAGCGGCGCCGCCCCAACCGCCGACCGCGCCCCCGATGGCGGCGCCCGCAACTCCGCCGCGACGGCGGGTGGCGACGACAGGCCCGGGATAGGGTGCGACACAGGACGTCAATTCACAAACGGCCAGCGCAGCGACAATAAAGGGAAGAAATCGTTTCATTGGATAATGGGGATCGGGTGAGAATTTATATGGTGGGAGCGGAGATCAGTCCTGTTCCTTGTCCAGTTTGGCGGTGTACTTTTCGGCTTCGATCCGGCAGATCTGGCCGTCCTTGTTCAGATCCACCTTTTCGAAGGCAACCTTGATATCGCCGTCCCGCTCGGCAACCACGCGGTATTCCGCAAAGGTGACACGGCCGTCCTTGTTCAAATCGCGCCGGACGAATTCCGTCTCCTTGAATCCGGGTTCCACGACGCGCACGTCGGCCAGGGTGACACTGCCATTGCCATCCCGGTCGAACCGTCCGAAAAGCCTCGGGAATCCAAGCCGGTTCACTTCCGCAAGGGACAGTTTACCGTCCTTGTTGGTATCGGCTTTGAGGAAGAGATCCTGGTCGGTCTCGGTGGTTTTGCATGCCGAAAGTCCGGCAACGGCTGCGACGATGGTCAGTGTATGGCGTAGTTTCATGGGAGCACTGTTGGATGGATTGATGCAGAGAGAAAGTGAACCCCGTCTAACGGGGTTCGGGTCCCAGTACAAGATAAATCCCCAGAAAATATGGGACGCAGTCCCAAAGGATGAGTCAGGCGCCGCTCCCGGAACTCAATAAAAAATCCGCCATATACGCCATCAACGCCTGCCTGCCCTTTTCGTCGGCAATTTCCGTGAAGTAGGAGAACGCGTCCCCCCCGGTGGTTGCGACCACCTTGATCTGGCAGAAGGCGTGGGCACGTTCATCGATCTCGATGATCCGGACTTCCAGAGTGGAATGCAGGGTTTCCTGGGAAAGACTGATCAAAAAAACCGCGTATCCGTAAAAATCCTGTTGATCGCAGGAGAGATAAGTGAAGGCAACGCCGGCGCCCTTGAGTTGTGATTTCAGCCAGCGGGCCGAATCAGACACAACCTCGCAATTGATGTGGGGCTGGCTGCGCTTTTTTTGAAGAAGCAGGAAGAGGTCTTGGGCAGGATCGGGATTACCGCTGAACATGGAATGGGTGGGCCTGATACCAGTCTTGCTCCGCCCCGCCGGATGTCAAGCCGATAGAAAATGTTCTCTTGCCAGAAAAGCTTCATTTGACATGATGCGCACCCAAATGAGCATCGGTCTGCCCATATTTTCCCTTCTCATGTCCGCTCCCCCGAACTGGTCGGAGCAGGTGGCGCCGCCGTTGGCGATGGTGATTCCGTTTGTGGTGATGCTGCTGGCGGTCGCGGTGATGCCCTTTGTCAACGCCCACTGGTGGGAAAAATATCTCCCTCATGTTTCCCTGGCGCTGGGTGCGGTGAGTGTGGCCTATTACGGACTGGTCCGGCACGACTGGTCCCGCATCGCGCATGTGGGACTGGAATACATGAGTTTCATTGCGCTCATCGGCTCGCTGTTTGTCGTGGCGGGCGGCATCCTTATCCGGGTGAAAGGAGAATCCACCCCCGCCATCAACTGCGCCTACCTTGCCATTGGCGCCATCCTGGCCAATCTGATTGGCACGACCGGGGCGTCGATGCTGCTCATCCGCCCCTGGATCCGGTCCAACAAATACCGGATCACAGGATTTCACATTGTGTTTTTCATATTCGTGGTGAGCAATGTGGCGGGCTCGCTCACGCCCATCGGCGATCCTCCCCTGTTTCTGGGTTACCTGAACAAGGTGCCATTTTTCTGGACTCTGGAACATCTCTGGAAGCCATGGCTGCTGACCACCGGACTCTTGATTGGCGTGTTTTACGTGATCGACAGCTTCAATTTCCGCAGGGCTCCGAAGGAGGTGCGGGCCAAGGAAACCGCGCAGGAGGAATGGGAACTCAGCGGCATGAGAAACCTGATTTTTCTCGCGGTGATTCTGGGGGCGATTTTTCTGGCCACACCGGTGCGCGAAATCCTCATGGTGGGTGCGGCGGCGGCTTCGTATTTTTGGACACCGAAACGGGCGCATGAGGCCAACCGGTTCACCTTCGCGCCGATCCGTGAAGTGGGCTGGCTGTTTCTGGGCATTTTCGCGACCATGATTCCGGCGCTGCACATTCTGGCCATTCATGCGAAAAGCCTCGGGATCGACACGCCCATGGAGTTCTACTGGATCACAGGCACGCTTTCCGGAGTGCTCGACAACGCCCCGACCTATCTCACTTTCCTCACCACTTCGATCAGCCTCCATCTGGATCCGGTGGATGCGCACCGGCTGGTGCTTGGCAACGCCGCCGATGTGGCGGCCTACATCGGGAGCTTCCCTCTGGAACTCATGGCCATCTCACTCGGCGCGGTTTTTTTCGGAGCCTGCACCTACATCGGCAACGGCCCCAACTTCATGGTGAAATCCATCGCCGATCACGAGAAAATCCGCACGCCCGACTTCTTCGCCTACATCTGGAAATATTCCCTTCCAATTCTCATCCCGATTTTTGCGTTGGTCGGATGGATTTTTCTCCGTCAATAAACCCCTGACGCCCACCACGCTTATGTTCACAGGCATCGTCGAAGGAACCGGCACGGTTCAATGGCTCAAACGCGGCACCACGGGAACAGAACTGCGTCTGCTGGTCCCCGCCGCGCTGCGCCCCATCGCCACGGGAGAGAGTCTGGCGGTGAACGGCTGCTGTCTCACGCTCACCTCGGCCAAGGGCGATGCCCACTGCTTCGATCTGCTTGAGGAAACCCTCCGCAAAACCAACCTGGGTGCGCTGCGTCCGGGGGATGCGGTGAATCTGGAGCGTCCCCTGGCCGCCAATGGCCGCCTGGGCGGACACTTTGTGCAGGGCCACATCGACACGGTCGCGAAGGTGCTGGGCATGGAGCCCTCGGGCGCGGATCATCGTCTGGATATCGAATTGCCGCCGGAGTTCGCGCACTACGCCGCCTACAAAGGCTCGATCGCAATCAATGGCGTGAGTCTCACCGTGGCGGAAGTGCTGGCCTCCAGCGTGGTCGTGTGGATCATCCCACATACCGTCGAGGTCACGAACCTTGGCGCACTCACGGCGGGCAGCCCGGTGAATCTGGAGTTCGACATCCTGGCAAAGTATCTGGACCGGATGCGTGAAGTCGGGGCGAGATAGCCCCGATCATTAGCATTGGAAGATCCCGGCGCTCCCGCGCCGAGCTACGAAAGCAGCCTGTAGCCCGCTCCGGGAGGAGCGGGATCGCCCGCCAATAAATCCACCCATTTCTGTGGATGCTCCAGAGGCTGGTAATGATTCGGGGCGAGATAGGCAACTCTGCGATTGCAAAGCGCCTGCCCGCAGCTACATTCCGCGCCTTACATCCCATGAAAATCCATCGTCTTGTCCCGCTCCTGATTCTTTGTTGCATCGGCATTGCTTTTACCGCCGTCCACACCGCTCATGCGCAGGCGGGCGCGGAGGCCTGGATCGTCGTGGACGACCAGACCGGGCACATCCTGGATTCCGGATCGCCCAACCGCAAACTGCAAATTGCCAGCCTCACCAAAATCGCCACCGCGATGGTGGTGCTCGACTGGGCCGATCTCCGCAAACAGGATCTGAACACGGTTGCCGTGGTGCCGCCCGCCGCGCTCCAGCAGGGCGTGACGAGCCCCATCGGACTGGTGCCCGGCGATGAGGTGAGCCTCCGCGATCTCATTTATGCCAGCCTGCTGCAATCGGACAATATCGCCGCATTCACCCTTGCCGCACATGTCGGGCGCGCCCTTTCGGAAGTCACGCCCCCGCAGGTCCGCAGCCTCGGCCCGGTGGGCGTGTTTGTCGCCCAGATGAACGCCCTCGCCACGAGTCTCCGCATGGAAAAGACGCTGTTCCTGAATCCGCACGGGCTCGACAGCGGTTCCTCCGCCCCCCCCCACTCCACCGCCGCCGATCTGGCCCGGCTCACCCGGCACGCGATGTCGAAAAGTGCTTTTCGGTTTTATGTAAGTCAGCGGGAACGCGAGATCGCCATCAACCGCGGGGGACAATCCCTCAGATATGCCTGCCGCAACACCAACACCCTGCTGGGCAGCAACTCGATCGACGGCGTGAAAACCGGCCGCACGCGCCTGGCGGGCGATTGCCTGGTTCTCTCCGCCGCCCGCGCCCCGGAGACACGCAAGGAAGGGGAAACGGTGTATGTGACCCCCCGGCGGATTCATGTGGTGGTGCTGGGTGCGACGGACCGATTCGCGGTCGGCGCGGGATTGCTCCAGCGCGGATGGCAGATCTACGACCAATGGGCGGCCCAGGGGCGGCCGGTGACGAAGAAAAGCACGCTTTGACGTTTTCATTTGCCCGGGGGAACAGGTAAGACTGGTCGCATGACTGCAAAACGCATCGCGATCCTCACCAGCGGAGGGGATTGCCCGGGCCTCAATGCCGTGCTGCGCGGCACGGTGCGCGCGGCAAACCTTCTCCGCTGGGAAGTGATCGGAATTCAGGAAGGTTTCGAAGGGCTGTTGGACGGCGGAAAACACATCCGTCTCGATCTCACGAACACTGCGGGCATCATGCATCTCGGCGGCACGATCCTGGGCGCAACCAACAAAGGCCGGTTCATATCGAAAAGATCGGGCGGCAAGAAAGCCACGATCCATCCGGATATCCTCGACAACGCCAGCCGCACGCTGAGCGGGCTCGATGTGGCGGCACTTGTCGTGGTCGGCGGCGACGGATCTCTGGCAACCGCCCTGCAGATGCATCGGGCGGGATTTCCACTGGTGGGCATCCCGAAAACCATCGACAACGACCTTGCAGCCACCGAACTCACGTTCGGTTTCGACTCGGCGGTGGGCTGTGTCGCGGACGCCCTCGGCCGGCTCCACACCACCGCCGCAAGCCACCGGCGCATCATGGTTCTGGAAGTGATGGGCCGTCATGCCGGCTGGATTGCGCTCCACGGCGGACTTTCCGGAGGGGGCGACATCATCCTCATTCCTGAAATTCCCTTCGACTACGCGCGCATCACCGAGGCCATCCAGAAACGCGAGACGGAGGGGGCGACCAGCCACATGATCGTGGTCGCGGAAGGGGCCGCACCGATCGACGGACGCCCCACCTTCCAATCCATGGGAGGTGGCGACTACCGGTTGGGCGGCATTGGCGACCGGGTGGCCCGCGAGGTGGGGCGCAGGGTGGGACGCGAGGCGCGTTCCTGCGCTCTCGGCCATCTGCAACGCGGCGGTCACCCCACCCCACTCGACCGCATTCTCGGAACGCGGTTCGGCGTGAAAGCGGTGGAACTCATCGAACAGGGTCGGCTGGGCACGATGGTCAGCTACTGCTGCGGCCAAATCGGCCATGTCCCCATCGCGGATGCCGTGCATCATATGCGAAAGATTTCGTCCGCAGATCAAATGGTATTGACCGCGAGGTCCGTTGGTATTTCGTTTGGGGATTAATCCGGTCCACCCGGCAAACAATTATGGATTCACTCATCGACATTCTAAAATCCGACGCCCGCGCCTCTGCGGAGGATATCGCGCGACGTCTCGGAGGCACGCCGGACGAGATCCTCGACCGCATCCATCAACTCGAAACCTCCGGAGCCATTCTCGGCTACCAGGCCGTGGTGGATCCCGAAAAGACGGGAGACAGCGACGTGACGGCGGTCATTGAAGTCAAGATCACTCCGGAACGGGGCGGCGGATTCGACCGGCTTGCCAGCCGGATCGCCAAGTTTGAGCAGGTGATCAGTTGCTACCTCATGAGCGGGGGCTACGATCTGCTGGTCATCGTGCGCGGACGCGACCTGCGGGAAGTGGCCCGGTTCATCGCCGAGAAGCTCAGCAGCATCGAGGGGGTGCTCTCGACCGCCACGCATTTCCGTCTCAAGAACTACAAGGTCAACGGGCTTCTCATGGAAGTGGGCGCCGATTCACCCCGACTCGCCGTCGCCCCGTGAGCCGGAACATCTCCCGCATCGTTCGCGACCTCCCGAAATCCGGCATCCGGGATTTCTTCGAAGTAGTGCAGACCATGTCCGATGTGATCTCGCTGGGCATTGGCGAGCCCGATTTCCCCACGCCCTGGCACATCCGCGAAGCGGCAATTTACGGGCTTGAAAAGGGCCATACCGGCTATTCATCCAACCTTGGCCTGCCACGGCTGCGCCGCTCCATCGCGGATCATCTTGCCGCCCGGCACGGACTTTCCTACGACCCGCTTTCGCAGATTCTCATCTCGGTGGGCGTTTCGGAGAGCATCGATCTCGCGCTGCGCGCCGTGTTGGAGGAGGGCGACGAAGTGCTCTACCACGAACCCTGCTACGTCTCCTACGCGCCCAGCATCGCGCTGGCGCGCGGGGTCGCCGTTCCCGTGGCCACCCGCGCGGAAGACGGATTCTCGCTCACCGCCGAAGTGCTGCGCGCTCGGATCACGCCGCGTTCCCGCGTGCTCATGCTCAACTTCCCTACCAACCCCACGGGGGCGGTCCTTCTCGGCGACGAGTTGGCGAAAATCGCCGCCCTGTGCGTCGAGCACGATCTGTTGGTGCTCTCCGACGAGATTTATTGCGAACTCATCTACGACGGCATCCGCCACGAATCCATCGCGGCACTTCCCGGAATGGCCGGGCGCACCGTCTATCTCAACGGAATGTCGAAGGCTTATGCCATGACCGGATTCCGCATCGGCTACGCCTGCGGCCCGGAGGAAATCATCGATGCCATGATGAAGATCCATCAGTACAGCATCCTCTGCGCACCGATGATGGGGCAGGAAGCGGCCATTGAGGCCATCGAGTTTGGAGCGCCGGACGTGGAAAAGATGCGCCGCGAATACGAGCGCCGCCGCAATTTCATCGTGGGCGCGCTCAACGACTGCGGCCTGCCGTGTCTCAAGCCCAAAGGCTCCTTCTACGTGTTTCCCCGGGTGGATGGCACGGGTCTTACGAGCACGGAGTTCTCGCTGCGGCTGCTCAGGGAACATCGTGTCGCCGTGGTGCCCGGCACCGCGTTCGGCCCGGGCGGCGAGGGCTACGTGCGCTGCAGTTACGCCACCGGCTACGACCGGATCAAGACCGCGACGGAAGTCATCGCGGGGTTTGTCAAATCACTCTAGCCTTCCCGACATCCCCGCTGCGGATGTTCCCACTCTTCATTCCAACTCCATGAGCCTCACCCTGCCCGTCGAACACACCGACCCCATCAACACCCGCATCCTCGAAATCTCCGAGGACAATATCCAGGGCTTCGTTCGCGAACCCTTCGCCCTCATCGCCTCCCGCTGCGAACTGGACGAAGACACCGTGCTCGCCCGGATCCGGACCATGCTGGAGGCGGGAACCATCCGCCGGGTCCGGCAGACGCTGGTCGCCACCAATCTCGCCGATGGCGCACTGGTTGCCTGGAAAGTCCCGCCCGCACAGCTCGATGGCGCCTTCGATTTTCTTTTCCAGGAGGATCCCTTCAGCGGACACGTCGTGCTGCGCTCCACCGATTCGGAGACCCCGGGCTCACAATATCGTCTTTGGACCACGCTCAAAGTGCCAGCCGGATTTTCTCTCGAAACCCACTGCGCCCTGCTCGCTTCCAAGATCGGCGCGGAAACATGGCGGATCATGCCCGCCAAGGGATTCTTCGTGCTCGGCGTGGGCCATGTCCGCCGCAAATCCCTGGAGCCAGGCAGCCGGGCCGATGTCCCCGCAGAGATGCGCCTGCCCTCGGTGGTCCGTCTCACCGATCACGAATGGAACGTGCTCCTTTCCCTCAAACGCGAGTTCGAGCCGGAGGAAATCCGGCGCGATCCCTGGGCGCGCCGCGCGGCGGAAGCGGGCATCCCGCTGGACGAATTCTGCCGCGTCGCCGAAGACCTCAACCGGCGCGGAGCCATCGGGCGTTTCTCCACCTTTCTCGAACACGTGAAACCCGTATCCGGCGGCGAACGCGTCACCCGCTTCAACGGCCTCTTCCACTGGGCGGTCCCGCCCGGCCGCGAACGTGAAGCCGGGGCCGAGGTGGGGCGGCATCACATTCTCACCCATTGCTACTGGCGCGAGGCGGGCCCCGAGTTCGGCAACGTCAGCATCATGGCCGTGGCCCATGGCACGGAAAAGGAACGCGTCCTGGCCCACAAAGCCGCGATCGACGCCCACCTCGCCGCCTGCGGCATTCCCGTCTCCTACACCAATGTGTTCTGGGGCGGACGCAGCGAAATCAAACCCTCGGAGATCTCCCCCCTGCTCTACCGCGACTGGTTCGAGCGCAACGGAGGGATGGATTGATCGCAATAAAGACCGCACCCCCGCCAATGCCCCCACTTGATTCCAATCAAACGACCCCCGCCGTCCGCACCGGGCTCCCACAATGGACGCCCGTATTTCTGCTGCTCCTTCTCGCGGCGGGCTGTCTGCTGCGGATCACTCCGCTCACCGCGTTCCACGGGGTGGGGTTTGATGAAAATCTCTATCGCGCCTATGTGACGATGCTCAACGAAAAGGGGATCGCCGCGATGCCGCGCATCGTGGAGGAGTACATCACCACCCAGCAATCCCTGCCGAGTGCCATCCTGCCGCCCACGCGGTTTCTGTATATTTTCTTCGGGCACCTCTGGAGTTCGATCTCCGGCACCGCGCCTCTGGACGCCCTGCACGATGTCTCCGCCGCATGGTCGGTTCTCACGCTGCTGCTCTCCTCGTGGTTCGCCTGGCGCCTGGGCGGAATGCGTGTGTGTCTCGGCGTCACGGCACTCATGGCCTGCGCCCCCATACAAATCCACATGGGCCAGCATGCCCTCATCGACGGATTTTTCGCCTTCTGGGCACTGCTGTCCCTCTATCTGCTCTGGGAAAATCTCCGCGCACCGAAGCCAAATCCCCTGCTCGCCACCGCCTTCGGCACAAGTCTCGCGCTCATGGTGATGACGAAAGAAAACTCCTTTTTCGTCTTTGTCGGCATCTGCGGACTCATCGCATGCGCGCCATTTCTCGGGTTGGGAAAACTGCATCGTCCCCTGCTTCTCGCGACGGTTCTGGGGCCTGCGGCCGGCGTGGGTATCCTGG
>DYRR01000178.1:1691-3930 GCA_020718605.1 Chthoniobacter flavus | reverse complement strand
CCACGCACCCGGCGCGCCCACCTCACAAGCCCCGCTCGAACTCCTGCCAACCTCACGCAGCCCGCCCCATTACGGAAAAATCAGATGAAACGGCTCTGCCGATTCTGGGGAAATATTGCATTCCGCACTCGACAGGTTGGGGCCGCTTTGGATAGGATGTCCGCCCATACAGAATGACCACGCAAGACACATCCTCCCCGGTGCCCGTTGACGTCACCGATCGCGACATCCAGTTCGACTGCCCCCATTGCAACAACATCCTGGTGGTGGACAAGGATGGCGCCGGGATGGAATTGGGCTGTCCGCATTGCGGCCACCCGGTGACCGTCCCGGATTTTTCCGGACCCAACCATTCCTTTCCAGCATTCTCTCCGGCGGAGACCGCAGAGACTCAGACAGTGTTTGATTTCTCCGGAAAATCCGTCCAGGAACTGCGCGACCTCCAGGAACAGCTTTCCCATCGTCTCAAGGAAAACAAATCCCAGCGCACCGAGATCCAGGGCTACATCAACAAGGCCACCATCGAGCTGCACCGCTTTCAAATCCAAATGGGACGCCTCAATTCCCGCAATCAGGAAATGGAATCCGAGTTGGATGCGCTCTCCAACCGGCTCTCCGCTCCCGGAGCGAGTTGAAGGACATGGCCGCCCCGGACCGTCCCACGCCTGTTCCCGGACGCGATGGAGTCTCCGCATTGAAAGTAATGCCCGGTGTCGAAATACCGCCTCCGCCGCCGGCTCTGAAACCCGCGCGAAGGAATGCTCCCGACCCGGCTGCATTTGCCCTGGGCGTGCTCGCCGGAGATCGCGTGCAACTCGCCCGGGCCATCACCCTTGCGGAAAGCGACGCCCCGCGCCATGCCGTTCCCGCTGCGGATCTGATCCAGCGGATTCTGCCGTCCTCGGGAAAATCCATCCGGATCGGCATCACCGGTGTGCCGGGGGTGGGAAAAAGCACCTTCATCGAGAGGTTCGGCATTTTCCTGTGCGAAGCCGGCCATCGCGTGGCAGTGCTTGCGATCGATCCCAGCAGTCAGGTTTCCCGCGGCAGTGTGCTTGGGGACAAAACACGCATGGAAGAGCTGGCCCGGCATCCCCTGGCATTCATCCGCCCCTCGCCCAGCGGCGGCACCCTCGGTGGAGTGGCCCGCAAAACCCGCGAAACCATGCTGCTCTGCGAAGCCGCCGGATTCGATGTGATGCTCATCGAAACGGTCGGGGTCGGCCAGAGCGAAATCACCGTGCGCCAAATGGTGGATTTTTTTCTGCTCCTGCTTCTGCCCGGAGCGGGGGATGAATTGCAGGGCATCAAAAAGGGCATCGTCGAGATGGCCGACGGACTGCTGGTCACCAAGGCCGACGGGGACAATCAATTGAGGGCCGATGCCGCCCGTTCCGAGTATGCGCGGGCGACGCATCACATCCAGTCCCCCACCCCGGGATGGACCCCTCAGGTCGGCATGTGTTCCGCCGTGGAGGGCACGGGCATCCGCGACTTGTGGGAGACGATCCAAAAATTCCGCGAAACCACAACCCGCTCCGGAGTGCTGGAACACCGTCGGGCGGACCAGAGCCGGGCTTGGTTCGACGCACTGCTGGAAGACGGTCTCCATCAATGGTTCCTCTCCCGGACCGGCATGGCGGAACATGTGGATCGCGCCAGAAACGAGGTCCTCCAAGGCCGCACCGGCATCACGGCGGCCGTCCACTCTGTGCTGGAGAGGTTGTAATTAATTCAACCCGGGCGGGACGTGGAGCATGAGATACACCAGCACTCCGGTGACGGAGACGTAGAGCCACACGGGGAGGGTCCACCGGGCGATGCGCCGATGCCGGTCCCATCGCGCCCGCAAAGCCGGGATCACGGTGGCCAACACCAAAAATGGCACCAGCGCCGCGAGCACCGTATGCGTGAGCAGAATGGTGAAGTAAAGCAGCCGCACCGGCCCCTGACCGGTGAATTTCACCGAGCCCACGTGGGCGTGATACCACAGGTATCCTCCGAGAAACAACGCCGAACACACCAGTGCGGCGGTCATGCAGGCGATATGCGTGAGTTTGCGCTCCCGCCGGATGGCGATCCATCCCGCGATGAGAAGCAGGGTGGCGAGCGAGTTGAGCGCGGCGTTGAGCGCGGGAAAGTCCCTGAGTTCCATCAGGGCTGGCCCTCCAGAAAATCGATGTCGGCAAACAATTTTTCCACCGCCTCGGGACTGCCGGTATCGTAATAACCCCGGATC
>DYRR01000178.1:0-1591 GCA_020718605.1 Chthoniobacter flavus | reverse complement strand
CCGGATCGACGGTGAACGACACCAGGCGCACTCCGGGCCGGGCGGCCAGCCGCTTCTGATAATCCGCCATCGTGCGGCTGAGCGTGGCGCACGGACCGGGGCAGCGGGTGAAGATGAAATTCGCCAGCCACACATGCCCCAGGAGATCGGCTTTTCGCAGCGGCTTCCCCCCGCGTTCCATGAGATCGAAATCGGGCAGCACCTTGATGGGCGGGATGTTGTGCGACCGGGCCAGAAGCCGCGAGCGGAACACGGAATAATTGTAAGCCACCACCACTCCGCCCGCGAGCAGGATCACGAGCGCCCAAACGAGCCAGACGCGGCGGAGGGCGGGTTGCCGTGGGGGGGATTGGTTCATGGGAAATGAATCGGGGGAATGTCCCCGCGCCACAAGAACATATTTCCGGATAGAAACGCAATATCGCTGGTTGTTTTCGGCAATTCTCAGTTTAGTCGTCACACGACGGCCTCACAGGGTTGCTTGGAGTCCGACTCGTAGCCCACCACCATTCCCCTGATGCGCCCGTCCGGCGGTGTCGTGAGTATCGTGACATTTCCGCCAGAAAAATCGCGTTGACTTCCCGAACTCAAGGATCGCATCACTCGGTAGGAATGCCTACGGCCAGCACGGCATCTCTGCGGGTGTCATAGGGGCACCTTCAAACCTTCGGCTTCGGCAAGTTTCCTTTGGTTGGCGTCGAAGGTGAGAAACTCAGTCACACCCAAAAGAAGTGCCGTTGCGACATGAAGAATGTCGAACCCTCGATGTCCCCCCTTCAGCGTGTGCGTGGCCGAAAGCCGTTTGGCTTCTTCCACGACATCTGCGAGGTTGCAGATTTGAATTCGGAGTCTGCCAGAGGAGCGGTCCGCCTCGAATTGCGCGCAAAACAGGGCGGCATCTCCTGGTGCAATTCCCTTCCGAAATTCAGCAAAGCGGAGAGCATTCCCCAACTCATATTCGCTCAGGACGGTAAGGGTCAGAGGTGATTCCCGCATTTTCATAAACCTGACAGCCCGAGACGTATGGGCATCATTCCCGTAGAGGGAAAACAGAAAGCTTGTGTCTGCAGAGGTTACCATTTTCCAGAGGCTTCGTGGATGATTTCTGACGATTCTTCGGCCGTCATTACTCGGGAACCTGATCGATCCCGTTTCACCGCCGAGCTCTGCGACCAGTCCACCTTCTGAGTGGAGTGATCCTGCTCAGGGATGAGCCTGGCGATAACTTTTCCTCGTTGCGTTATGACAATTTCCTCTCCCGCGCCTATCCAGCCCAACAGGCTGGTGTAACGGTTTCTCAAATCTCGGACGGTTGCGGTTCTCATAATGCTCCAAAATTGGAGCACATAGTTCATTTGTCAAGTCGCGCCTGGAAACATTGGCAATAAAGGCATCGGCTTCACTCTGGCCGCCGGAATGGCCGGGGAACTCGTGCTTCCGACCAAGACCGCGCGGATGCCGCCCGGCAGGCCTGGCTCATTCTTCTGGGCAAATGGAGCTCCATCTCCGATGGCAACGCTCTCATCGCCAAGGAATCCGGTGCCGCCACCGCTACGCCCCGCCTCCACCTTTCGTTCCAAGAACGCTTGCT
>DYRR01000177.1 GCA_020718605.1 Chthoniobacter flavus | reverse complement strand
GTTGATGGCTCCCTTGGCTCCGTCCTTTTGAAAAGCGAAGAGCCGGTTCCAGACTTTTGTTTCGAGGAGGGTTGTCTGACGCAGCGCCTCATCCACGTTCTTTTCACCATCGAGAAACTCGCGGAAAATGTGGAAGAGAGTGAGGTAGTAGATGAACTCGGGCGAATGGTTCTCGTAGATTTTTTCCAGATACGCGATCACCTCTGCCTTGACGTCGCGGACCAAGGTCGTGTCATTCCACAATTCATTGAACCAGCGTTTGCGCAAATTTTCCCCCGAAGGAAATCGCCAACCCGCCCTCGACGGTGGTTGTCGAGGATACCAGAGGAGAGCGCGACTGGAATCTCGATGGTTGAAGGCATGAAGTATAGATCCCTTCACACGATTCCCATCGCGCACATCCGGGCGAATACGGCCAGCGTGTTGGCGTCGCGGCTTTCTCCGGAGGCGATCATCCTGCGCAATTCCGGGACGCTGAATTCCCGGACTTCCAGGATGGATTCCCCGGCGTCGTGGTGGGATTGGCTCTCCACCCGCACGGCGTCCCGGGCGACAAAGAGGTAGCCGTGTTCGTCGGTGAATCCCGGCGAGGTAAAGAACAGGCCCAGCGGCTCAAGCGGAGAGCCGTCGGGCACCACGTACCCGCTTTCCTCGCGCAACTCGCGCCGGGCGGTTTCGTGGATCACGCGGTCGTCGTCCTCGTGGGCTTCGTCAATTTGTCCCGCCGGGAACTCCCAGAGCGCGGCGCGCAGGGGGATGCGTTCCTGTCGGATAAGCACCAGCCGCCCTTCGCGAGTGAATGCCGCCACCACAGCGGCGGCCCGGCGGTGTACGACCGTCCAGGCATGGGGCTGGTCGGGACGCGAGGGACGGATCACCGTCTCCACATCGAGACGGGTCCAGGGGTCCTCATATTTTGGATCGATCCGGACCGTGATCCATCCGTCCTTGTCGGCGGTGATTTTATGCATGGAGCGCCTTTTTCCAGCGGGCAATCTCGGCCCGGACATTGTCCGGTGCCGGCGCCCCGATGGCCGCGCGTTTGGGCATGGAGGCATCCAGATCGAGCACGGAGGTCACGTCGGCCTCAAAGACCGGCGAGACGGATTGGAAGTTGGGCAGAGTCAGGTCGCGCAGCCCGCATCCGCGCGCCGCGGCGAGCGCCACGAGTTTGCCCACGATTTCGTGCGCATCGCGGAAAGGCACTTTTTTCAAGACCAGATAATCCGCAAGATCTGTGGCGAGGAGATTGGCATCGTCCGCCGCCGCCCGCATCCGTGCGGGATGGATGGTGAGTGTGGAGATCATTCCGGCCATCACTTCGAGTGCTGCCCGGGCGGTGTCAACCGAGTCGAACACCGCCTCCTTGTCCTCCTGGAGGTCGCGGTTGTAGGTCATGGGCAGCCCCTTGAGGGTGGTCAGGAGCGAGAGCAGATTGCCGTAGAGACGTCCGGTCTTGCCGCGTGTGAGTTCCGCAACATCGGGATTTTTTTTCTGCGGCATGAGGCTGGATCCTGTCGCGTAGGCGTCATCCACCGTGACGAAGCGGAATTCGGACGACGCCCACAGGATGCTGTCCTCGCCCAGGCGCGAGAGGTGCATGCCGAGAAGCGCGAGAGCGGCGAGGAGTTCGCAGGCAAAATCGCGGTCGCTCACCGCATCCATGCTGTTGCGGGTGACCGATGGGAAATCCAGCAGGCGCGCCACCAGTTCGCGGTCGAGCAGGATGGTGGAGCCCGCGATGGCGCCGGAGCCCAGCGGCATCACGTTCATGCGGGTGCGGGTGTCCGCCAACCGCCCGAGATCGCGCTCGAGCATCTCGACATAGGCGAGCAGATGATGGGCAAAAAGGACGGGTTGGGCGCGCTGGAGATGGGTGTAGCCCGGCAGCACGGCATCGCCTGCGGTGTCGGCAAGACCCACAAGCACCGATTGGAGCGCACGCACCCCGGAGGAGATGGCGTCGATCTCATCCCGCAGATAAAGGCGCAGATCGAGCGCGACCTGATCATTGCGGGAACGCGCCGTGTGCAGTTTCGCCCCGGTCGAACCGAGCCGCCGGGTGAGGGCGGACTCGATGTTCATATGGACGTCTTCCAGATCGATGGAAAAATCGAACTCGCCCCGGTCGATTTCCGCGCCGATGGCCAGCAACCCGGATTCGATGGATTGCTTTTCCCCGGGAGTGAGAATGCCGGCCTTCTCCAGCGCGGCGGCGTGGGCGATCGAGCCCCGGATGTCATGACGATAAAGCCGCCAGTCGAACGAGATGGATTCGCCGTAGTGCTTCACGGCGGGCGCCGTGTCGGTCTGAAAACGTCCTTTCCACATGAGCGTCGTGGGTGAGGGGGGAAAATCAGCCCGCTTTTTCGTCGGCCTGGAATCCGGCGGTCTTGTGCGCTCCGTCACAGAACGGACGGTTTTTGGAGGCACCGCAGCGGCAGAGATAAATGGCGGTTTTGCCTCCCAGATCGAAGGGTTTGCCGGTGGGATCGAGCAGGTCGATGGGGCCCTTCACTTGGAGGGGGCCGTTGGACAGCGTGGTGATTTGGATGTCGGACATGGTGTTTTATTTGGTGCGGGTGGGCTTGGTTTTCCGGGTGCTCCGGGTGGACTTGGGCTGGTTGACGCAGGTGCCGCTGTTGTGGAGTCTGTCACAACTCGCTTCGATGCGGATGGATTTTGAGGAAGGAGAAAATCCCAGGCGGCGGCTGATGCAGTCCTCGAGCACATTGATGTGTTCGTCCTCGAATTCGACGATCTTTTGGCAGTCCACACAGATAAGATGGTTGTGGTTGGGATGGTCGATAAAATTTGGATCATAGACCGTCTCGTTCCGCCCCAGATCCACCTCGCGGAGCAGACCGCTCTCCACAAGCAACGGGAGTGTCCGATAGACCGTGGCGCGGGACACTGCGCCGTCCCGGTCGCGAGCCATCCGCAGCAATTCCTCCGCAGTGAAATGTTCGTGCGTTCCAAAGGCCGCCTCGACAATGGCATCCCGCTGCGAGGTTCTGCGAAGATTTTTGCTCCGCAGAAACAGGTTGATGCGTTCGCGCACAGTTTGGTCCATCTCCGCGAAGTATAGAATAGGCGGCCCGCCAGTCAATGCCGCTCCATTTCGGATCCTCCGGGGGCTTCGTAGCCGCGAACGGAAGCGGGTGGGGGCGTCTCTTTGATGCGTGCGGCCGCGAAGCACCACATTTTCTCCGGGGCAAAGTTTCGCCGCTGCGGGCAAACAAAACGGGCAAACAAAGTACTTGCAACCATGGGGAATGAATATAACATGTCATCCAGATTCGATTCGTATCCAACCATCAATACACAATGAATAAACTTTTTTTGATCGCACTGTGTGGGCTGTTTATGGGGCTGTGTTCGGCGATGGCCGAGTTTAAGTACAGTTTTGTCGATCTCGATTACACCTACACGGATTACGATGCCGAGGACGTGAAGGGTGGCAATGGCGTTCGGGTCGGGTTGAGTATTGCTCCGATGGAACATTTTTTCATCACGGCCGGCCTGGGAGCGAGCAAGGCGGACTCCGATTTCCGGGATTGGGAGGTGCAGGCGACCCGGTTCAACCTCGGGATTGGTGGCTATCTGGATCCGGTGTCCTGGTGCAATCTCGTGGGCGAAGTGGGTATCATCTACAACGATGTGGACACGGAGTTTGAGTCCATCGAGAGCAGCGAGTTGGGGGTTTACGCGAAACCCGGGGTTCAATTTGCGACGCTGGGTATTCTTGAGTTGAAGGCCAACATTCTCTTTTCCACCATCGACAATGAGGAATTCGGCGTGGGGCTTGGTGCGGGCGTGAACGTGCTGGAATTTCTCCAAATCAAGGCCGGAGTGGATTTCGCCGGGGAAGAGAATATTTTCAGCGCGGGTCTCCGCGGCCAGTGGTAACCCGGCGTTCGTGACCGGGGTG
>DYRR01000040.1:11310-17233 GCA_020718605.1 Chthoniobacter flavus | reverse complement strand
TTGCGGCAAAGCCCGATTCATCTTCCACTCCGCAGTCGTGGATCAGAGCGGTGATGTTCATGCTGCAAAGAAATCGCACTCTGTTTCGGAAGTCAAACGCTTTGGTTTTCGCAACACGCACCCATTTGTTGCAGATCTATCGTTGCCAGCATGAAGTATCCGGTGCAGAAGTCCCAAATGTCTGCGGATTGGGATTTGTTTCAAAGATCCAATCGCCACATCACCACCAAATCACCACCACATCCCCGCTTGCAAGTGGGCGGTCCGGCGGGTTAGGTTCGCCGCTCAAAATGATCCAGAAATCCACACCGCTTGTGATTGCCGGACGGGAGATTCGCTCCCGGCTGCTGGCGGGCACCGGCAAGTTTTCCTCGCCCGAGACCATGCGCAACGCGCTGGAGGCGAGCGGTGCCGGGATTGTAACGGTGGCGTTGCGGCGGGCGGACCTGAGCGGCAAGGGCGATCCTTTTGCCAATATTCTGGATTTCATCGATCCCGTGCGCCACCTGCTCCTGCCAAACACGAGCGGCGCGCGCGATGCGGAGGAGGCGGTGCGCCTGGCCCGGCTCGCGGTGGCGGCGGGCCTGCCCAACTGGGTGAAACTGGAAATCCATCCCGACCCGAACTGGCTGCTCCCCGATCCCATCGAGACCTTCGAGGCCGCGAAAATTCTCGTGCGCGAGGGATTTGTCGTGCTGCCCTACATCAATGCCGATCCGGTGCTTGCCCGCCGTCTGCAGGATGTGGGCACAGCGACCGTGATGCCGCTCGGGTCGCCCATCGGCAGCAACCGCGGCATCGAAACCCGCGCCCAGATCGAAATCATCCTTTCCCAGGCCACCGTCCCTGTCGTGATTGATGCCGGACTGGGCGCTCCCAGTCATGCCGCCGCCGCGCTGGAAATGGGCGCCGATGCCGTGCTGGTCAACACGGCCATCGCCGCCGCAGAAGATCCCGTGCGCATGGCCCGCGCGTTCCGGATGGCGGTGGAATGCGGACGTGAAGCTTTCGAGGCCGGACTGCCGGGTTCCCCGGCGCGGGCGTCGGCGACCAGTCCGCTCACCGCGTTTCTCGATTCACTTTAGAACTCCCATGCCCACGCTGCTCGAAGTCCGCAATCTCCGCGTTTGGTTTCCCGTCACGGGCGGCGTGTTCCGGCGCCGCACCGGGGAAATCCGTGCGGTGGATGATATTGGGTTCGATGTGCCGGAAGGTGCCGCCGTCGGGCTTGTGGGCGAGAGCGGCAGCGGCAAGACCACGGCGGGCCGGGCGATTCTCAAGCTCACCCCCGCGACCGGCGGCAGCGTGATTTACAAAGGACGCAACATTCTCGACATGAGCGAGGGTGCGTTCCGTCCGCTCCGGCGCGAGATGCAGATGGTGTTCCAGGATCCCTTCGGTTCGCTGAATCCCCGGCTCACGATCTTTGCCATCGTGGGCGAGGCGCTGGAAATCCACTTTCCCGCGATGAGCCGCGCCGACCGGCGCGGGCGCGTGGCGCAATTGCTGGGACTGGTGGGATTGCCCCCGGAGCACATGAACCGCTATCCTCACGAGTTCAGCGGCGGCCAGAGGCAGCGGATCGGCATCGCGCGCGCACTGGCGGTCGAGCCGCGCTTCATCGTCTGCGACGAGCCGGTGAGCGCGCTGGATGTGAGTGTGCAGGCCCAGATCGTGAATCTGCTCCAGGATCTCCAGGAGCAGCTCGGGCTCACCTATCTCTTCATCGCGCACGACCTCGCGGTGGTCGAACATCTCTGTAGTCATGTGCTGGTGATGCACCGCGGAAAAATTGTCGAGTCCGCGTCCTCGGAGGCGATCTACGAGGATCCGCAGCATGAATACACCCGCAAACTGCTCGCGGCCGTGCCCCGTTTCGCCTGAAAGATTTCCCCGACATGCTTCCACTCTTCAGAAAATTTCTCGGGCTCAACTGGATTCTTCTGGTGCTCACGCTGGCACTGGCCGGGTTTGGCCTGTTCGCAATTTACAGCGCGACATGGATGCGCGAGGACGCCTATCTGGCCGACTCCTGGCGGCGTCAGCTTGCATGGATCGGCGTGGGCATGGCGGTGTACATGGTCATCTCGCTCACCGATTACCGCTGGGTGCGCTGGGGGGCGGTTCCTTTTTATCTGTTCGGTCTGGCCTCGCTGGTGCTTTGTGAATTGAAAGGCACCACAGTTTATGGCGCGAAAAGCTGGCTGCGCCTCGGCCCCTTTAATTTCCAGCCTTCCCAGCCGGCCATCCTTGCCGGGATCATGGTGCTCGCCATTGTGCTGAGCCAGTTCCGGCGGCTGCATCCCTTCCTGCGGATCGTGCTGGGTGGCGCGGCGGTGGCCGCCCCGTGGCTCATGATTCTGAAGCAGCCCGATCTCGGATCGGCCATCGTATGGGTGCCGGTGTTTCTCGTGATGCTTTACGTGGGCGGGCTGCCCATGCGCTATTTGCTGGTACTCATCCTGCTCGGGCTCATCCTGATTCCCATCGTGGTGAATTTCGGGCTCAAAGGCTACCAGCGCGACCGGATCACCACTTTTCTCCATCCCGATCGCGATCCCCAGGGGGATGGATGGACCATCAACCAATCGCTCACGGCGATCGGCTCCGGCGGGTGGGCGGGCAAGGGATTCAAGGCGGAGAACACCCTCAATGAACTGGGCTTCCTCCCGAGCACCATCGTCCACAACGACTTCATCTTCGCGGTCATCGGCGAGCAGCACGGATTTATGGGCGGGGTGATGCTTCTGGGCGCCTTTGCGGCACTGCTGCTCACCCTCATTCTCATCGGTCACTTTGCCCGGGACGATCTCGGGCGTCTCCTTGTCGGCGGAACCATCGGGATGCTCTTTGCCCATGTGTTCATGAATATCGGCATGACCATCTCCGTGACGCCCATCACCGGACTGCCCCTGCCGCTCATCAGCTATGGCGGGTCGTTCGCTTTGGTTGTGCTCGTGTCGCTCGGGATCGCCCAGAGCGTGTGGATTCACCGGCACGAACTGCCCCATTAGCCCTCCCCATGAACACATCCCCCGTCATTCAGCATCTGTTGAGCCTGCCTCCGGCAATGGCGCACGGCTTCCGCGACTGCACCGAACTCCGGCCGCCGGAATGGTTCGCGGCCTGCGACCCTCCCGGTGCCAAGCTGGGTTCCGGTGGCGGGGTGGCCCAGTTGCTCGCGGACGCATGGAATGCCACGGGTGGCGGTGCGCCTTTTGAAGAGTGGGTGAAAAAATCGCCCAAGCTGCTGCTCATGGCCGGCGGAATGAGCCGCCGACTGCCCGCCTATGCGGCGACCGGCAAGCTGTTGCTCCCCATGCCTGTGATGCGCTGGGCCGTGGGCCAGAGTCTCGACCAGACCCTGCTCGACTTGCAGGCACCCGCCTACCGGGGAATTCTTGCGCGGGGATTTCCCCAATTCTCGGCGCTCGTCACCAGCGGGGATGTGTTGCTGCGGTTCTCCGGCGACCTGCCGCCGTTGCCCGCGGTGGATGTGCTGGGCCTGGGCATGTGGGTGCGCCCCGAGGTTGCCGGACATTTCGGCGTTTTCTTTTCGCCGCGCAACGATCCGCAGCAATGGGCCTTCTTCCGGCAAAAACCCGATCCCGAAGAAATCCTGGAGCTGGCCAGGGATCACTTTTATCTTGTCGATACCGGCATGTGGCTGCTCGGGCCGCGCGCCGTGGCGGCCCTGATGCGCCGGTGCGGTTGGGACCGGGACACGGAATCTTTCGGCATCGGCACTGCGTCCTCTTTCGAGTTGTATGCCGATTTCGGATTGTCCCTGGGGCAAAACCCCGCCCGCTTCGATCCGGAGATTTCCTCCCTGAGCTGCGCCGTGCTGCCTCTGCCCGGCGCGGAGTTTTATCATCTCGGCACCAGCCGGCAGCTCATCGAAAGCGCGTCGCTCCTGCAGAATCTCCAGCTCGACCAGACCAAGCTCGGAGGTCTGGCCGCGCGTCCGCATCCCGACCAGTACATTCTCAATTCCCGTTTTTCCTATCCGCGCCGGCAGGAGCAGAATCGCACGCTCTGGGTCGAAAACAGCGTGGTGCCGGAAACGTGGAGCCTTGCCTCGGATCATGTGCTCACGGGCATCCCCGACAACCAATGGCCGCTGCGTCTGGAAAAGGGGGCGTGTCTGGACATTGTTCCCGTGGGTGATTTGGATTTCTGTGTGCGCCCGTATGGCATCGACGATGCGTTCCGGGGCGCGATGGGAGGGGATTCCACGCGGTGGTTCGGGCGGCCGGTGTCGGCGTGGTTTGCCGCGCGCGGATTGGATCCCGGCGCGGCGGGCATTGATCCGGGGATGGATATCCAGCAGGCGCCTCTTTTCCCGGTGCTGTCTCCGGAGCGGATGGATTCGGCATTCCTGCAATGGATGTTGGACGGGACACCCGCCGAAGTGCCCGGGATGGCGGAGCTTTGGCGGACCGCCGGGCGGTTGTCCGCCGAGGATCTCGGCGTCCGCGCCAATGTGGGGCGGTTGTTGGCGCAGCGGCGCCGGTTGTGTGGGGAAATCCTGCCCCATCTCGCGGAGAACCACCGTTACAACCCCTTTTATCGTCTCGATCTGGAGCGCACGGCGGATATGTTCGCGCGGGCCGGACACGCGCTTCCGCTGGAGCCCGGGGAGGGAGACCCGCTGGTGAGCGTTCACGACGCCATGTTCCGCGCCGCGGTGCTGCGGAAAAAAGGGGGGGCAAATTGGGAGGATCTGGAAGCGGTCGCATTTGACCGGCTTCGCACCGCGATCATCCGTCAAAGCCAGTTGGATCCCGTCTCACCCCGCCGCACCATCATCGAGGACCAGATCATCTGGGGCCGGAGTCCCGTGCGGATCGATCTCGCGGGCGGCTGGACGGACACGCCGCCCTACTGCCTCAAGCACGGCGGGCATGTGGTGAATCTCGCGATCAATCTCAACGGCCAGCCGCCGATCCAGGTTTTCGCCAGGGGATGCCTGGAACCGGTGCTCGTGATCCGCTCGATCGATCTCGGCGTGGAAACGCGCATCGCGACCTACGGGGAATTGGACACCTTTTCGCGTCCGGGCGGGGGATTTGCCCTGGCCAAGGCCGCGCTGGCGCTGGCCGGATTTCTGCCCGCATTCCACCGCGACGGTGGTGCCGCCACCCTGCGGCAACAGCTTGAGGCGTTCGGGGGCGGACTCGAAGTGTCGCTGTTGGCCGCAGTGCCCCAGGGCTCCGGCCTGGGCACCAGCAGCATCCTCGCCGCAACGCTGCTCGGAGTGCTCGGGGATTTCTGCGGACTCGGCTGGGATCAGGCGGCCCTCTCCACGCGCACCCTCGCGTTGGAGCAGATGCTCACCACCGGGGGCGGATGGCAGGATCAGATCGGCGGCATCACCCGCGGCATCAAGCTTATTGAAACCACCCCCGGCGTGGAGCAGAAGCCCTCGCTGCGCTGGCTTCCGGACCACCTTTTCTCCACTGCGTACGCCAACCGTTCCATCCTACTCTACTACACCGGGCTCACGCGCCTGGCTAAAAATATTCTACAGGAGATTGTGCGAGGGATGTTTCTCAATTCCTCGCGCCATCTGGATATCCTTGGTCAGATGGGTGAGCACGCACTGGCCACCTACCAGGCCTTGCAAAGCGACAATTACGAGGTGCTGTGCGAGGCCGTGGCGCACAGTTGGGATCTCAATCAGCGCCTGGATGCGGGCACCAACACCCCGGGTGTGCAGTCCATTCTCGACGCGGTCGCACCGCATCTTGCCGCCGCCAAGCTTCCGGGAGCCGGCGGCGGCGGCTACCTGTTCATGCTGGCGAAGGACGAATCCGCCGCGCGCCGCATCCGTGAAATCCTGGCAGCCAACCCTCCCAACGACCGGGCAAGGTTTGTGGATTTTGAAATCTCGCAGATCGGCCTGCAGATCACCCGGAGTTGA
>DYRR01000040.1:0-11210 GCA_020718605.1 Chthoniobacter flavus | reverse complement strand
GATCATGATTCCGCGCATGATGAGCGCGCCGATGATGCCCCAGAACAACACCCGGTGCTGGTGGGCGGGTGGAACTCGCAACGGTTTTGGGCTTGGGAAGGCGCAATCTGCCACGATTTCCATGGATGGCCAGCGGGATTTTCTCTTTGCATCGGGCTCCGGATGTGGGATTTTGACCGTTCTTCCGCCCCGGCGCGGGATTTACACCCTTCTTTTCCGAATGATCAACTGGCTCATCAAAAAAATCGTTGGTTCCAAAAACCAGCGCGAAATCCGCCGCATGTTCCCCGTCGTGACGCGGATCAATGAAATCGAGCAGCAGCTCCAGTCGGAGTCCGAGGACGCGCTGCGCGGGCGCATGGCCGCCTGGAGGGAGCGGGTTTCCGCGATCGAAGATCCAGATGCCCAGCAGGACGCGCTGGAAGAGATTCTTCCCGAGGTGTTTGCCGTGGTGAAAAATGCGGCCCGCCGCCTCTGCGGGACGAGCTGGCAGGTGTGCGACCAGCCGGTGACATGGAACATGATCCATTTCGATGTGCAACTCATCGGCGGCATGGTGCTCCATCGCAACCGGATCGCCGAGATGGCGACCGGCGAAGGCAAGACACTCGTGGCAACCCTGCCGCTCATTCTCAACGCCATCACCGGACGCGGGGCGCACCTGGTGACCGTCAACGATTACCTGGCGCGGCGCGACTCGGAGTGGATGGGCCAGCTTTACCGCTTCCTCGGCCTCACCTGCGGCTGCATTCAGCACGATCAATCGCCCGAGATCCGGCGTCAGCAATACACCTGCGACATCACCTACGGCACCAACAGCGAGTTCGGGTTCGATTACCTGCGCGACAACGGCATGGCCACCACGAAGGAGCAGCAGGTTCAGCGCGGCCATTACTTCGCCCTGGTGGACGAGGTGGACTCGATCCTCATCGACGAAGCCCGCACCCCGCTCATCATCAGCGGCCCCGCCACCATTTCCACGCATCAGTACGACAAATTCAAACCGCTCGTCGAGCAGCTTGTGAAACGCCAGACCTCGATCTGCAACCGCCTCACCGCCGACGCGAAGGAATTGCTGGACAAGGGCGACAAGGAGGATGCCGGACGCGCCCTGTTCAAGGTCAAGCTCGGCCAGCCGCGCAACAAACAGCTTCTGCGTTTCATGGAGGATCCCGAGATCCGCAAGCTCATCGACCGCACCGAGCTTTCCTATTTCCAGGATGGCATGAAAGAGGCCCTCATCGCGCTCAAGGGCGAGATGCTCTTCACCATCGACGAGCGCGGACACGATGCCGATCTCACCGAACAGGGCCGCGCTTTTCTCAATCCCGACGATCCCGACGCCTTCGTGCTGCCGGATCTGATCACGGAATTCAGCGAGGTGGATGTCGATCCCTCGCTGGACGAGGCCGGCAAGGAAAAGAAAAAAGGGGAACTCCAGACCCGCACCGACAGCCGGGCGGAGCGCATCCACAATATCTCCCAGCTCCTGCGCGCCTTTTGCCTTTTTGAGAAGGATGTCGAGTATGTGGTGGAGGAGAACAAGGTCGTGATTGTCGATGAGTTCACCGGGCGCAAAATGCCCGGCCGCCGCTGGAGCGATGGGCTCCATCAAGCCGTCGAGGCGAAGGAAGGCGTCCAGATCGATCGCGAGAGCCAGACGCTCGCCACGATCACCATCCAGAATTATTTCCGCCTCTACCAGAAACTGGGCGGCATGACCGGCACCGCAGAGACCGAGGCCAACGAGTTCCACGACATCTACCGCCTCGACGTCGCCGTGATCCCCACCAACCAGCCCTGCGTGCGGAAGGATTTCAACGATCTGATCTTCAAAACCCGCCGCGAAAAAATCAACGCCGTGGTGAAACAGATCCAGGAGTGCAGCCTCACCGGCCAGCCCGTGCTGGTTGGCACCACCAGCGTCGAGCAGTCGGAAATCCTCAGCCGCGTTCTCAAGCGGGATAAGATCACCCACAACGTGCTCAACGCAAAATATCACCGCCAGGAGGCCGAGATTGTCCAGCGCGCCGGCCAGAAGGGGACGGTCACCATCTCCACCAACATGGCCGGACGCGGCACCGACATCAAACTCGGGGCGGGCGTGCCCGAACTGGGCGGTCTGTTTGTCATCGGCACCGAACGGCACGAGTCCCGCCGCATCGACCGCCAGCTGCGCGGACGCTGCGCCCGCCAGGGCGATCCGGGGTGCTCGCGCTTTTTCGTGAGCTTCGAGGACGATCTCATGCGCAACTTCGGCGCCGCAGACCGCATGACCAAGATCATGGAGCGGTTCGGGATGAAAGAGGGCGAGGAACTGGAGCATCCGTGGCTCAATAAATCCGTCGAAACCGCCCAGAAACGGGTGGAACAACGCAACTACCTCATGCGCAAACGCACCCTGGACTTTGACGACGTGATGAACCAGCAGCGCGCCGTGGTGTATGGATACCGCAATGAGGTGCTCGAATCCGACGACACACGCCGTCTCATTTTCGAGGCGATCGACGAAATGGTGCCCATGCGGGTTGCGGGATTCCTGGGAAACGGCGAGGGCGAGCCGCCCGACTACGCCGGCCTCATCAACTGGGTGAACACCACCTTCCCGCTCGGGCTCACTCCCGGGAAAGCGCAGTTTGAGAGCCGCTCCACCGAAGCCAACGGCGAGTTCCTCGTCGATCGGATCAAGACGTCCTACGAGAAAAAATGCGGGCACGAGGACACCGACGCCCTCCGCGGGCTGGAGCGTTACGTGCTTCTCAACGCCATCGACCGTCTCTGGCAGGAGCACCTCTATGCGATGGATTCGCTGCGGGAAGGCGTGTATCTGCGCGCCTACGGCCAGAAGGATCCACTCGTGGAATACAAGACCGAGGCGTACTCGATGTTCGTCGAACTCATGAACAACATGAAGAATGAGGTGCTCAACAATCTCTTCCGCAGCACGACCAACCTACAGGCCTTCGAAAATTTCCTCGCCAGCCTTTCTCTCAACCTCCGCTCACCGGGCACTGCCTCCGCTTCCTCATCCCCGGCCCCGGCCCAGCCGACTTCGGGAAAAATGGACGCCGCCCGCCTCTTCGGCGGACGCCCTGCGGCCTCCGAAAATCCCGGGGAACTCACCCTCGACCTCCCCATTCGTCGACCCGCGCAGAAGGTCGGACGCAACGAACCCTGCCCCTGCGGCAGCGGGAAAAAATACAAGGCCTGCTGCGGCCGCCTGGCCTGACACTCGGGCGCTGCGGTTGCGCTCGAATCCTTACGATCCTCTGGAGGAAATGGAAAAAATGGGGGGATTGTGCGGTGCGCGATCCCGCTCCTCCCGGAGCGGGCTACAGGCGGCTTCGTAGCTCTGCGCGGGAGCGCAGGGGTCCGCCAATCCTAACGATTGGGTGGTAGGCAAATTCGGCAGGCGCATGAATTCGGAATCTCTCCGCACATTTGTGCGAACTTCGTTTTTTTTCGGATCTTCCGTGAAGACATGGATCGGGGCAAAAATTTAATGCCCATGGCCCAATATTTTTATTGACCGGTGATGAAGAAAATGGGTAGAAGTGGGTCGAAGTGGCGAATTGTGTTTAGCAGTGGAACCTTAACCCTATGATTACCCCAGAGAATATACGCCGGATCTTTTCCGGGGAATTCCGTCACGCGATGGATGAAAAAAATCGCGTCACCATCCCTGCGGTCTGGCGTCGGGCCACCGATGGGGAGGAGTTTTTCTCTGTGCCCGATCAGAATAACGGGTTTCTGGTTGTCCTCCCTCCGGGGGAGTTCGACCGGGTGGGCGAGCAGGTGAACAGCAATCCCTCGATCACCCCCGCCGACCGGCGGATATTCATTCGGCAGTTTTATTCCCGGGCCAAACAATGCGTCACCGACCGCCAGGGCCGAATCCTGCTTCCCGAGGACCAGCGGGCCGCGCTGGGGCTCAAGGATGAGGTGATGCTGGTGGGCGGACATTCGCGCTTCGAGATCTGGGATCCGGCGCGATGGGAACAGATTTCCAAGCACGAAACTCCGACATACCAGCAGGTGGCCAACCTGGTGGGGCTTTGATGCCTATGAAGGAACCGGCTTCGGAATGTCGCGGCGCGGGCGGACAACGGTTTTGACCGATCTTCGAGCCCGAGGACCCGTCGGCACCCGATTCCGGGAAGAATATTGGCCGAGGTCGGGCATGGCGGACGAGTGCGTCCGACGAAAAATATTTTGGAGATGCAATTGAAATTTTATCATCAACCGGTCCTGACCACGGAAGTGGTGCGGGTGCTGCGCCCCGAACAGGGACGTCTCATTGTGGACGGAACCCTGGGTGGGTCGGGTCATACGGGACTGTTGTTGGCATCCGGGGCCATGGTAGTGGGAGTGGATCGCGACGCCGACGCCCTCTCGTACGCGCGCGAGGAACTCCGGGCCGCAGGGGAGCGGTTCACGCCGGTCCAGGGCGATTTTCGGGACCTGCCCCGCCTGCTCGCGGAACTGGAAATCACCCGGGTGGATGGCATCCTGCTCGATCTGGGCGTTTCCTCGCATCAACTCGACACGGCGCAGCGCGGATTCAGTTTTCAGCAGGACGGACCCCTGGACATGCGCATGGACTGCGGCTCGGGCGCCCCGGCGTCAGACCTTGTCAACACGGCGTCCCGGGAGGAACTGGAGCGGATTTTTCGCGAATATGGCGAGGAACCCAGAGCCAGGAGCATCGTTCACCGGTTGGTGACGGATCGGGACAAGACGCCCTTCACCACAACCGGCCAACTGGCGGAGGCGGTGGAGCGGGCCGCGCCACGGACGGGCCCCCGCCATCCGGCGACCCGGGTGTTCCAGGCGTTGCGGATCGCGGTGAATGACGAACTGGGGGCGCTGAAGGCGGTGCTTGAAGCCGCGCCGGCTCTGCTCAATCCGGGCGGACGCATCGCGGTGATCACCTTTCATTCGCTCGAAGACCGCATCGTGAAACATTTTTTCAAGGACACCTGCGCCGCCACGCTCGACCGGCCCGAATGGCCGATGCCCCGTCCGAACCCGCGTCACTTTTTTATTTCCGTGCCGGGCACTCCGGTCGCTCCCGGGCCGGAGGAATGCGCCGTCAATCCCAGGGCGCGCAGTGCCCGGTTGCGCGGCGCTGAAAGGAGATCATCATGAATCGCAATCATCATCAGGGAGCCGGTCCTGTCCGCAACAACCATATCGCGTTGATGGTGGTGGGCATCGGGGTTTTTGCCATGTGGGGGCTGGGGCTTGTTTCCGCCACAAACACCATGCATGCGTTGGCCAAGCAGCGCAAAGATCTTGAGAACCGCCTGCGGATTCTTCAGGAGGACAACGCCACGCTGCGCACCGAGATCGCATCCCAGAGTTCCCCCCGGGTGTTGGAACAGAAAATGCGGGCGGGCTTCATTTGTCTCGTTCCCATCACCGGCGACCGGATCGTGCGCCTCAACACCGGCACCCTCACCCCGGGCGGCAACGGCCTGCGCGCCGTATCCAACCAGATCGGATCCCCATGAATCCCGGGCGCACCAAAAAGCGGATATTCTGGGTCTGCCTCTTCGTCTGTCTCCTGTTCAGCGGCTATTCGATGCGGCTTGTCTGTCTGCAGATCAACAGCCACGAAAAATACACCGCGTTGGCGGATAAGAAGAACATCACAAAAACCCCGATTTTTGCCCGGCGCGGACGGATACTTGACTCCAAGGGCGAAGTGCTTGCCGACGACTGTCCCGTGGGCAACGTGATTGCGGACTGCTCGATCATGACCGATATCCCGGCGACGGCGGCGATCACCGCCGGTGTGTTGGAGCTTTCGGAAACCGAACTGCTGGAAAAATTCGCCACCGGCAGGCGCTACATCATTCTGAAACGCCAGGTGCCGGAAATTCTCATCCGCGATCTCAAATCCCAATTGGCCCTGCAAAGGCTGCGCGGCATCTATTCCGAGGACAGCACGATCCGGGTGTATCCCAACGGACCGGAACTCTCGCATGTGATCGGATTCACCAACCGTGAGCACGCGGGTGTCGAAGGGATCGAGCGTTCCATGGACGGCGTTCTCAGCGGGGAAAATGGGTACCGCTACAGCGAGCGCGACGGCACCGGGCGTGAAATCGTGCTCTATCGCGGGTCCGAGAAGCAGCCGCGCAACGGGGCCACCGTGCGGCTTACCATCGATCTGGGTCTACAGCATCTCGTCGAGCAGGAACTCGAGGCCGCATTCGCCCAATATCAGCCGCGCAGCGCGGTGGCTGTCGTGCTGGATCCGCGCACCGGGGAAGTCCTTGCCATGAGCACCCGGCCCAACTTCGATCCCAACAACGCCGGAGACGCGGATCCCGAATCGAGAAAAAACCGCGCGATCGCCGATATGGTGGAGCCGGGATCGACTTTCAAGATTGTGCCGGTCGGCGCGGCACTCCAGGAGGGCAACGTCAAACCCGAGACCATTATCTACTGCGAAGGCGGACGGTTTCCATGGGGTGGCAGGATTCTCAACGACCACCACCCCTACGGCAATCTTTCCGTTCACGATATCATCGTGAAATCCAGCAACATCGGGGTGGCCAAACTCGCCATCCAAATGGGCGAGCAACGTTTTCACGAGTACATCCGCCGGTACGGATTCGGTGAAAAGACCGGCATCGAACTTCCCGGAGAAATTTCGGGCATGGTCAACGCCCCCAACAAATGGTCCAAGCTGGAGATCACGCGCATTCCGATGGGGCATTCGGTGTGTGTGACGCCGATCCAGCTTGCCCGGGCCTTTGCGGCGATCGCCAACGACGGGGTGATGATGAAGACCCGTATCGTGCGTTCGGTGACCGATGCCAATGGCGGTTTGTTGCGGGATTTTCCGCCGGTGAGAATGCGGGAGGTCATCTCCAAGGCGGCGGCCAACAAGCTCAGGGACGCCATGGTCGAAGTGGTGAGTCCCCGGGGCACCGCGGTGCGCGCCTCGGTGGAGTGTTTTCGCGTTGCGGGAAAGACCGGCACCGCGCAGCGGGTGGATCCCAACGGCGGATATACGCCGGGCAAGTACGTGGTGTCCTTTGCGGGATTCATTCCCGCCAACGACCCCCGGATGGCGGTGGTGATCCTGCTCGATGACGCCCGGACCGCCCCCGGGGAAAACTACGGGGGGCTGGTGGCGGCGCCCATCTTCGCCAGGATCGCCGAGAAAGCCGTGCGTTATCTGGATCTCACTCCCGAGGCGATTCCCGTCAATAAAACTCCGCTTCCTCTCGCCCAGGCGGATATTTCCCGCGACTGACCCATGCGTCTTGAACAAATACTTCCGGTGCCCGGCATCCGCGTCATCCGCGGAGACACCGCCCGTGACATCACGGGCGTGGCGTTTGATTCCCGCCGGGTGGTTTCCGGCAATCTGTTTGTGGCACTGCGCGGACAACACACCGATGGTCATGCGCACATAGGACAGGCGATTGCCTCCGGGGCTGTGGCGATTCTCTGCGAGACGCCCCACCCATCGGTCAACGCCACCATCATCGAGGTGGAGGATTCCCGGTCCGCCATGGCTGTCGCCGCCGCCAATTTCCACAGGCATCCCTCGCGCAGCCTCAAGGTGTGCGGCGTCACGGGCACCAATGGGAAAACCACCACGGCGTTTCTGGTGCGGCATCTTCTGGACACCGCGATGATGCGCTGCGGGCTGTTGGGCACGATCCGATACGAGATCGGCGGGCGCGTGCTGCCCGCTCCCCACACCACGCCCGAGTCTGCGGAACTCCAGTCGTTGCTTGGCCAGATGGTGGCGGCGGGATGCAAAGCCGTCTCGATGGAAGTTTCCTCGCATGCCCTCGATCAGGGACGCGTGGATCAGATCGCCTTCGATGTGGCGGTCTTCACCAATCTCACACAGGACCACCTCGACTACCATGGAACGATGGATTCCTATTTTGCCGCCAAGCGCCGGCTTTTCGAGGGGCTCGCGGCATCGCACAACAAACACCCGCATGCGGTGCTCAACTTCGAGGATCCCCATTCGGCCAGGCTGCGCGAACGCATGCCAAAGGATGTGAAGGTGCTCACGTATGGAATGGGAAGCCGCGCCGATTTTCGGGCGGGAAATTTCCAAATGGATTTCCAGGGCATGACCTATCAGCTCCAGACCCCGGGCCGGAGTTTCCTGGTGCGCCTGCCTTTGATCGGGCGGTTCAACATCTACAATTCCCTGGCCGCCCTGGCCGCCGCCTCGGCGCTCGGGGTGGATATGCGCCCCGCCGTGTGCGCGCTCGCCGATGCGCCGCAGGTGCCCGGCCGTCTCGAAGCCGTGCCCGCCAAACGCGCTTTCCGCATTTTCGTGGACTACGCCCATTCGCCCGACGCCCTTGTCAATGCGTTGCGGACCCTGCGCGAATTGAATCCCCGCCGCGTCCTCGTGGTGTTTGGCTGCGGGGGCGATCGCGACCGCACCAAACGCCCCCTCATGGCCCGGGCGGTGGAGGAAGGCGCCGATTACGCCGTGCTCACCTCCGACAATCCGCGCACGGAAGATCCGGAAGCCATCCTTGCCGATGTGCGCGTGGGATTCCGCACCGCGGCGCACGAAACGATTGCCGACCGCAAGGAAGCCATTTTCAAAGCCGTCGCGCTTGCGGGACCCAGGGATATCGTTCTCATCGCGGGAAAAGGCCACGAAACCTACCAGGAAATCGACCGGCAACGCCTTCCCTTTTCCGATTCGGAAGTCGCCCGCTGGGCACTCGAAGCACTTCCCCCTCCGCCCGCCGCCCTCTGATTCATGGACCCGCTTTCACTCACACAGATCGCGCAGTTTTCCGGTGCCCGTATCGAAGGGGCTCCGGAAGGGCCGGTCGCGCTGAATGAGGTTTCCACCGACTCGCGCAGCATTCCCGCCGGCGCCCTGTTTGTGGCGCTGCGCGGCGACCGGTTCGACGGGCACGATTATCTGGGGCAGATCGCGGAGAAAGGGGCCGCCGCCGCGATGGTGGCGGAGGATTATCGCGGAAGTATTCCAAGGGGGCTGCCGCTGTTGCGGGTGGGCGACACACTGCTGGGATTGCAGCAGATCGCCGCCGGATACCGTGCCAGCCTTCCGATGCGTGTGATCGGGATCACGGGCAGCAATGGCAAGACCAGCACGAAGGATTTTCTTGCCTCCGCATTGTCGCCCGCGTTCCGCGTGCTCAAGACCGCAGGCAATTTCAACAATCATATCGGACTTCCCCTCACGCTGCTGCGCGCGGAGCACTCCCACGAAATTGCCGTTCTGGAAATGGGGCTCAGTCATCCGGGGGACATCTCCCTGTTGTCCGCCATCGCGAAACCCGACGCGGCGGTTCTCACCCACATCGGCATGGCCCATATCGAGTTCATGCGGACCCGTGAGGCGATCGCCCGGGAAAAAGGGATGCTTGCCGAGGCCGTGCCACCCTGTGGCGCGGTGATTCTTTGCTCGCACGATGATTTCACCGACGAGATCGCGGGGCGTTCCCGCGCACCGGTGATCCGGGCCGGGATCGGTGCGGGGGATGTGCGCGCGGAGGACGTGGCCTTTGCCCTTGCCGGATCGCGCTGCACGGTGATTTCCGGGGAGGAAAAAGCCGTTCTGCGTCTGCCGGTGCCCGGACGCCACATGGTGTCCAACGCACTCCTGGCCATCGCCGCAGCGCGGCATTTTGGAGTTCCCCTGGCCGATGCCTGCGCGGCACTGGGGGACACCCCCATCACCGGCGGGCGTCTCCAGCTCCGGCAGATCGGAGGACTCATTGTATTGGACGACACCTACAACGCCAACCCCGACTCTATGACCGCAGCTCTGCGGACCCTTGCGGGATCGCCCGTGGCGGGGCGACGCATCGCGGTGCTGGGCCGGATGGCGGAATTGGGGGAACTGGCCGGGGAAGCCCATGCTCTGGTCGGCGCGGAAGCCGCGCGCTGCGGGATCGATTTTCTCATTGTGGTTGGCGATGAGACAGCGTCCGCCGAACGCGCCGCCCGTGCGGCCGGCCTGCGGAACACCCGTCTCGTGCCCGATGCGGAGGCCGCCGTGGAATGTCTCCGCAGCTTCTACAAACCCGGGGATGTGCTCCTCGTCAAAGGCAGCAGATCGGCGCACATGGAACGCGTGATTGACCTCCTGGAAAATGCGGGATGACACAGCCCTTTCATTGAAATGTTATACTACCTTCACCAGTTTCACGACACCATTGGCGGACTGAATGTTTTTCAGTACACGACCTTCCGCGCCCTCGCTGCGGGCATCACCGCATTCCTGCTCAGCATCACCTTCGGCAACCGGGTGATCCGCAAACTGATTTCGCTCAAGGCCGGACAACCCATCCGCACCAAGGAGGAAGTCCACCGCCTCAACGAACTTCACGGAGGCAAAGCCGGCACCCCCACCATGGGGGGGGTGTTGCTGCTCGGGGCGATGGGGATCTCCACCCTCCTGTGGGCGCGCCCCACCAATCCTTTGGTCTGGCTGAGCCTCTTCACGGTCGTCTATCTCGGTGCCCTTGGATTCGCGGATGACTATTTGAAGGTGAAAAAGAAAAAGTCGGACGGCATTCCGGGGCGGGTCAAACTGGTTGCGCAATTCTTTCTGGCGCTGGTTGTGGGGGGGGTTTTCCTCATGCATCCCGCGTTATCCGGACAGGCAACCCAGTTGTATGTGCCGTTCTTCAAACAACCGCTTCTCCAGATCGGGGGCGGGGCGGTGATATTCTTCGCGCTGGTCATCGTGGGCAGTTCCAACGCGGTGAATCTCACCGACGGCCTGGACGGACTCGCGGCGGGTTGTTCTGCGATGGTTGCCTTCACCTATGCGGTGCTGGTCTATGCCGCCGGGCACATCCATATCGCCGGCTATCTGCAGATTCCATTCAACCCGCTCAGCGCGGAGCTCAGCGTGCCCTGCATGGCATTGTGCGGCGCGGCGCTTGGGTTCCTGTGGTTCAACTGCCATCCCGCCAAGGTCTTCATGGGCGACACCGGATCCCTGGCGATCGGCGGGGTGATCGCCGTGATGGCCATCGCCTGCAAACAGGAAATTCTGCTCGCCCTGGTGGGGGGGGTCTTTGTCCTGGAAGCCAGTTCGGTAATCCTGCAGGTGCTCAGTTTCAAACTCACCGGCAAACGAATCTTCGCGATGTCGCCCATCCGTGCCTTGTACGCGGCGATGATGCGCTCGAGCATTGCCTGCGCGTCGCGGAACACGCTGCGTGCCG
>DYRR01000176.1 GCA_020718605.1 Chthoniobacter flavus | reverse complement strand
TGGGATCAATCACGCGCCCCGCGCAGGAGCGTCGCGGCGCGCTCGAAGACGGAGTCGGGAAAGCCCATGGCTTTTTTGATCTGGTAATCCGCCTCGATGGGGTTGGGGTGATTGCGCCATCTGGCGACCTCCCGCCACGGCAGCAAACCACGCGCCCAATTCACCATGGGCATCACCGGCACGGGAAAATCGCTGCCATGCACCATGCGCACGGCCACATCGGGCTCAAGGCACCGCCGCAGGCAATGTCCGCGCACCGGATGGTTCAACGCGCTCAAATCGCCATATAAGCGAGGATATTGCGCCAGCATGTCGAGGAATCCGCCGAAATAATCGGGGTCCCATCCGCCGCTGCGCGTGCCGCAATGCGCCGCGATGGCCGTGACTCCGCACTCCAGCGGCACCCGCAGCGTGCGCGGATCGGCGAGGTCGGCACGCACGACGGGCAGGGTCAACTCGCCGCCGGTATGGGCAAGCAGCGGAATGCCCGCCCCGGCAAGCCGCTCCCAGAACGGACGGTAGGCCGGCAGGTTGCAGTCGATATTCTGGCAGTTTGGAAGACATTTGTAGAGCACCGCCCCACGGGCAATGCCTTCCTCAAGCCGGTCCATCGCATCCGCCCGGGCGGGATGCACCGAGATGGCAGGCAATAATTCCGGGTGCCGCTCCGCAAGGTCCAGAACATGGGAGTCCGGAACGAACAGCCAGTCTTTGCCCGGAATCGGACGCCCCTTTTCATCGTGGGGACGCTCGGAAGGCAGCAGCACGACAGCGTCCACGCTGGATTCGCGAATCATGGCCAGCAGACGCTCCACGTAGAGCGTGTCAAGATCGCCCTCCATGGCGGACGGCGGCAGACCCAGCCTGCGCAGAAAGAAGGATGCGATAAGCTTTTGAAAACCACGGGCCGGGTGCAACACACAACCGGACCCGGACCTTCCGTTGCCCACCGCATGAACATGGATGTCGATGATTTTCATCCTGCCCCGGGCTATGCCGGAGTAATCCGTATCGTGGCCGAGTGCCCGTGGGCGTCGAGCCCTTCGGCGGCGCTCAATGCGGCGATAAGCGGAGCGCTGTGCGCGATGGAGCGGGCGTCGAATTCCAGCAGACTGGTGCGCCTCTGGAACTGGTCCACCGTAAGCCCCGGAAAAGAATGCCCGGCGCCACCGGTGGGAAGCTCATGGCTGGGTCCGGCCAGAAAATCACCCGCAGCGACCGGCGATTTGTCCCCAAGGAAAATGGCACCCGCCGAACGAATTTTTACAGATTCGCGCCGCGCGTCCTTGATGAAAAGCGAGAGGTGTTCCGGTGCGAAATCGTCCGCAAGCCGCAGAGCCTCGTCCAAAGAGCGGGTTTGGATGAGAAAGGTGTTGTTCTCCAAGACCGGTGCGAGATGAGAGGCGCGGGACAGCGCGGGGAGTTGGCGGGCGATCTCCCGTTCCACCGCGCGCAGAACTTTGGCGGAAGGAGTGAGCAACCCGGCCACACTGCCCTTCCCGTGCTCGGCCTGGGCGAGAAGATCCGCCGCGATCCAGGCCGGCTCGGCCCGATGGTCGGCCACCACCAACACCTCGCTGGGGCCCGGAATGAGATCAATGGCGACCCGCCCGAAGACCTGCCGCTTTGCCTCGACCACATATGCATTGCCGGGACCGAAAATTTTCTGAACGGGCCGGATGGATTCCGTCCCAAACGCCAGTGCCGCGACCGCCTGGGCACCCCCGACACGGTAAACCTCCGTCGCCCCACAGAGACGCAGCGCCCACAGCAATGCCGGTGCCACCCGCCCATCCGCCCCGGCGGGAGTCGCCACCACGATCTCCCCCACCCCGGCGGTTTTCGCGAGTGTCACGGTCATCACCGCCGTGGACACGAGCGGCGCGGTGCCGCCCGGCACGTAGATCCCAACGCGGCGGAACGCATCGAACCGCTCGCCAACCCGTGCGCCCTGACGGTTGCGCATGGCCCAGTCACGCCGAAGACTTTTCCGGGCAAACGCGGACACATTGGCGCGGGCCTCGCGCAGCGCGGCACGAACCCCGGAATCCACCCCGCGCACGGACGCACGGAACTCTTCCGGGGGAATCATCAAATCCGCCGGGGCAAGACGCGGGCCGCCAAACTTTTCCGTGAACCGAAGCAGCGCGGCGTCGCCCTTCGCGCGAATCGCGCGGATGACCTCTCTCACCGTGCGGGCAACGGCCGGGTCGGGCTCGCTTCGCCGGAAAAGCTTGGCGATGGACTGTGAATAATCGGGATCGGATGGACGATGGATGCGCATGGGAATGGGCAACATTGGCAGCAGCCCGGCGATTGGGCAAAGCGAAATACATGCGGATGTGCGGATTTGGCAGCCCGATATGCCCGAATCATTACGATCCTCTGGAGGAAATGGAAAAAATAGGGGGATTGTGCGGTGCGCGATCCCGCTCCTCCCGGAGCGGGCTACAGGCTGCTTCGTAGCTCTGCGCGCGCGGGAGCGCAGGGATCTGCCAATCCTAACGATTGGGGCGATATGCAACCCGTGCACGAAGGGTTGTCAGACGACGCGCTCCTGCTATCCTACCACCCCATGCCCACTTTCGTATATGACGCCATCCGAGCCGACGGCACCCGCGTGCAGGGCGAGCTGGAGGCCCGGACCAAATCGGAAGCCCATGCCCAGCTCGACCGCGACCGTCTCCAACCCCTCTCCCTTTCGAGCAGGGAACCGACAGCCGCCGATGGAAAATCGGAGTCGGACGCGCCGCCGGCCTCCACGGGCCCGGTGCGGCTCAACCGCAACCAGGTGATTTTTTTCACCGAGGAATTGAGCGACCTGCTCGATGCCGGACTCCAGCTCGAGGGTGCCCTGCGGATCATCGAAGAGCGCCAGCAAACCCCGGTCCTGCGCGGCGTGGCGACCGCTCTGCGGCAGCATGTGCGCGACGGCGGCAATTTCTCCGATGCCCTCCGCAAGGTCTCACCCAGCTTCGGCGAACTCTATTGCAGCCTTGTGTCGGCGGGGGAGATCAGCGGTGCCCTGCCCCGGATTTTGAAGCGTCAGGTGAAATACCTCACCGTGATGCAGGATCTGCGCAGCCAGATCGTGCAGGCACTCATTTATCCGGCCTTCATCGTGGGATGCGGGGCGCTCTTGATGGTGCTTTTCATGGGCGTGCTGGTTCCCCAGCTCGTGGTGCTTTTTGAAAATGCGGAAAAGAAAATGCCCGCAGCCACCCGCGTCCTCATCGGCATGAGCACGGCGGTCACCCAATACTGGTGGCTCATTCTGGGAATGCTTCTTGGCGGATGGCTGGCGTTTTATCTCGTCACCAAAAAACCCGAGGGCCGTCTTTGGTGGGACCGGGTCCGCCTGGGCCTGCCGCTGATCGGACCGGTGCTGACCTCGGGATTTCTCGCGCAATTTTGCCAGACCCTCTCCAACCTTGTCGGCAACGGCCTGCCGCTGCTCACCGGCCTCAAGCTCATGGAGCGGGCGACACCCAACACCTGGATCCGCCAGCGTCTGGGTCAGGTGATCGAAATCGTGGGTGAGGGCGGCTCTTTCTCGCGGGCCATGCGCAAGGTGGGCGGGTTTCCGGATTTATTTGTGGATCTGGTGGCTGTGGGGGAACAAACCGGCGACCTCTCCAACTCGCTGGAAAAAGCCGCCACCCGCTACGAAAAAGAAATGAACCGCAGGATCGAACGCATCACGGCACTCATCCAGCCCGTGGTCATCGTCGTGATCGCGCTGCTGGTGGGACTCGTGGTCTATTCCATCATCACCAGCATCTTCGAAGCCATCGGCGGCATGCGGGGCGGAGGCGCCCGCCGGTGATTATGGCAAGACTTGGAGCGTAGAGCCATTTCACCTGGAGGCACAAAGACAGCACGACCAGGCCAACCAATGATAACGCCAGCGGACCCGGCGACCTCCTCAGATGAAAAATGTCGGGGTGGTGTTGGCGTAGGCGAGCATGTCGGCGACGCCG
>DYRR01000039.1 GCA_020718605.1 Chthoniobacter flavus | reverse complement strand
CCCCCTGCGTACAGATTGTCAATATTTTTTTGAACTATACCAGAAAATAATTTTTAAACCCCTGTTTTTCAGCAAAAATCGGCAATCACCCTGTATAAAAACCTAAAAACCGCAAATGGACGCCAATGAACGCGAATAAAACATTGAACGAATAAAACATTGAAAATAAGTAAGATACAACGACACAACTGTTCACCCGGCAGGTGAACGATTCACCTTTTGCAAGTCGGTAGTTCATTAGTGTCGGTAGTTCATTAGCGGTTCAATTGCCCTATTTAGGAGAACACCGAATAACGCCCTCGGTCATTTTATCGCGACAGAATTGGCACAATTCTTGAATACGTGTAACGCCAAAGCGGGACCTTCAGAAGAAATCGATGAGACAAAGTGGATTCAGTGGAAATTTTGAATAAGAAAAGCGCGCCCAACCCGAAAACAGAAATACCAAACCACGAAAACCGCGAAAGTTCACGAAAGGGATCAGGGGCCGTGGGATTTTCAACCGCTCCCCTTTCTTTTACACCCCAATCATTAGGATTGGCGGATCCCTGCGCTCCCGCGCAGGGCCACGAAACCGCCTGTAGTCCGCTCCGGGAGGAGCGGGATCGCACCCCCCACCATCCCCCCATTTTTTCCATTTCCTCCAGAGGATCGTAATGATTCGGGTTTCACAGCAATTCTCATTTTGATTCCAAGACCGATCATTGCGGAGGATCGTGGAGGGTCAGACTCCTGTCCTGACCTGGGTTGGAGCCACGGTCAGGCGAGGACGCTGACCCTCCAGGTGATGCCACCCCCACCATTCAAATCAAAATGAGAATTGCTGTTTCTTTTACGTTGAGTCCATGCCCCGATACCTGCTTTCCTGTATCTCAAGGGTCAGCGTCCACGCCGGGCCGCACTGGCGGGGTTCGGACGCATCCATGAAAAAAAAACCCGGACATGCCCGGGGGATATCCCATCCGACGATGGGCCAGTCAGGCCATCGCGTACTCGAACAGCTCGCCGTCCTTGAAAAAGCGCTTCATCTCGGCGGCGGCGGTCTCCGGCGAGTCGGAGGCATGGACGATGTTGCGCATCATGTTGACGCCCAGGTCGCCCCGGATCGTGCCTTTGTCCGCCTTGGTGGAGTCGGTCGGGCCGGTGAGCGTCCGCACGGCATCCACGGCATTCTCTCCCGCGAGCACCACGGCGATGACCGGGCTTTCCTGCATAAAATCCCGGACCTCCGGGAAAAAGGGTTTGGCGGCGATGTGGGCGTAGTGTTCCTCGAGAACCGCGTTTTCAAGACGCATCATCTTGCAGCCGCGGATCTGGAACCCGGCGGCCTCGAACCGGCGCAGAGTCTCTCCAACGTGGCGTTTGGCGACACAATCGGGTTTCAGAAGAATAAGAGTGGTTTGCATCATGGAGCACGGACTTTAGCGGGAGAACGCCCGCAGGAAAGCAAAAAGTCCTCCTGCGTCAGTCCTCAAAACGGCACGTCCAATACCGCCCGGCAATTTCAAGCGTCCGGGGATGGGGCGCGGATTTTCCGATCAGGCATGCCGGACGCACTCCGACGCCGCTGCTGGTGAGAAAGATTTCATCGGCGCTCTCCACAGCCTCCCGATCCAGACGGATTTCCTGGACATCGAAATGCCGCAACACCCAGGCCCGCACGACGCCCGGACGGGCCCCGCCCGAGAGATCGGGGGTGAGGAGGCCGCCGTTCTTGCAGAGAAAAACATTCGCCATGCACGCAGAAATGAGATCGCCGGAGGGTCCAAACAACAGCGCTTCGTCCGCACCCCTGCTCCGGGATTCGTCCAATGCCCGGAGATTCGCCCAGTAATTTGCCGTCTTCCATCCGTGCGGCGGGGGATGATGCGGTGTATCCGCCATTTCCAAAGTGGCCACCAAGCCGGGCTCGGCCGGAGAGCGCTTCTCGGTTAGCAGAAAAACGCGCGGTGCAACGACGGGATCGCCCGGGCCACCGTCGCCGGCGGTGAGATAGACCCGGAGCATCCCCTCCCCGATCCCGAACTCCGCGATGCGGGCCGGGATCCCGTCCAATACGCCGTCGGGAACAGGGAATCCGGCTTCCGATGCCGATTGCGCAAGCAGGGCGGCGTGTTCCCGCCATTGGACGGGTGCGCCCGCCCCGATGCGGATTGTTTCAAACAAAGCCATGCCGTAACGGCACGCGCGGTCGGTGACCGGCAGAAGTGCCGGACTCGACCACGCGCCGTTCTCCCAGAGCCAATGCCCGGCGTTCATGGTTCCGAGACAATCATGTGGCGGGTGAGGGTGTGGGCGGTGGCGCGATCGTATTCCACCACGGCCTTGTTGAAGTCGGTGTGGGCGCGCAATTCCGCCACCTCGGCCGCAGCGTAGGAGTTCTGTGCGTCGAGCAGGAAAAACGTGGTGCCCACGCCCGCCAGCAGGCGCTTTTCCTCGGCATCAAGGCGTTCCCCGGCAAACACGCGGGATTGAGCGGCGGCCTTGATGCGGGCCCGGGTGCTTGCGATGCGGGCCGCGAGATTGTCGATCTCGACGATGATGTCCTGCTCCAGGCGTTTGAGATCCAGGAGCGCGCGCTCCACTTCGATCCTGGCGGAATCGAGATTGCCCCGGCCTTCCCGATTGGGAACCGGAACGCGCAGGGTCGCCCCCAGAGTCCACTCCGTGCCCCGATTGTCGCCCAATCGTTCGAAGCTGGATGCGAGCGATTGATCCAGACCGTTCGCACCGAAACTGGCCAGGAGATCCAATTCCGGCAGGCTGTCGTTGCGTTTCATGACCAGTGTGATTTTTTTCTGCTGAAGGGCCAGGAGTGCGGAGCGGTAGTCGGGACGGTTCTCGAGAGCGCGCAGAATTCCCGCGCGGACATCCTCCTCCGGCGGCTGGATCGCGGGGGCGCTGGAAATGTCGAGTCTGAGATCCAGCAGAGTCTCCAGATCATCCGTGACAAGGCGTTTGAGAAAATTGCGGTTCTCGCGCACGGATTGTTCGGCGAGCAGGATGTCCTCGACCCGGGTGGCGAGATCCGCGCGGGCCTCGGTGACATCCAGGGGCGACATGGTGCCGATGTCCGCGCGGCGGATATTGTCCTCCAGGAGACGGGCGGCGAGGTCCCGGGAACGCTTGGCAACCTCGAGATTGAGCATGGAAAAGTAGAGGTCGTTGTAGATAAGGACGGTTTCCGCGACCACATCGATGATGCCCGCGCGCAGATCCCAGACCGAGATGGCCTGCCCCAGCCGGGCCACACGAATGGGACCGAGATTGGCGGCGGTGCCCCCGCCCTTGATCAGCGGTTGGGTCAGTTCCAGACCTGCGAAGGTTGTGAAGCTCTCCGTGCGCGTGATACTTCGCTCGAAGGCGCGTCCGGATTTCGCCACAAGACTATAGCGCATGCCTGTGGGCAGGAGTCCGGTGATGGCCGCGCGGTAGTCCTCTTGCACGTCGAGGTTTTTTGCCAGATTCGGAAAATCCGGATCCCTTGGATCGGTCGTTTCGGAATGGAGATATTCCAGTTCCAGAGCGGGATCGAAGACCCCCTGTTTGGAGAGCAGGTTGGCATCCGCCAGCGCGGGGTCAAATCGTTGCACCCGGATCGTGTAGTTGCGCGCCAAAGCCATTTCAATCGCCTGCCGCAGATCGATCCGGAGCGGCACCGCAGGTGCAGGCGTTTGGGCCTTCACGGAGGAAAGGGGGACCGCGAACAGCAAAAGCCCCAGAAGCATCCGTTGAAAGGTCGGACCACCCACCCGCCCGCCCGCCTGGAGGGACATCCTCCGGCATGTCCGGGGTTCGTCCCGCTCCTCCCGGAGCGGGCTACGGAGCACGGTCAGGCGGGGATGCTGACCCTCCATCGGTGAGGGGGATGCCGGAGGACTATGCGGATTTGGAGGCATTGGATTTTGCGGCCCGCCTGGGCTTGGGGGCGGACGAACCCCCACCGCGTTCCTCGAACTCGAACTCCGCTTTTTTCTTGTCCTTGGAAAGAGAAAGGAACGCGCTGAATGCGCTGCCCCGCTTGGAGACGAATCCCTGGATGAGGCCGGTCTTCCCGGTCTCCAAAAGACGTTCGACTTCTTCCGGCACGATCTCCGCGCCGCAAAGCGTGCGTTTGAGTTCGAACACGATGCGGGAGGAACCGTCGGCGTTTGGCTTGCTCACCAGGTAGGCGTCGGCGGTCTGGAGGAGATCGCCGTCGTGGAGCTTGCTGGTCCCCAGTTTCAGGGCCTTGCTGAGGTCGGGCGGCGCTTTGGGGGCGCGGGGTGCTTTGCCGCCGGGCTTGGCTTCCCGCGGCGGGAACTCCCAGGAAATGCGCGCTCCATTGCGCACCAATGCGGCATCGAACGGACGTCCTTTTTTCGAAATGAACCCCCGGATAATCTCCGTCCTCCCCTCCCGCACGAGCGCGACGGCCTGCTCGGGAGTGATGGCTTTCTGGCACATGAGGCGCCCGACGGAAAAAGCCTGTTTCCAGGCGTCCCCGTCGCGTTCGCGCAGGATGTAATTGGTGGGTGCCTCGCACAACTCCGCGCCGGTGGCGGGGTCGGTCCAGATCGGGAGGAGTGCCTCCACATCCACCTTGTTGCCAAAATCCAGTTCCACCCTGCGTTTCCCCTCGTTCTTGGGATCGTCCACGATGCGCAGTTTGGAGGGAAACCGATTGCCGGTGCGCGGCGAGACAAAGCCGTCCAGCGGTCCGACCTCGCCGTCCCGGACGAGCTGCTGGATCTCGGCCTCCTCCATCTTGCGGCCGGTGATGACTTTATAGACCATGAGGGTGCCATCCTGCGATTTGTAACCGCGCAACGTTTCAAACATCGGCCTGCCGTCGGTGGGTGAAATGATGCTTGTCTCGCGCTGATTGGAGTCGTCTTCCTCGAAGCCTTTCGTGCGCTCGACGATTCCCCTGGTGACCTCCACGATCTCCCGCATGAACTCCGTGCGATCGTAGCGGCCCTGCTCCATCTGGCGGAGCTTGAACTCCCATTCGCCGGTCATGCGCGGCTCGGTGAGCGCGCTGGCGGCCACCGCATGCAGGAACTCCAGCAACTGCTCGGCCTTGGGCGTGGGCAGCAACTCGCGCTGGTTGCGCTCCATGTATTTCTGGTAAATGAGCCCGTCGATGATGTCCGCCCGCGTCGCCGGTGTACCCAGACCACGCTCCTTCATGGCGTCCGCATGATCCTCGTCCTCCACGAGCTTGCCGGCGCCTTCCATCGCGGAAAGCAGCGTGGCTTCCGTGTAGCGGGGCGGCGGTTTCGTCGTCTCGGCGAGCAGCTTCGCATCGACCATGGCCGCCCTGCCGCCATCCTTGTCGGAGAGAGCGGGCAGCGATTTCGCGTTGGGCGCGTCGTCGTCCACGGCGGTTTTGCCATACACGGCCAGCCATCCGGCGGATGTGAGCACCTTGCCTTCGGTCTTGAAATCGTGCCCCGGAGTGATCGTGCTGGTGCGTGTGGTCACGTCGAACTCGGCGGCGGGATAGAAGGCGGCGACAAAGCGCCGCGCGATCATGTCATAGACCTTCGCCTCCATGTCGTCGAGATGGCCGGGCGCGGTCGTGGTGGGAATAATCGCGAAGTGATCGCTGATGGCCGCATTATTGAAAATGCGCCGGTTGGGCCGCAGCCATCCGGCGTCGAGCAGTTTGCGGGCATGCCCCGCGAGGTCGCCCTGCAAAGCGGAGAGCGTCTGCCGGCAGGTGGGGATGTAATCCTCGGGCAGGGCGCGGGAATCCGTGCGGGGATAAGTGATCACCTTGTGCCGCTCGTACAGTGCCTGTGCGATTTGCAGCGTGCGCCGCGCCGGGAGTCCGTAGCGGTTGTTCGCCTCCCGCTGGAGCGTGGTGAGATCGTAAAGACGCGGCGAAACCTGTGAGGCGGATTTTTTTTCCTCGCGCACCACCGCCACGGGATGTCCCGAGCACGCCGCGAACACGGCGTCCGCAACGGCTTTTTCCCAGACCCGGTCGATGCGGTCCAGGTCGTTCCCGTCGGATTTTTTGAAATCGGGCCGCTGATACACCCCTTCGTACGTGCCCGCCGCGATTTGGAACGTGGCCGTGACCCGCCAGAAATCCCGGGGCACGAAATTGCGGATCTCCAGCTCGCGCTTGAACACAATGGCGAGCGTGGGAGTCTGCACACGCCCCACCGAGGCGACGTTGCCCGCCCGCGAGCCGAACATCCGCTTGGTGAGCGCCCGGGTGCCGTTGATCCCGATGAGCCAGTCGCTCTCGGAGCGGCAGCGGGCGGCGGCTTCCAGCCCGCCCATCTCCCGGCCCTCCCGCAGATGCTCAAACGCGGACCGGATGCCGTCATGGGTCATGGTCTGCATCCAGGCGCGTTTCACGGGCAGTTTGCATTTTGCGAACTGGTAGAGATACGCGAAAATCAGCTCGCCCTCGCGTCCGGCGTCACAGGCGTTGACGACCGCGTCGATGTCCTTGCGGGAAAGCTGCTTTTTGCAGAGGAGCAGGCGGTCCTTGGATTCTTTGGAGGGTTTGAGTCCGAATTTCTCGGGAATAATGGGGAGGGTTTCCAGACGCCAGAACCCGTACTTTTTCTTGTCGATATCCTCCGGCATCTCCAGTTCCACCACATGCCCGACGGCGGAGGTGATGACGAACTGGTCGTTCTCATAGACATCGCCCTTTTTGGGAACCTTGCCGAGTGCCCTCGCGAGATCGGTGGCGACGCTGGGCTTTTCGGCGATGATAAGTGTTTTTCCCATGATGGATTCGGTTAGAGCAACCGGACATAACGCTGCCCCGGCAGTGGTTTGACCAGCTTTTTGATTTCGAGGGCGAGCAACGTAGAAGAGAGGGTGGCGATTGGCAAACCCGATTTTGTGACGATGTCGTCCAGATCGGTCTCCCCTTCCCCCAGGGCGTCGTAGATCGCCTGTTCATTCTCCGTGAGCTGCGCGGCGGGCCGGGATTGCGGCAGCTCGGGCACGTTGGGAAAGAGCATCTGCATATCCTCAAGGATGTCGCCGGCGCCCGTCACGAGTTTGGCCCCCTGCTGAATAAGGCGGTTTGTGCCCTGCGAGGAGGGCCGGTCGATGGGGCCGGGGACGGCATACAGGGAGCGGTTCTGATCGGCGGCCTGGTTGGCGGTGATGAGCGCCCCGCTGTTGAGGCCCGCCTCGACCACCAGCAGGCCGAAGGACCAGCCGCTCACGATCCGGTTGCGCATGGGGAATGTCTGGCGGTCGGGCTTGGTGGACATCGGAAATTCGCTCACCACCGCGCCCTGGGCCGCGATTTTTTCCGCAAGCGCGGCATTCTCGGGCGGATACAACTCCTCCAGACCGGCACCGATCACGGCGATGGTGCGGCCTTTGGCGGCAAGCGCGCCCTGATGCGCCGCCGTGTCGATGCCGCGGGCCAGGCCGCTCACGACGGTGAGCCCGGCGTAGGCGAGCTGGTAGGAGAGTTTCTTGGCGGATTCGAGTCCGTAATGCGTGGTCCGCCTCGAGCCCACGACCCCCACCGCATGTCCGTCGCGCTCCTCCACCCGGCCCCACACGTAGAGCACGGTGGGCGGATCGTGGATGGTGCGGAGCAGCCTCGGATACTCGGGGTTGTCCTGGGTGAGGATGGTGGCACCAAAATCCGCGGCCCGGCGGAGTTCTTCCGCGAGATCGATGCTGCTTTCCCAGGATGAAATGCTCCGGGCAACCTCGGGTCCGACACCGTCCACTCCGCAAAGCCGGTCAAATGGAGCGCGCAACACGGCCTCGGCGGAGCCGAATGTGTCGAGAAGACTGCGCAGGCGGACCGGCCCCAGACGGGGGAGCATGTTGAGGGCCACGCGGGCTTCGGTCGGATCCATTCCGCAGAGCGTATCACACAAGTCGAGCCCCGATCCGATCATCAGCACTGGAAGATCCCGACGCTCCCGCGCCGGGCTACGAAAGCAGCCTGTAGCCCGCTCCGGAAGGAGCGGGACTGCCCTTGTCACCCCAATCCTGACGATCGCAAACTTGACAGGGTTGCTTCTGCCCTTGGCAGCAGCAAGAGCAGGGGCAAGCTGCCCCTGCCACAAACTCACCAGCCGCAACCATGCGACATCTTGATCGTCAGGATTGGGGCTTGTCACAGACACGGCTATGCCAACAAGACAGAGGATGTGGGGATTTTGCCGGCACATCCGCGTTGTTTCCGCCGCTTCAGGAATTGACGCCGGCGCACGAAGAGGCTTACTGTCGCGGGCTATGTTGACACCTTCCGAGAGCCTCCAGTTGCTGCGACGCGGCACCGCGCAGATCTTGAGCGAGCAGGAACTGCTGGCCAAGCTGGCGGAGAACCGCCCGCTCACGGTGAAGCTTGGCGTGGATCCCACGGCGCCGGATATTCATCTCGGACACACGGTGGGGCTGCAAAAGCTGCGTCAATTCCAGGATCTCGGACACAACGCGGTGCTCATCATCGGGGATTTCACGGCGATGATCGGCGACCCGAGCGGGCGTTCCGCGACCCGCCCCCAGCTTTCCCACTATGAGGTGATGGAAAATGCGCGCAGCTATCAGGAACAGGCCTTCAAAATCCTCGACCCGGCGCGCACCCGGATCGTTTTCAACGGCGAATGGTTCGAGATCATGCCCTTCGAAGAGGTCATCCGCCTCAACTCCCGGGTCACGCTCCAGCAGATGCTCCAGCGCGAGGATTTCCGGGAACGCATTGAGAAAGGCCAGGCCATCCACGCCCACGAAATCCAGTATCCGATCATGCAGGGCTGGGACTCGGTAAAAATCCGCGCGGATGTGGAGATCGGCGGGACGGATCAGTTGTTCAACATCCTGGTCGGACGCGATCTTCAAAAGGAAGAAGGCCAGCCGCAGCAGGTCGCCTTTATGGTGCCCATCCTCGAAGGGCTCGACGGCGTCCAGAAAATGAGCAAGAGCCTGGGCAACTACATCGCCGTCAACGAGCCCCCGATCGATATGTTCGGCAAGGTGATGAGCATTTCCGACGCTCTCATGGAGCACTACTATCTGCTGCTGCTGGGCGAGGATGTGCCGCCCGGACATCCGATGGACGCCAAGAAAGAACTGGCCCGCCGACTCACCGCGCTCTACCACGACGCAAACGCCGCCACCACCGCGCTCGAGGATTTCAACACCCGCTTCAGCCGCCGCGATCTGGAACACGCGGACCTGCCCACCCTTTCCCTCAATGGCATTGGCTCCGACATCGTGTCCGCCGTGCTCGCGGGATTCGAGCAGGGCTTCGGCCAGACGAAATCCCGGGGCGATGCCCGCCGGCTCGTCGAAGGCGGAAGCGTCCAGCATAACGGCAACAAAATCACCAACGCCAAAGCGGTGATCGCCTTTGCGCCTGAAGACATTCTCCGGCTCGACAAGCGCCACGCGGTCCGAATCCGGGCCTGACCGGCATCCCATGTCTTTCGTCGAAGTTTTCAACCGTCTGGACACCGCGCCGTCTCCGTTGGTACGCCGGTTTCGCGCCCTGCTCGGGCCGATGGACGGTGCCCCGCTGGAGCGGCTCGCGGCGGAGGCGCACCGGATCACGCTGCGTCATTTCGGACGGACCATGCGGCTCTTTGCTCCGCTGTATCTTTCCAACGAGTGCGTGAACAACTGCAAATACTGCGGGTTCTCGCGGGACAACGCCATTCTGCGCGTGACGCTCTCCCCGGAGCAGGTGGAGCGCGAAGCCCGGCATCTCGTGGCGGAGGGATTCCGCAACATCCTGCTGGTGGCCGGCGAGCATCCCAAGTTTGTCTCCTCCGGGTATTTGGAGGAATGCGTGAGCCGCCTCGCGGCGTTTGTCCCGGGCGTCTCGCTCGAAATCGGCCCCATGGAGGCCGGCGAATACCGTCCGCTGGTGCGGGCCGGTGCGGAGGGGTTGGTGGTGTATCAGGAAACCTATCACCGCCCGACCTATGCGGAGATGCATACCGCCGGACCGAAACGGGATTTCGACTGGCGGCTCGCCACTCCAGAGCGCGCCCATGAGGCGGGCTTCCGCCGGATCGGCATCGGAGCACTGTTCGGCCTCTGGAAATGGGAGGAAGATGCCGTCGCGCTCGCGGCCCATCTCGAACATTTGCAGCGCGTTTGCTGGCAGGCCCAACTCACCGTGAGCCTGCCCCGCCTCCGTCCCGCCGCGGGGGAATTTGAGCCCGGGCATTCTCTGCCGGACCGCGATTTTGTGCGGCTGCTGTGCGCCCTGCGCGTGACCTTTCCCACGGTGGGGCTGGTGCTCAGCACACGCGAATCCCGCGCACTGCGCGACGCCGTTCTGCCCCTCGGGATCACCATGATGAGCGCCGGAAGCCATACCGAACCGGGCGGCTATACCGGCGAAGGAAAAGAAACCCTGCACCATACCGTGCGCGGGCGCAAAATCGACCCCGGCATCCTGCCGCCCGAGGCGCGCGCGGCGGAACAATTCTGCATCGCCGACGAGCGGTCCGCTTCGCAAGTGGCCGAAATGCTGCGCCTGCGCGGTTTCGAACCGGTCTGGAAAGACTGGGACGCCGCCATTCTCAATCCATGATCACGGTGACCCTCAATGGCGAGCCCCGCGAACTGCCCGCACCCTGCACGGTGCGGACCCTGATGGAATCCATGGGATTGCCGCCCGAGACACTGCTCGTCGAGCACAACGGCTCGGCACTGCTGCGTTCGGAATGGGACACCCGCCCGGTTCACGACGGGGATTCCCTCCTCGTGCTGCGCGTCGCCGCCGGAGGCTGAGCATGGGCGAACCCGATCCGTTCGACATGCTCCGGGAGTCCGAACCCGGCACCGTGCTCTACGCGTTTGCGGAAGGCGACAATCCGCATCTGGAGTTTCTCGTGCGCGAGCGGTCGGAAGAGATTTTGCTCACGGGAGACCGGGTCGAATTGCGGGCGGGCGTCGTCACCGAATTCGGAATTCCGGTACCCATGGTGCTGTTCCGGTTTCCGCCCCCGGAACGGATTTACCGGACATTTTGGAATTACCACGCACCTGCGGGCAAAGTGCTTTTCAACTGGCTTGGGCTGGGACCGGCGGAGTGCGTAATGAAGTGGATGGGAGATTCCGGGCGCGTTGAGAAATACTTCGTCCTCACCCTGCCCCTCGCGGGCTTTTTCAAAAAAGCCGCCCAACAGGCGGCATCGGCTCCCGAATGGGATGAGGACCAATTTTTCGGAGCGCTCGACGCGCTCGATGAAAACAGCGGGGGACTCCGCATGCTGTGGCGCTCGCTCGGCGGCCTGTAGAAACCCCATGCGACCCATGGGTCCCACCCACTAAGTCGGCAGCCGGGAAAGCACCATCATTCCGATGAGGAACAGGATGAGCAGGAGCAGGATAAACTGGTTGCGCTCGGCGACCCGCTCGGTCTTGAGGCTCACCCTGTGTGTCTTGGCCCTGCGGGGGTCGCGTCCGTATTCACTGCCAAGGGAATGAAAAGGATCACGGCGGGTGGGGTCGGTGGCGGCCCGTTCCAGCAACTCATCGCGCTCTTTGCGGTGCACTTTTTCCTTGATGCGCGGAGCCTCCTCCAACACGCGCTCGAGTTGCTCCATTTTCCGGTGCAATGCGCGTTCCTGTTCGGAGATCTCTCCTTGCCGCCGCCCAAGTGCTGTGTTGGAAATGGAATTGCGGCGCTTCTTTTGAATCATGGAGGCACATCATATCATGATCCATTCTCCCGGACCATAACAAATCGCGTCAGGAAAAATTTTCCCTGACACTCCCGCAGGACATCGGACGCCAAAAAAGCAGTGTTCTATTTTCGCTTGTGCTTTCCCAACCTTCTTCGCACCTTTCACGCATGGCCCGAAAAAAATCCGCGTCTTCCAAAAAGCCAGCCCTCCCCCAATCTCCCTGGCCGACCCGGATCGCTTGGGCGGGTTTTGCCGCATCCCTTGTGCTGTGTGTTTTTCGGGTCGCGTTGGACGCCTATGTCGTGGACAGGGTCACGACCCGGCTCTGCGACAATGCGGACGCCGGAATCCCGCCGGAAAAGCGGATGCCGGTCTTCCTGAGTGAGATCGCGTTTGACGGCTACATGTGGAACCGCCATGCCGAGAAGCTGGGTGAGAACGGACAGTGGCGGGTGCGGTTCACGGATTTTGACAACTTGCCGAAGGGACGCGAGGTGCATTGGAACTCCGCGTTTGCCTGGTATCTGCGGGGCCTGGGCGAGATCCGCCAGGCCATGACCGGGGACACGCTTCGCAACAGCATTTTCCGGATGTCCATCTGGGCCAACCCGATCCTTTTGGTGATCGCCCTGGGCGTGTTTGCCACGTTGTCGGCGCGGCGTTTCGGACCTCTCTGCGGCGCGGTGATTGCGATCGGCATGGTGTCCGTGCCGACTTTTTACGAGGGCTTCATGCCGGCATATCCCGACCACCATGGTCTCATCGCGTTTGCTTTGCTGGGTTTGCTCTTCGGGATAGCCTGGGCCGGTGCCGGTTGGGTGCAAGGGGCAGACGGAACGGATCTGGCCCCGCCGCATTCCCTGCGTCAGGCACGGCATGGCATGATTTTCTCCGCGATCTGCGGCGCGGCGGGCCTGTGGTTCAGTGCACTCTCCACGGCCATTGTGCTCGGCACGATCGGCGCGGCAATCCTCATAACCGCCATGGTGTTCGCCCGCCCCGCCCGCAAGATCGACTCTTCTTTCAATCCCGACCTTTGGCGGACCTGGGCAAAGTGGGGCGCGGGAGCCTCCCTCGGATTCTATCTGCTGGAGTATTTCCCGTTCCATATGGGTTTCCGCATGGAGGTGAATCATCCGTTCTACGCCCTCGCCTGGCTGGGCGGGGGGTGGATCATTGCCGAAGTGTCCGGATGGCTGCGGAAACCCGTGGCGGCAACATTTCCATGGAACAAGCTCGCGTGGCCGCTGGCGGCCTGCGTGGCGCTTCCCGCAGTGATTCTTCTGGGCGGCGACTCTGTTTACATTCCCAAGGATCCATTCATGGGGCGCCTTTGGAAAAACATCGCGGAACTCCTGCCTCTCACCAAACGCATCGAGATGGGCGGTCTCACCTGGCAAATCGCGATGGGTTGGTTCCCGATGTTTCTGGCTGCGGCACTTGTGCTGCAGTTTTCGCGCCGCGTGGGTGTGGGAACCAGGGCGGCTCTGGTGTTTCTCTCCATTCCGATCGTTCTGATCACCTCGCTTCAGTTCTACCAGGTCCGCTGGGGCATGCTGGTCGGCCCGCTCTATATCGCTCTCGCTGGCATCGTGATTCCGCAGGTGTGGCGAAGCGTTCCCACCGGTCGCACAAGCCGCTTGGTTGCAAGCACCATGCTTCTGGCGTGCGGGTTTCTTTTTGTGGCACCCACAATTCGCAATTTCAAAAACAACCAGTGGACCCAGTTCCGCAGCGGCAATCGGATCAACCTCTCTGCGGGCCAGGCTCTGGCATTGCTGCACCGCCAGATGGCCCGCACGATTCTCGATGATGCCGGGGACAAACCAGTGTGTTTGCTCAGCAGCCCCAACAGCTCCTGTCTGCTCTCCGCGTTGGGCGGGTTTCGGACGGTTGGCACGTTGTATTGGGAAAACGTGGAAGGCTTGAAGGCCGCCGCCGCCGCATTGAACGCCCAAAGCGACGCGGAAGCGCTCGCTCTGCTCAAGCGGCACGGGATCACCCATGTGTCGCTCATGTCCTGGGAAAACTTCATCGGTCCATTTTTCGGCATCCTCTACCCCAACCCGCTTCCGGGAAAATCCTACGACAACTCCTTTGGCAAGCGGGCTCTGTTCGACAAGGTGATTCCAGCGTGGATGCGTCCGCTCATTTTCCCGCCCAATGACCTGACTAAAGGGCTGCAGCAACAAGTCTTTCTATTGCGCGCGGCCCCGGAGCAGGACCCCACCGAGGCCAAATTCCACCTGGCCCGCTACGCCCGGCTCGTCGAGGGCAATCCGGTATCCGCCGAAATCGCGCTCAAAGAGATTCTCGATGAACACCCGGACGCACGTCCTGTCCGTCTTGATCTGGCCATGCTTTGTCTGGACCAGAAACGCTACAAAGATATGGAGCAACATCTTTCCAAGATCCTTGCCTCCGGGCCCGACACGGATTCCCTGCTCCGTGCGATCACTCTCGCTGGAGAGGGCCACGCCGCCGAGGCAGTTCAAGCTGCCGTCGAGGCCGCCCAATCCACCAATCCCGAGATCCAGGGGTGGGCCCGCCGGTTGATCGATCTGCTTGGACAGACTGCCCAATGAACCCCGAACTCACCATCCTCATGCCCTGCCTCAATGAGGTGGAGACATTGGCTGGCTGTATCGCCGCCGCACGCGTCGGCATGGCGGATGCCAATGTGGAAGGGGAGATTCTCATCGCGGACAACGGCAGCACCGACGGCTCGCGCGAACTCGCAGCCTCGCTCGGGGCGCGTGTCGTCGGGGTATCGGCCCGCGGTTATGGCAACGCGCTCCGGGCCGGCATGGAGGCCGCCGCCGGACAATTCATCATCATGGGCGACGCCGACCTCAGCTACGACTTTTCCAGGATTCGGCCTTTTGTGGAAAAATTGCGCACCGGGGCGGACTTGGTGATGGGGTGTCGCATGCCATGGGGGGGTGGAACCATCGGGCCGGGCGCCATGCCCTGGAAACACCGCTGGCTCGGGAATCCTGTTCTCACCTTCATCGGACGGCTGTTTTTCAAATGTCCAAGTCATGATTTCCATTGCGGGTTGCGGGGATTGTCCAAGGATGCCTTCCGGAGGATGGACCTCCAAACCGGTGGTATGGAGTTTGCCTCCGAGATGGTCATCAAGGCGTCCCTGCGCAAATTTCGCATCGAGGAAGTGCCGATCACCCTGCATCCGGATGGGCGTTCCCGTCCGCCGCATCTCCGGAGCTGGCGCGACGGCTGGCGGCATCTGCGTTTCATGCTGCTTTTCTCACCGCGCTGGCTGCTCATCTATCCCGGGGTTGCCGCGTTTGCGGTGGGAAGCGGACTGTTCCTGCGTCTGCTTTTCGGGCCGATCCGGGTGAGCGACATCAATTTCGATCTGAACAGTCTCGAGGTGGCCGGGCTGGTGCTTCTCTTTGGATATCAGATGATCCTGTTTGGCTGCTTTGCGCGGATCTTCGCGTTCACCAGGGGATTTCTCCCGCCCAACCACGTGTTGTCCCGAGCCTTTGGATTTTTCACACTCGAGAAAGGCCTCATCGGCGGCGGATTAGTCACGCTGGTGGGATTGGGCATCCTGCTTGGGGCTGTTTTGGGATGGGCAAATTCCGGCTTTGGCAACCTCGATCCGCTCAAAACCACCCGCACCGTGATTGCCGGACGCACCCTGGCTTCCATCGGCCTACAGACCGTTCTTTTCAGCCTCATCTTCAGCTACCTCGGTGTGGACGACAAATCCGCGCACCCGGGTCCCTGAAGACACCCCTCATCGCCACGTTTGGAAGATACCCGCACATTTCGCAGACCCCGTCGATGAGCGCACTCCGGACTTGCCTCCCGCGTGTATTACTGGATGATCTCCGCTGCGGCGTGCCAGTCGAAGAAAAGCTTGAGCCGGTAGGGATTGTAGAGCGGTTTCGGCGGCAGGGTGGAATACCAGGTGCCCACATTTGAAGGCACGCCGGTCTTGTCCACATCCTCCATCGCCCAGCTCGTGGCCAGGCCGACGGAGACGAGTTTGACAATCCTCTCGGGCGGTGCGGGATACGGGGTCGAGGCGGATGGCCGCCATCCCCATGGATTGATATCCTCCCCGTCGAACGGGATTTTTATGTTGAGAAACAGCGACGTGGCCGAACAATCAGGCGAGAATCGTTTGTAGGCTTTCGGGGCGAGCACTCCGGCCTTATGGATAACTCCCGCAGTCGGCTGGGGAGAGCCCAGATAGCTCCAAAGCAGGTATCCGAGAGTGTACGTGCTTCCGATCCCATATTTCGGATTCTGTCCCGAGAAAAGCGGCCCGGGAAGTGTATTGTCGTGGTCGGTAGTGTAACTCTGAACCGCCATTCCAAGCTGCCGCATTTTTGAGAGGGCATCCGTGCGATCCACCGATCCGAGGACTTTGTTCCAGGCGGGGCCGGCCAAGGCGGCAAGAATGGCGATAATCGCGAGGACGATCAGCAATTCCAGGAGGGTGAATGCTGTGCGGGAAAATCTCATGGCTCCTTGGTCGCCGGGCTCAGCGGGGTGCCCGCATCGGTGCGCGCGAGGGAAATGTCATCGAGAAAAACCGACCCCGTGAGCCTGCGGGCATAGAATTCGGGACGGCCAAGCTGGACCGCGCCGACTTCGGGCGGAACCTCGAAAACGGCCTCAACTTTCGTCCACTTGGTGGGCAAGTCGGCGGCGATCTGGATTTTCGGCATGCCCGGGAGGCCGGTCGATAGGGTGAGGATCCAGGCAAGTGCGGTTTTCGGAACGATACGGTGGATGTTCATGGAGATTTTGATGGGCTCGTCCCAGACAATCATGCAACCCCACGGGATTCAAAGAGTAGTTTACTGATACTGGTAAATTGCAACAACCTTCCATGTCGTCCAAGGCGGTCGGAAACGGCTCTCATGCGGTAATTCTCATTTTGTGGGGGCGACTTCCCTTGGGGCAGACTCCAGTCCTGACCGGGGCCTTCCACTCTGGTCAGGACTGGAGTCTGCCCCTCCACGACGAATCATTGCGATCCTCTGGAGGGTATGAAAAAAATGGGGGGATTGTGCGGTGCGCGTCCCGCTCCTCCCGGAGCGGGCTACAGGCTGCTTCGTAGCCCTGCTCGGGAGCGCAGAGATCCGCCAATCCTAACAATTGGAGTGGGTTCACTGCGCATCGTGCTCCCACGGCGACTTACCAGTGTCAAATCTGCAACACTTGAAAGAATGGGGCGCACAGGAGAATGTCGAATCCTATGAAAACACAAATGCGTATCTTGTCCACCCTCCTCACAGCATTCGCCATCTCCGGAGCCGCCAGCGCGGCTTTGATTGTCGATGAATCTTACCAAGGCTACACCGTTGGTGCCATCACTGACAACGCCACTGCGGGCAATGCAACGGGCATCAGCACCGCAAATCTGCGCCTCATCACTGGAGGAACCGTCCTCAATACGGCCACGATCACTTCGGGAACCATGAGCTACAGCAACGGCAGCCTATCGCTCAATGGAGGCAATCAGTATCTGACCATGTCTGGAACGAACACGGGCAGCACCATGCTTGCAGGCACTCTTTCGACATCCAGAACGGTGGCGGGAGGTTCGTTCTACATGAGCTTTTTGGAGAGATTCACCGGGGCATTCCAAAGTGGTGACATCGGATACGCATCATTTCAGACCAGTGCGTCTGGATTTC
>DYRR01000175.1 GCA_020718605.1 Chthoniobacter flavus | reverse complement strand
GCTGACCCTCCAAGGGAAGTCTCCTTCACCATTCAAGTCAAAATGAGAATTGCTGAAGCGGCCGCGAAAAGGGTTGGAAATGGGGGGCGGAAGGCCGATGGTTCTCTCTGGAAGGTATTCATCATGAACAGAATCTTCGCCGTGATTTCCGCAGTCCTCGTTACCGCGTGCCATCCGACATCCAACGCCCCCGCTCCCGGACCCGCCCCGCTCCCGGCGGCGCCCAAGACAACGCCCATCCCGATCCCGCCACTCACCGCCGCCCCGGAGATGCCGCGCAGTTCTCCCGTTCCTGTCCAAATCATCGCCGCAGTGGAACCCGGCACACCGACACCCACCCCGGGCGGATCTCCGACTCCCGGCGAAGACGGCGCACAGTGATCCTCGTAAAGAATCCTCGGGGCAAGCCCCGAGGCATTTTGGAGGGTCAGGCTCCCGCCCTGACCGGCTTGAGAAAAACAGGGCAGGCGAGGACGCTGCCCCTCCAGAGATGCAGGAAAGCCGAAGCAAGCTTCGGGGCATGGACCCAACGGGAATCAAGTCTCCGAACCGGATCGCCCTGCGTCCCGGGTGGAATCGTGTGTGGGTGAATTCCGATCAGCCATGCCGGATGTCAGCTGTTCTTTTGCCCTCAGCCAGTGTTCCTGGTCGAGGCCGTGTGGACATCCCTCCTGGAGCCAGATCCGGTAGGCGCAAAGTGCAATTTCCTCATCCGTGGGATGGGCGGAGTCTTTGGCCGACAGTTTCATGGCCACCATTCACTATCATGAATGCCCTACCCTGACAATCCCCGGCCAATTTCCCGCCAATTTCCCGCTTGCCATTCCGGGTGAATTGATTTTGCATTCCCGGCCCAACTCACCAATCAGAAAAAATATATGATTCTAGTTACCGGCGGACTCGGCGTTATGGGCACCACCCTTGTGAAGGGGCTTATCGAAAAGGGCAACAAGGTGCGTGTTCTGGATATTCCCAATCACCCCCATAAAAACCGCCTCGACGGCACGGGCGCGGAGATTTTCCTCGCCGATATTTCCGACAAGGAAGCCGTAAAAGGCGCCTTCGAGGGTGTGAAAACCATCTATCATCTGGCGGCGGTGCTCATCAGCCCCGATCCCTCGGTGTTTGAGCGGGTCAACGTCGGCGGCACCCGCAACATGGTCGAAGGCGGCATCGCCTGCGGCGCGGAGCATATCATTTCTGTCTCCTCGATTTCGGTCACGTATCCCTACACCACGCCCTACTCGCTCTCCAAGCGGCAGTGCGAAAAGATCGTGACCAGCCAGGATAAAATGAAATGGACGATCATTCGCCCCTCGCTCGCCTACAATGAATACGGCGGGCAGGAGTTCATGATGTATCTGGATTATCTGAAAAAATATCCGATTGTCCCCTTCATCGGCAACGGCAGAGCCATGAAAAATCCCGTGCATGTTGACGATCTCATGCGCGGATTTCTTGCGATCCCCAACAATCCGAAGAGCTATGGCAAAATCTACGCCTTCTGCGGGTCCGAAGAGATTACAATCAAGGATCTGGGCGTGCTCATGCTCAGGCACAAGGGAATCACCAAGCCCTTCCTCCATCTGCCGCTGCCGTTCTGCAAACTCGTCGCGGCCGTCATGGGGGCCACAATGAAAAATCCGCCGCTCACATGGAATGCCATCGCGGGAATCTCGCAGGATGCGAATCCCGACTGGTCCCAGGCGAAAGAGGATCTCGGCTACAATCCGATCGGAATCCGGGCCGGATTGCAGAAGTGTTTCCCGATCTGATCCGCCAAAACCGCCGCACGCTCGCCCTCGCCGGCCCCATTATGGCGGGGCAGGTGGGCCAGATGCTCATGGGCTGGGCCGACACGATCATGGTCGGGCATCTTGGTATTCTTCCGCTGGCCGCCTGTGCCTTTGCCAACACGGTGGTGGGGGTGTTCATGATCTCGGGTTTTGGCTTGTTATCCGGTGTGACGATGCGGGCTTCGCAGGCGCACGGCGCGGGACAGGCGCGGGAAACCGGCGAGGTGCTGCGCGCGGGGGTGATGTTATCCATGCTGGGCGGGGTGGCAATCGCGGCACTCATTCACCTCGGGTTGCCGCTGACCGGTTTGCTCGGACAGCCACCCGAAGTGGTGAGAGAATCCTGGCCGTATCTCCTGCTGCTGGCTTGGTCGTTGCCCGCGATATTTGTCGCCAGTTCGGCAAAGGGATTTTCTGAAAGCCTGAGTCGGCCATGGATACCGTTTTGGATCATGATGGGCGGAGTGGTGCTCAATGTGGGATTGAACTGGATTTTTATCTTTGGTCATTGGGGCGTCTCCGCCATGGGTCTCACGGGGGCGGGAATTGCGACGCTGCTGGCCCGCATCGCTACGGCACTGGCCCTGCCCGCATGGATTGTGTGGCACAGGGCTTATGCTGAGGAGCGCCCACATCACTGGCTGCGTGGTTTTCGCTGGAGCAGGGTGGGGGATTTGGTGCGGGTCGGTCTGCCTGTGGGGACCCAGTTGCTCTGTGAAGTCGGGGCCTTTTCCGTCGCGGCATTGTTGATGGGCTGGATCGGGGTCAATGCCCTGGCCGCGCATCAGATCGCACTTACCTGTGCCTCCACGACATTCATGTTCCCCCTGGGGCTGTCCATGGCCCTCACCGTGCGGGTGGGCCAGGCGGTTGGGGCCGGTGATCACCGTCAGATTCGTCCGATCGCATTGGGTGGTGTGCTGATGGCCATCGGGATCATGGGCGGATTCGCCGTGCTGTTTCTCACGGGGGGCGCATGGATCGCGCGGTGGTTTGTGGAGGACACCGGAGTCGCGCTCTTGGCGGCGAAGTTGCTGGTGATCGCGGGCCTCTTCCAAGTGTTCGATGGAATGCAGGTCACCTGCGCCGGGGCGTTGCGCGGTTTGTCGGATGTCCATTACCCGATGCTCATCAATCTTGTGGCATGGTGGATCGTGGGACTTCCGCTGGCTTACTTTCTGGCGTTCGTGATGAAATGGAGGGCGTTCGGGGTGTGGGTCGGGCTTGCCGGGGGACTCGCCTTTGTCGCCGCCGTGCTCGCATTGCGTCTCAGAAAACTGGCGGTGGCCGGTTGATTGGCCGGACCCCGAAGCTCGCTTCGGCTTATGTATTTCCGGTCAGCATCCTCGCCTGACCGCAGCCCGCTCCGGAAGGAGCGGGACGGGGTGTGCTTATGAAAATAGCCCAGCGTTTCAACGCTGGGCTTTATTTCTTTTCAAGTAGCTCATCGATTGTCATCTCGATGTCTTTGGAAATCTGGCGAAGAAGAGGTGGGGCGATATCTCTTCCTCGGTGGTCGGGAACTGTGGTCTGCCTTCCGTCGGGATGTTTGAACTGACAGTGCGAACCCCTCTGTCGAATCAGCAAAAATCCATGGCCCTCAAGAAGCCTGATTACTTCTCGCGGTTTGAGGACGGGAATGCGCCCCATGCCTCTAAACCGTGACGATCTGGGTTCCGATATATTCTGCTTCAAGAGGAGGCTCTCCATCCTCCATCAGCATCGTGATCACCTCACGCAAATTTGAGTGAAGTTCATCCAAGGTATCTCCCTGCGAATGAGCCCCTGGGAAACCGGGGACAAAACCTACAAAGAGGTCCGTCGCAGGACATTTTTCAATTACCGCAGTAAACGCACGCATGGTTTCTCTCTACACCATCTGCTGACTGAGGGCAATATCTGGTTTGCCCAACAGTATTATTGAACAACACGCCGTGCTTTTCCTGCAAACGCGGCACCGGGACTGCGTCCTTGGCGTAGCATGGAGGAGATGTTGCGCTCCGTGAACACCTTTGCAAGGAAAAAGCGGTTTGAAAAATTACGGGATGTCGAGGGGGATTGGGCCGCCGCCCAGGGACGTTTCATGGCGAGGAGCTAGACATGGCAACTTTCCTGCCAGCCCTCAACCATACCCTGCGCCGCCAAAGAAGCCGTCGGCCCATCCGTGTTTACCTTAGCGACATTTCAGCGACGTTCTCCAAACAATA
>DYRR01000174.1 GCA_020718605.1 Chthoniobacter flavus | reverse complement strand
CTGATTCGCCCGGCTCCCAAACGGATGGGATGCCGGGCTGATCCCACAGAAGACTGATTGCAATTTTGACTTCTGCTTCTACACCCCGTGAACGGCTACAGAAACCTGAAGAGGATGGAAAACAGACTGTTCCAACACCGTTGGTGTGGTCGTCTGTTGTAACAAATTGATTCCACGGATTTTACGAAGTCAAATTACCCTTCTCCCGTGTAGAGTGTGAAATATCCAGGGTAGGGCCGGGTGAGCCCGGCGTCAAGGCGTTCCGCCCTTGCACAGCGGTGTTCAGGCTCTCGGAATCACGGTCGTGAAACACCGGACCGGCCTTCGTCCGGACCAATGAATTCAAACATCGTCAACCCCGTCGAGGCATCCCGCAATGATTTGGCCGGCATTGTCACCGGCAGCTTGACTCCGGAGTGGGGGATGCGGAGTGTGGCGGGCGCGCGCCCCACGAAACCAAACCGATTCCATGCAGGAGGCCATCGAACGTTTTTTAATCCATCTCGCCACCGAGCGCGGGCTCTCGGATAATTATCAAATTTCCACGCGGATTTCGCTGGAGGATTTCAGCCAGTGGCTGGCGGCTTCGAAGAAAATCACGCGGCCCGGGGAGGTCACGCACGATCACATCATCGATTTTCTCGCGTTCCGGAAAAAATCGGGGCTCGCCCCGGCCTCGCTCAAACTGCTGGTCATCGCGATCCGGATATTTTTCCGTTATCTCGCGGCGAACCGCCTCGTGCCGCGCGACGTGGCCGAGCTGCTGCCATTGCCGCGGGTGGAGCGGTTCCTGCCGGAGACGCTCAATCAGACCGAGGTGGCGCTCCTGTTGGATGGCATTTCCGACAACCATCCGCGCGGGCTTCGCGACCGCGCGATGCTGGAGCTGCTCTACGCCAGCGGACTGCGCGTCTCCGAGCTGGCCAATGCCCGTCTCGAGAATCTCGACCTCGACCGCGGGGTGATCCGGGTCACGGGCAAGGGCAACAAGACCCGCCTCATTCCGGTGGGGGTTCGCGCCCGGGAAGCCATCCAGCGCTATCTCGCCTCGGAGCGGCCGGATCTCGTCCGCCCCCGCACGGGCAGTGAAATTTTCCTGTCCCGAAACGGACACCGGCTCACGACCGTGCGAATCTGGCAGATCGTGCGCGAGACCGCCCGGCGGGCCGGACTCGGGAAAGTCGTCTATCCGCATTTGCTCCGCCATTCCTTTGCCACGCACCTGCTTGAGAACGGCGCCGATCTGCGCATCATCCAGGAAATGCTCGGCCATGCGGATATCTCCACCACGCAGGTTTATACGCACGTGGACAGCCAACGGCTCAAAGCGGTCCATCACAAGTTTCACCCGAGAGCGTGAGTCCCGCCTGCTGACAATCCAAACTGTCGTTTGTCGCACACAGGAACCGTGCCGAGGTTCATGAAACATGAGCAACTGTCGCTCAGATTTCATGATCTTCCTTGGAAATGAGTCGCCGCAAGCGGTTGGGCCGGGCTGATCTCCTAATTTTTCAAACCGTGGTCTGCTTTGTGCCCGGAAAACAATCGCCTGTGGACCTTTGCTCCGGATGCGCTTATAAGGCAGCCATACAGGCCGATGATCTCATTCTTTTTTTCTCCGGACATACTCGCCATGGGCGGCATCGATTTTGCGCTGAAAGAGGCCACGCTGCCGGGCAAGGTCATCGTGGGCGTGCTGTTCCTGGCTTCGATATTCAGTTGGTCGGTGATGGTGACCAAGTTTCAGCTTCTTCGGCGTGCGCAGAAGCAGAACGCCGCTTTTGTCCGGCATTTCCGCACCGATCGCCAGCCGCTTCGGCTCTATGGCGAGGGCGCGCGGTTTGAGGGCAGTACTCTGGGCGCAATCTATCGGGCCGGCTGCCAGGAGTTGACATTCCAGATGCTCGGCTCACCCGAAGTGGACGAGACGTTCAAAGGCCGCGTGGAGATGGCGGATAAAATTTCCCCGGCCCAGATGCGCGCGGTCTCCGTGGCCATGGAACGTGCCGTGGGCGAGACGGCGTTGATGGCCGAGGGACAGATGATCGTGCTGGCCACCGCAGTGAGCGGCCCGCCCTTTCTCGGTCTGCTCGGAACCGTGTGGGGTGTGATGGATACCTTCAGCGGAGTGGCGCTGGCGGGCCATGCCAATCTGGCCGCGATGGCCCCCGGTGTTTCGGGTGCCCTGCTCACGACGGTGGTCGGTCTGCTGGTCGCCATTCCCGCCATGTTCGGCTACAATTTCCTGGTCACCACCATCCGGGGCATCGTGGTGGGGATGGATAACTTCGCCGCTGAACTCGCTTCCGAGATTGAGCACAAGTACGTGAGTCATTCCGAGAGATCGACCCTTTTCAAGTAATCATGCGCCGCTTTTCCGACCGGCATCATCTTTCCACGCTCTCGGAGTTGAACATCACTCCGTTGCTGGATCTTGCGTTTGTGCTGCTGATCATTTTCATGATCACCACGCCGCTGCTCGACAACAGTCTCGACCTGGTCGCTCCCACCAGCAATGTGGCGTCCACACAGATCGACCCCGCCAAAGTCCGCACGGTGTCCATCGACCGTTTTGAGGCGCTCAAGCTGGATGAGGAACCCGTGACCCTCGAACAGCTCGCGGCCACGATGGCCGCAGGCCGCGAGGCGGGGAGCACCTCCGCCGTGATCGTGCGGCCACACCGTGATTTGCCGGTGCAGAAACTGGTTTCCGTGATGGATGTACTTCAGCGGGCGGGGATCACCCAGGTGGGCCTGGCCACCCAGCCGGAAAAGCAGTCCGGAAAAGAATGAACGATCCGAGGTTCCGGCGTCATTTTTTCGCGGTTGCATCCGTGCATGTGTGTCTGTTGGTGCTGCTGTTTTTCTTTGCGCGCACACCGCACTCCGAGCAGATCCTCTGGATGGAAGGTGGCAGCCTGCTCTCCGGAAGCCCGATCGAAGAACCCAACACCGCTCCGGAAGAAGTGCCCCGCAAAGATCCGGAAAAATCGCCGCTCCCCGACGGCACGCCTCTGCCGGGCGTGATTCCCATTCCCACACCGACACCCGCCCCCACCGCAAAACCCACGCCGACCCCCGAGCCGACACCCAAACCCACTCCGAAGCCCACGCCAAAGGCCACACCCAAGAGGTCTCCGACTCCAAAATCCCCGCCAAAACCCACCCCCAAGGCTTCTCCCAAACCCACGCCCAAAGCCACACCCAAAGCGACGCCAACAGGCACTCCCAAGCCGGATCCCGCCGATAAACCTGCCGGCAACTCCGGGAATGCCGCGGCGGAGAGTTCGGGCCAGGGCACGGGCCGCTCGGGCGCGGGCACAGGGCCGGCATCCGACTCCGGGTATTATCTGAATCTCATTCACGACCGGTTTTACGGCCAATGGGATCAACCCACCTCGATCTTCGATCCCGAGAACCGCTTCGTCACCACCGTGCGGATCCGGATCGAGCGCGACGGGCGCATTTCCCAGGCTTCCATCGTCCGGCCCTCGGGCAATCCTGTGATGGATGAATCCGTGAAAGCCGCCCTCGGACGGGTGAAACAAATCGACCCGCTGCCCTCCGGATTGGGCGGCGCCTATTACGAAATCCAGATCAATTTTGAACTCGAATGAACTAAGCCCGCAGGACGCCCGCCGCGATCTGGAAGACATTGGAAAAATGTTCATGCCCTACGGCATGTTCGGTCCCAAACACTATCCGCCCCGGGGTGTGCCGATCTTCGATCTTCCCATGGAATACCTCGCATGGTTTGCCGTGCGCGGGTTTCCCGAGGGAAAGCTCGGGCGCCTGCTGCGCATCGTGTATGAGACCCGGGCGGCGGACGGCGACACCCTGTTTGACGCATTCCGCAGAGCCTGCGGAGGGCGCACCCGGTTCAAGCCCCGGAGGAAGCGGGAATGGACTTTTGAATAATCCTAAAACCCGCGAATGCAGTCACCAATGAACGCGAATAAAGCATTGAACATAAGTAGGCCATTTGTAACGGCCCTGAAACAGGTGCCCGCACAGCCGGTGCCGGGCGTTGTGCCGG
>DYRR01000038.1 GCA_020718605.1 Chthoniobacter flavus | reverse complement strand
ACAACTTTGTATTGCTGGCGGAGATAAGCGTAGGCACCGTCGCGGACGTGCTTGGCGATTTCACGCATGATCTCCGTGCCCTCGTCCTCCTTCATCATTTGACGGAAGAAATAATAGGCGAAACTGAGTGCGCAGACGGAGGAGACGGGAACGAGCCAGAACCAAGGTGTCATGGAATAAGTGGTGGGGTGACGGGTGTGTGGATGTTGTGCGGTGAGAAAGCGGGATTATTGTCCGAAGGAAGCCAGCGCGGATCTCCACCAGGTGTAGTGGGTGGAATCCAGTTCCGTGCGCGAAGGCATCGGGTAATACTTGAGCCCGGTCTGATCGCCGATGTAGAACCCGCCGCGGATCGTCCGGTAGAGCAGATCGTGCCCCTGACGAATCACCGTCTTGGTGGGCTTGGAAAATTCGTTGCGCAGATCGCGCAGACAGTCGCGCAGATGCTCGATATTGATGTAGGGCAGATCGTCCACATCCGCTGTGTTCGGGTCGCGGCGCAGATCCCGCAGGATCAATTCCACAAACGCGATCCGCGGCACGGACACCGGTTGATTCCGGTCGGTGATGAACTTCGTAAACGCTGCGGGATCGAGCTTGCTCACGATCCGCGGCGTGACCGGACAAAGCTCCTGGTAGAAATGAAGGGAGTCCTTGTCGGAAGGAACAAAAGGCTTCGAATCCAAGCCCAGCACCCGGCCGTCCTCCGTCACAAGATACATTTTCATGAGCGCCTCCAGGGGGACATGCTCGAGGACCCGGTAAATCGAGAGATACACCGAATGTTTGGGGCGTCCGTCCTCATGCGGACGGCAACGCTTCTCAATATCTTCCATCGGGAAGGCCGTTTGATCCAGCTTGGCGGGATCCACTTCGAAAAAAAGCGCCTGGCCACGCGTCCGTTTTTTGTTGCCGACGGCATAGTACACCCCGAATTCCTCGGGAGGCAGCATGGAAGCGATCAGGGACTCGGGAACCAGGGAAAGATAAAGATAATTTTTCATGCGAATAGGGTGGGGCTGCGGTGGTTCCAGGGTGGATATAAGTATTTCTAAAGAAAGGCAACGTAAAAAATTGCCAGCAGCAGAAATACATTCAGCGGCATGGAAAACCTCTCCGGGATGCGGCTAAATTTTCACAACGAAACGGTTGATCTTGTAAAACGTCCCGTTATTCTACGCGCCATGCCGAAGGAAGAAGCCATCAAAATGCAGGGTGTTGTCACCGACGTGTTGCCGGGGACAATGTTTCGCGTCGATCTGCCGAACAAGCGGAACGTGCTGGCCCATATCTCCGGCAAAATGCGCCGTCACTTCATCCGGATCGTTCCCGGGGACAAAGTGGAAGTGGAGATGTCCCCCTACGATCTCACGAAGGCGCGCATCATTTACCGCGAGAAGTAAGGGGGGCCCGAATCATTACGATCCACTGGAGGTCATGCGGAAATGGGTGTGGCTGTGGCTGTGGCAGGGTCCCGCTCCTCCCGGAGCGGGCTGCAGACTGCGTCGTGGCCCGGCGCGGGAGCGTCGGGATTTCTCCTTTCCCGCTTGGTTTCCATCCCGGGCTTGGGTAGGGTTGCCCGCGATGTCCGTCTATCGCCGCACGATCGCGTATTTCCGCCCCTTTTTCGGGGAGACATTGGTGGCACTGTTTCTCAGTGTCGCGGCCATCGCCTCGGGGCTGCTCCAGCCGTGGCCGGTCAAATATCTCATCGACGGCCTGCTGCTTCCCGAGTCCCCCGCGACGGTTGGGGTGCGCCAGCAGCTTGAGGTTTTTGGAACGGGGATCGAAGTGCCCACGCTCATCCTGCTGCTGTGTGTGTCGATGATTCTGGTGAAACTTGTCGGGGGCGTTCTGAATCTTTTCAAGAGCTACCTCTTCACGCGGGCCGGACTGCGGGCGCTGCTCAAGTTGCGAACGGACATCTACGCCTGCCTGCAATCGCTGCCGCTCAAGTATCACGACGTGCGCCGGAGCTCCGATTCCTCATTCCGGGTGGCCTACGACTCGCAATCGATCCAGACGATTTACGCGTCGGGGTTTGCGGGGGTATTCACGTCGGTGGTGACGCTCATCGGGACCTTTGTCGTGATGGTGCGCATGGATTGGTTTCTCACGCTGGTTTCCGTAGCCATTCTGCCGGCCGTGATGCTGGCGATCCGGGTTTATGCCACGCGCATCCGGCTCCAGAGCACCGCGATTCATGAGAAGGAAAGCGCGGTGCTCACCGCCGCCCAGGAAGGGCTGGCCTCGATCCGGATGGTGCATGCTTTCGGGCGGGAAAGCTACGAAGTGGACCAGTTCCGGGCTCAGGCGGAGCAAAGCCTCCAGGCAAATCTGCGTTTCACGAACACCTCCGTCACCAGTGCCCTGGTGGCCGGGACCCTCATGTCGGCGGGCACGGCCGCGATGTACTATGTGGGATCCATCACCGTGCTCCGCGGCACTCTCAGTGTCGGCGATCTGGTCGTGTTCGCCTCTTATCTCACGATGCTTTACGGCCCGCTGGAATCCCTCATCTACACCGCCTGGTCCATGCAGGGTGCGGCGGCCGGTGCCCAGCGCTGTTTCGAGGTCCTCGACCGCGAGGAGGAAATCCGCGACGCACCCGGGGCAATACCCCTGCCGCCCGACGCCGACGGCATCCGGTTCGAGCATATGAGCTTCGGGTACGCCCACGACCGGCCCATCCTCCAGGATATAAATCTGGAGATTCCCGCCGGACAATCCGTGGCTTTTGTCGGGGGCACGGGTGCCGGAAAAAGCACGCTGCTGAGTCTGGTGCCCCGATTCTACGAGGCCACCGGCGGACGCGTTCTGGTGGGCGGACACGACGTGCGCGAGGTCACGAAAAACACTCTGCGCGCCCAGATCGGCATCGTGTTGCAGGACACGCTGCTTTTCTCCACCACAGTGCGTGAAAATATCGCCTACGGACGCCCCGACGCCACCGAGGAGGAAATCATGGAGGCCGCCCGGCGGGCGCAGGCCCACGATTTCATCATGAAAATGGAGGAGGGGTACCGCAGCCAGGTCGGTGAGCGCGGGGGACGGCTCAGCGTGGGGCAGCGCCAGCGGATCGGCATTGCCCGTGCGTTTCTGAAAAATGCACCCATTCTGCTGCTCGACGAGCCGACCTCGGCGCTCGACGCCGCCACGGAGCGCGCGATCATGGACACCATCGGCGAACTCATGCGCGATCGCACGACCCTGCTCATCACCCACCGCATCGGCACGGCGCACGGCCTGGACCGGATTGTGGTGCTGGACAACGGACGCATCGCCGAAGAAGGCACCGGCCCCGAACTCCTGGCGCGCGGCGGTTTCTACGCGCGTCTCCACGACTCGGGTCATTACACAGCCGCCGACCCCGGAAATTCCGAACCACGATAAATCTATGCGCATTTTTGTCTCTGGATTGATCGGCCAGTATGCCCTTGGCGGCGTGGTCTGGGATTACCTCCAATACCTGCTCGGTTTCCGCGATCTCGGTCACGAGGTGTGGTATCTCGAGGACACGGGCATGTGGCCCTATCACCGCGAGCGCGAGGAGATCTGCGATGACTGCTCGACGAACGTTGCCCATCTCCGCCAAGTGATGGAAGAGTTCGGATTCGGGGATCGCTGGCTATATCGGAACGAGCCCGACGGACGCTGGTATGGTGTGGAGGACAGTGTCCGGGCCGAACGCCTGCTGGCGGAGGGCGATGTGCTGGTGAATGTCTCCGGCGCATGCTGGCTGCGGGAGTGCTCCGCAAAAATCCGGCGTAAACTCTTCGTGGACGGCGACCCGATGTTCACCCAGATCAACTGCCTCGCCGACCCGGGCGGGGAGCGCATGGGGCGGATGAAAGCCCACGACGCGCATTTCACTTTCGGACTCAATGTGGGCCGGCCCGGATGCCGCGTGCCGACCGCCGGATTTCATTGGCGGCCCACGGTGCAGCCGGTCTCCATCGCGCATTGGGAAACTCCCGCGCCCGCCCCGGACCATCTGGCCTGCGGCTGCTGGACCACGGTGATGAACTGGGTGAGCTATCCGCCCGTCGAGTTTGAGGGGGACAGTTATGCGCAGAAAGATGCCGAGTTCGGACGCTTTCTGGATTTGCCGGAACGGAGTGGGTTGCGGTTTCTTCTCGCCATGGGACGCGGACTCGGGAACAAACGGCCCACGGAACTTCTGGAACAGAAGGGCTGGGAGATCCGGGAACCGCTCGAAGTCCTGCCCGATCACCGCACCTACCAGGATTTTCTGGCCGCCTCGCGCGGCGAGTGGAGTGTGGCAAAAAATGGGTACGTGAAGGCGCGCACCGGCTGGTTCAGTTGCCGCACCGCGTGCTACCTCGCCGCCGGGCGTCCCGCAGTGGTGCAGGAGACCGGATGGAGCGAACATCTGCCCTCGGGCGAGGGCGTGATCGCGTTCACCGATTCCGACACCGCCGTGGCCGCCCTGCAGGCCATCGAATCCGATTACGCCCGCCACTCCGCCGCGGCCCGCGCCTACGCCCGCCAACACTTCAGTGCCGACGCTGTCTGCGCGTCCCTGCTGGATCCGCCCGTTGCATAATGGTTGGTCAGGGTTCCGGCAGGACGCGGCGGTTCCACTCCGAACGGGAAAACTGTTCCCTCACCAGACGGGCGACCGTCTCCCGGGGGATTTCACCACGGACGGCATCCGCTTTCCACGTCCGGCGCAGCGCCTCCTTCACATCCTCCCGGGAGGCCGGGAAATTGCGGATGAAATCGCCATGCGGTCTGTCCCGCCGGTAGTCTGGCTGGCGCGAGGGCATTTGCAGATACCGCCCGATGAGCGGCAGATCGAAGTCCAGCAGGAAAGTGCCGTGAAAGAGAATCCATCGGCGCTTGCGGCGTTGTGCGTTGCCGGAAAACTTGAGTCCGTCCATCGCAAGATCGCTGGTGCCGGCCCTCGTGACCGGGGCGGGTGCGAGCGCGGAGAGCGCGGCGGCGTGGCGTCCGATGATGTGATCGTTGGTGGAAAGGAGGCCCGAAAGCGGGCCTTCGTCCGGAACGGGAAGCACGAGGGCGTAGTTGAGGCAACCCGGCCCCTGCAGGACCGCGCCGCCTCCACTGGTGCGCCGCAGCACCGGCACTCCCGCGCGCAAACACTCCCCGAGATCCGCCTCCACATCGGCCCGGTTGGAAATGCCCAGCACAACAAAGTGCGACGCGGATTCCCAGAACCGCAGCACCGGTCCGCCGTTGTCGGAATCCGCCTGCAACAGCAGTGCCTCGTCGAGCGAGAGATTTTCCTCCGGGGTGTCGAGACTGAGGTCGAGCCAATCCACCGCCGTCACTCCGGCTTCACCGCGGCATAGACGCGGTGGACGTCCTCGTGGTCGTCCAGCGCGGTGAGAAACTCGATCACCTCGGCATGGGCCGCCCCGTCGAGTTCCGGAAAATTCTTTGCCTGAAAACCCAGCTCCGACTTGCTCACCGCCCAGCCGGCTTCGCGCAGGGCGCGACTCACCGTATCGAGGCTCGCGGGATCGCAAAGGAACCGGGCATGCGTGCCGGTCTCTCCCTGGTCGGCATCCATGGGCTCGACTTCCTGCGCGTCGGCAAGGATGGCCGCTTCTTCGATATCCAGTCCGGCGGTGGGATTGGCGGCTTCGATGAGCCCGGTCCGCTCGAAAAGAAACGCCACCGATCCCGAGCTTCCCATCTGGCCTTTCTTGAACAACACCCTCATTTCTGGCGCGGTGCGGTTGCGGTTGTCGGTGAGGCATTCCACGATCACCGGCACGCGGTGCGGGGCGAATCCCTCGTAGGTCACGGTCTCGTAGTTGACTTTTTCCTCCAGCAATCCCGCGCCCTTTTTGATGGCGCGCTCGATGGTGTCGCGGGGCACGGAATGTTTGCGGGCGGTCTCCAGTGCGGCGGAGAGCCGGGCGTTGAGGTCGGGATCGGGATCGCCCATGCGTGCGGCCACCTGGATTTCCTTCACGATTTTTCCGAAAAGCTGACCGCGCCGGTGTGCGCTCAGTTCACGCCATTTTTGTTTCCACTGTGCTCCCATGAGTTTTGAATGATTGGGTTGGGGTTTTTGGTTGGGTGCCAATCTTTAGCCGGGCTGCGGAGCGCCGACAAGATCGAAGCGACGGGGGTCACGCGACGGGACGGACCAGTGATTCCACCAGATTGGTGAGGTCGCGGATGCGGAAGGGCTTTTTCATGAAGGCCTTCACATTGTTTTGGGCGAGACTCTCGGTCGTGATCTCGGTGCTGAATCCGCTGAGCAGGATCACGGGAAGACCGGGTTGTTTTTCCCCGACGATGCGGGCGACCTCGAGTCCGGTGATCTCGGGCATGGTTTGGTCGGTGATGACCAGGTGAAAGGAATCGGACGCGGCGCGGAAGGCGTCCACGGCCTCGCGGGGGTTGCTGAAGGCCGCGACCTGATATCCGGACGAAGTGAGAAGGCGTTTTTCGAGTTCGAGCACCACCGGTTCGTCGTCGATGAGCAGGATACGAATGCCGGCCGCGGTCGCGGGGGCAAGGGGTGTGGTGGCGGTGGGTTCGGGTTCCTCGACAGGAAGTGGAACACTGCTGGCCGGCAACAAAATATGGAACGACGTGCCGCGGCCCGGTGTGGAAGAGACAGAAATGTCCCCCTCGTGATCGCGAATGATGCCATGGACGATGGAAAGCCCGAGCCCGGAACCTTCTCCGGCCTTTTTTGTGGTGAAAAACGGGTCGAAAATGCGGTCGATGAGCTGTGTCGGAATTCCGTTGCCGGTGTCGGCAACCGTGAGCACGATGTGGCGTCCGTGGCGCAGGGTGGGATGTCGTGCCGCTGTGATCTCGTCCACTTCGGTGGAGGAAAGGGCGATGCGCAGCACGCCGCCCTTTTCCCTCATGGCATGGGCGGCGTTGGTGCAGAGATTCATGAGCACCTGCTGGATCTGGCCCGGGTCGCCAAGCACAACTCCGGTCTCCATATTGGGCGGGGTTTGGATTTTGACGGTGGACGGGACGGCGGCGCGCACGAGATCGAGCGTCTCCTCGATGACGTGCCGGAGACTGATGGGGATGCGGCGGGGTTCGCCCCGGCGGCTGAAGAGCAGCATCTTGGCGACAAGATCCTTGGCCCGGCGCGCGGCCTGAAGGACTTTTTCGAGATGCGAAATGAGCAGGGGATTGGTGGACGCCTCGGTGAGGGCGAGTTCCGAAAATCCGGAGATGCCCATGAGCAGGTTGTTGAAATCGTGGGCGATGCCGCCGGCCATGGTTCCCACGGTCTCCAGTTTCTGCGACTGGCGCAGCGTGACTTCCAGGTCGCGCCGATCCTGCTCGGACTTCTGCCGGGTGAAGGCGAGTCCAAAGGTGTAGGCTGCGGCGGCCAGAATCTGCCGTTCCGCCTCGATCCAATCGTGTTTGTGGCGGCAGATGTCGAATCCCAGAAAACCGAAAAAGTGCCCGTCGAGATGGATGGGTGCCAGCAGGATGGACTGGATGTCCTGGCCCTCCAACACGGCTTGTTCCTGTGGCGACATCGCGGACACATGGCCGAACACCAACCCGCCATCGAGCAGCGACTCGCGCCAGTGCGGCATGAGCGCCCAGGGGATGCCCTGCAAAGAGGGGTTGTCGATTTGCGCGACAATCCCCTCCCGGCACCACTCGAAGCGCTGCGAGGTGCTTTGTTCCTTGGGATCGTTTTCAAAAAGATAGACCCGATCCACATCCGCCGCCTCGCCCAGCAGCCGCAGTGCCGACAGCATGGGGTCCGAGCCTGTCGAGAAACCCGAGAGCAGGCGCATGGAAGCCTCCGCAAGTCCCTTGAGCAGGCTCTCGCGCAGACAGAGTTCGATTTCCGCCTGTTTGCGGTGGGTGATGTCCTGCTTGATCGCGATGAAATGGGTGATCGATCCGTCGGTCCGTGCGACTGGAGTGATGATCATTTCCTCGACATAGAGCGAGCCGTCCTTGCGGCGGTTGGTGATCTCTCCCTGCCACACCCGCCCGCTGCGGATCGTCTCCCACATGGTGTCGTAAAAGTCCGGACCTTGGACTCCCGATTTGAGGATGCCCGGCGATTTGCCCAGCACTTCTTCGGCGCTGTAGCCCGTCATTCTGCAAAAGGCCTCGTTCACCCAGATGATGTTTCCTTTTGCCTCGGTAATCACGATGCCGTTGGCCGCAGCACTGAGCGCTTTGGCCTGGATGTCGAGGCGTTCGGCGGCGTCGATCGCCTGTTGTTCGGCGAGTTTGCGGGCGGTCACATCGAAGATCGCGCCCTGGAGAAGGCGTTTTTCGCCTTCCGGATCGGTGATATACCGGCACACATCGTGGACCCAGCGAGTCTCACCTTCCCTGGTGAGGATGCGGTAGATGTTGTCCGCCACAAAGCCCGGCACCCGCTCCAGTTTGTCGAGGCATTCGAGCAGCCCCGGCAGGTCATCGGGATGCACCAGTTGATCCCAGGTCATCCGTCCGCTGGTGAACTCCTGCTCCGAGTAGCCGGTCACCTCCTGCACGCTGCCCTCGAACAGGGTCGGACTGTCGTCCGCCAGATAACTTTGATAGGCGATGCCGAAAAAGTTCGCCAGGAAGAGCCGGTAGCGATCCTCGTTGCGCCGCACTTCCTCGCGGCTCTGCACGATCTCGGTGATGTCCCTTGCCTCTGGCAGCAGTTGCGTGACGGCACCGGTCTCATCGCGCAGCGGCTTGATCGAAAGATCCAGTGTCCGCCGGCCCGTTTGGGCGTCGAGAACATTGGTTTCGAGGCGGACAAATTCGCCTTTCGCCGCTTTGGCGATTGCATTGCGGAGTTTGCTGATTTCCTGGGTCGATCCCCACCAGCAGGGAAAATTCCAGAGAGGTCGGTTCAGCAACTCCTCCCGCAGGCAGCCGTTGAGATCCGCCGCGACCTGGTTGGCCTCCACCACCGTGCCGTCCGGCAGGAGCAGACTCATGAACTGGAAGGTGGATTCAAAGAGTGCCTGATAGTGCTGGTTTTTGAGGTCCAGTGCGGCCAGGGCTTCGTTGCGCTGGTTCGTGGCGCCTTCCAAGCGCTCCAGCATCTTGTTCATCGTGGCGGCCACCTCTCCGAATTCATCATTGTCGCAGAGGTCCAGACGCTTGGGCAAAGTCTGCTCGGAATCGATGCCCTGCATGAATGTCTGCATTTGCCGCAACGGACGAAGCACCATGGGGCGCAGCAGCAGGGCAAAAACGGCCAGCGCTCCCAGCGCGACCAGTGTGACAGCCAATAGGTTGATCAGGAATCCCCTGGTCACCATCGATTCATAATGCTGGTCAATTACGGATTCGAGTGTGAGCGGCCGACCCGCCACTCCGGAGTTCAGCGGCACGAACCCCCGCACGACACCCTTTTTGTCAAATTGGACCGTGACTCCGCTGGCGAGTGGGTCGCCGGGACCGGAAGCATCGGCCTTCACCGGCAGGGTGGTGCCATGGGGATGAAGCGAAATGGTGGCCCCGAGGGCGTCCAAAAAATCGGAGGCGGAAAGCCGCTTCCAGAGCACCAGCGCCCCGTTGGGTTCGGTGGATTTTCCCGGCAAGGTGGTGCCGCCCGCCGCCATGAGGACGGCTTCCCCGTCGATCAGCAAAATCCGCCACATCCGACCGGCCTTGAAAAGTGTCTCCGGCCATGGCACCGTCTCCTGGATCGGGAGGCGATATGCCGCCGGAAGCGGCACAAGATCACCGGTGGCGCGGTCATATCCGGATTCCCAAACTGCTTTTCCGGTCGCGTCGTAATAACCGATCCCGGAAAAATGGTTGTTCTGGAAAGTTTCCGCAAAGAGATTTCTGCGGACGAAATCCGGGTTGCCCGTGGTGACAAAATCGTACGCATCGTCCCAGATCGAGTAGTTCAGCATCGATCGCTGCAGCGCGTCGCAGTGGCCCCCGATGAATTGGACAGCCTGCAGGACCTTCTGGGCGGCGACTTCCCGCTCCAGTCTGCGCACCTGCGAGTGCATCACCCCGTTGGTGATGAGGATCACCGCACCCGCAAGCAGAGTAAGCATGCCCGTCGCCAGCACCAACATTTTGCAGCGAAGGGTCTTCATGCGCGCATGGTATGGATTGCCCTGGTTGGTTGGTTCATGAAAAAAAGCCTGAGAAGCGAAAACGAATCTAGCCTATAAAAACCATATTTCCGCAGGCTTTGTCCAAGTCAAACGGTGATTTTTTGCGTTCGCCCCCTCCGGCGGTTGCTGCTACACTACCCGCCCGATGGTTGCCCTTACGCAGGACCAAAAAAAAATAACGCTGGCAGTGCTGGGCTCTTTGCTCCTGCATATGACGGTGTTTTTTGGTGTGGCCGCCTCTCTGGGCACGTTGTCCCGGACTCTTCCGCCGCCCGAATTCGCCGTCCCGGAGAAGCCGCTCCAAGTGGTGTTTGTCGAGCCTCCGCCCAAGCCCCGGCCAACCCCGCAGGAACGCCGTTTTATCCAAACTCCCGCGAAGGCCCCCACGGCGGAGCGCCCGGCAAACCCGGCGTTCGAGTCCGACCGCGATACCCGGGCGGCTTCGAGTGCCGAGCCATCGGGCGTGGCACTCATGCCCTCGCAGCAGGGGCGCAATCTGCCGGGGATCGATCTGGAGAAGTTCGATCACACCGAGGGTCCGTTGGAGAAACGCCCGGCGGCGCCGGAGCGCCCGGTGGCGACTCCGCAGCCTGTGGAGCGCCCCGTATTCACGCCGTTGCCCACGCCGGTGGCCAGACCTTCCGCGCCGCCAAAGCTCACTCCCCGGCCGGAGGATCTGGCGATGCTCCGGCCCGAGCCCCGGCCGACTCCCGTGGCGCCCCGCGCAAAGCCGGCCGTGGAGAACCGTCCGTCCGTCCCGGCGGCCTACCAGCGCCAGGCGGAGCGGACAAAGATCGAGGGTGCCATCAACAATCGCGGGGAGCCCTCGGTGGACGCTGCGGACACGGCTCTTGGCCGCTACAGCAAATCCGTTTCCGACGCCATCGGACGCCGCTGGCATTATTACACCAAGTCCCGCATGGATCTGATCCGGATCGGCACGGCCCGCATCAAGTTTTACATCGACGAAAGGGGTGCGGTGCGGGATCTGCGCATTTTGCAGAACAATTCCAACGAAGTGTTTGCCACCTGCGGGGTGCAGGCCATCATGGAAGCCCAAATCCCTCCCATTCCCCCCGACATCGTTCCCGTGCTGGACAAACGCCACCTGGAAGTGGAATACAGTTTCACCGTTTATTCCAACTAGACCGCTTTCCAATCCCACCTCATGCCTCTGGCTTCCATATCCTCCGTGCTGCATTTCTTCATCCAGGGCGGCATCTTCATGCTGCCGCTGCTCCTCTGCTCGGTCATCTCCGGCGCGGTGATCCTCTGGCGCGGCATGGCCCTGCGCCATGCCACCGTTCTGCCGCCGGTGATCGGGGACAGCATCGAAAGGCTGCGTCCCAAGGATTCCTCGGATCCTGTGGGGCGGCTTTCCCGGCTCGTGCGGGGCGACCCCTCCTCCCTGGGGCGCGTCGTGGCGGTGGCCCTGGCCAATCTGCGCTGGACCAAGCAGGAAAACACCGAGGCCGTTCAGACCCAGGCCCGGCATGAAATTGTGCGGCTGGAGAGCGGGCTCATCGTTCTGGACATCGTGACCGGCGTCGCCCCGCTCCTGGGACTGCTGGGCACCGTGTCGGGGCTGGTGAGTGTCTTCGCCACTCTGGGTGCGTCGGGGGGCCTGGCCGATCCCAAGGGCATCGCCGCCGGCATCGCCGAGGCACTCAACACCACCATCGCCGGACTCGCCATCGCCATCCCAAGCCTCATCGCCTCCAGCTATTTCAACCGCAAGATCGAGAGCATGTCCGCCGAGATGGAATCTCTCGTCGCGGAACTTCTCAACAAATGCTACCATCACAAGGAGGATGTCGCGGCATCCTTCCAGCCCCCCGGTTCATGAGATTCTACACGCGCCACAAACGGGTTCCCACCATCCAGGTCGTGAGTCTCATTGATATTCTCGCGATCCTGCTCATCTTTTTCATCGTCACCACCACGTTTCGAAAAATTCAGCCGCAGCTCATGATCAATCTTCCCAAATCGGCCCAGGCCGGGGAAGCGGCCCCCGATAGCGAGCCCGCAGTCCTGCTGGTGCGCTCCGCCGGAGAGATCGAGCTCGATGGCCGTGTGTTCGCCCTGCCCGCGCTGGCCGGGGCGCTCACGACCCTGCGCTCCGCCTCACCCGGACGCGCCCTGGCACTGCAGATCGACAAAACCGTTCCGTTCGAACTGGTGGTTTCCGTGCTCGATGCGCTAAAGGCTTCCGGTGTGGAAAATATCCCCGCCTTCACCCAATCCCCCGAATGATCCGAGACATTGTTCTATATGGCCACCCGGCCTTGCGCGCCAAGGGCATCCGCATCGCCCGCGTGGATGATTCCGTGCGCCAACTCGCGGTGGATATGCTCGAAACCATGGAAGACGCGGCTGGTGTTGGCCTTGCCGCCCAACAGGTGGGCGTGCCCCTGCAGCTCACAGTGGTCGATATTTCCTGCGTGGAAGACCGGCCCAGCCGAATGTGGGTGGACGGACGGGAAGTCGATCCGCTCGGGCACATGCCGCTCATTCTCCTCAACCCGCAGCTCGAACCGGGCGGGGAAAAGGAATCCGGACAGGAAGGCTGCCTGAGCTTTCCGGAAATCACCGCCGAGATTGTGCGCCCCTCCCGGGCAAAGGTCGATGCCGTCGATCTGGAGGGTCATCCCGTGGTGTTCGAGTGCGACGGGCTGCTCGCCCGCGCCCTCCAGCACGAGGTGGATCATCTTCATGGCGTTCTTTTCATCGACCGCATGAACTCCGCCACCCGCGCCGGGCTCACCGGACGCCTCAAACGCCTCAAGCGCGACAACTCTTAGACCCCACTTTTCCCCATGCAAACCATCATCATCGGCCATCGCAATCCCGACATGGACTCCGTGTGTTCCGCACTCGCCTACGCCCACCTCAAGCGGGTGACGGGCGGGGGCGATGTGATTGCCGGACGCGCCGGCAACACCAACGAACGGATCGATTTTGTTCTCGAGAAATTCGGGGTTGACCCTCCCGCTCTTTTCACCGATCTCTCCCCCCGGGTGCGTGATGTGATGCAGACCCGGTTGGTCCGGGTCCTGGACACCGAACCGGTTCACGAGGCCATGTTGCGCATGGAATCCCGCCGCCTGCGCGGCCTGCCCGTCGTGAACGCCGACGGACAACTCCGCGGCCTCATCAGCGGCATCCAGATCAGCAAACACCTTTTTCCCCATGGCAACGGGGCGGAATCGCTGCGCGAAGTCCACGCCTCGCCCTCGGACATCGTGGAGGCGTTCCATGGCAAGGCCCTCGCGGACGGTCCCGAAATGGACACGCCGGAAGATCTTATTCTCATGATCGCGGCGATGTCCGCCCGCACCTTTGCGGAGCGCTTCAATCGTTATGAGGCGCGCCGCATCGTCCTGCTGGTCGGCGACCGGGAGAGCATTCTTGCCGAAGCGATCCGCCGCAAGGTGCGCGCCATCGTGGTGACCGGCGGAATGCCGGTCCGGGCCGATCTGGTGAACGAGGCGTCCCGGGCCGGAGTGGCCGTGGTGAGTTCCCCGCACGACACGGCAACCACCGTGCTGCTCGCGCGCGGCGCCGTCGCCGTGGGGCGCATGCTGGATTCCGAAACCCGCAACTTCCATCCCGACAATCCGCTGGAAGAAGCCAGGGAAATCGCGGCGGCTTCGGGCACGTTTGTCTTTCCCGTCATCGATGAGGACGGGACGCTGGTCGGAGTGCTCAGCAAGTCGGATTTTCTCAAGGCCGTGCCGCGTCAGCTCATTTTGGTCGATCACAACGAGCTGTCCCAGGCGGTCCGCGGGGCCGACCGGGTGCCCATTGTGGAAATACTCGACCACCACCGGGTGGGCGGGTTCTCCAGCCCGAACCCGATGCTTTTCTGGAACAATCCCGTGGGCTCCACCTGCACCATCGTCGCCCTTTGTTACGAGCAGGCCGGTGTGGAAATCCCCCCTCCGCTCGCAGGGGTGCTCATGTCGGGCCTCATTTCCGACACGCTCAACCTCAGCTCGCCCACGGCCACCGCGACCGATGTGCGCATTCTGCAAATGCTCGCCTCGCGCGCCGGATGCGACGCGGCGCAGCTTGCGGAGGAGATATTCTCCGTCGGCTCGCCCCTGCTCACCATGACGGCGGAACAGGCCGTGGCGGCGGACTGCAAGGAATACGAGGAGATCGATACACGGTTCTCCGTGTCGCAAATTGAGGAGCTGAGCTTCGACCAGTTCGCCGAGAACGAAGTCAAACTGCTCGCCGCCCTGGAGTCGCTGCGCGCCTCGCGCGGCTACCGGTTCGCCGCGCTGCTGGTCACCGACATTATCCGCCAGAACTCCATCCTGTTGCTCGCGGGCGATGAGGTGTTTTTGCAGCGCATCGACTATCCCCTGCGCAGCCCCGGGGTGTGGCGGATGGACGGCATCGTGTCGCGCAAAAAGCAACTTCTGCCCTACCTCATCGACCGCCTCTCCCACGCCGGACCGGGGTAGGCCGGGTCAGGAGGGGGTGCTGACTCTCGGGCCGTTGGAGAATATCGTTGTCGGCCGGAATCCCCATAGCGGCACCAAATTCGATTGCGATTCGAAGCTTTCGGCCGCGTTTCGAACACCGGCTGCGTCAGTCAAACACGGGGTTGGCCGGAGCCGGAGCGGCGGGCGGCTCCGCGGCGGGAGGCGTTTCCAACGGAGCGGGTGCCGGCGGGGTGGCGGGATCGGCGGCGGGTGTTTCAACCGGAGGTGCCGGACGTTTTTTTGCGGGGGACCCGGCCTGGCGCGCGCCATGGGGCACGCCAAACTTTTCACCCAGGACGAGGACCGGCAATCCGGTCGGGAGATTTTTTATGAAATACTCCGAGGTTTGGCGTGGCAACCGGAGGCAGCCGTGCGAGGCCGGATACCCCGGCAGCATGCCCGCGTGGAATCCGATCGGAGAGGGTTTTCCCCCGTACGCAAGCCGCACGAAATTGGCCATCGATGCCCCCTTGAACACCGCACCCGCCGGCGCGGCATCGAGGCGGGCATCCACATTGCCCAGCACGACATCGCCCGAGGCGGTGTCCACGAAGTCCCCGTAAATATTGGACCGATGTTTGGGATCCTTGGATGCCACGCTGAAAAGTCCGGTCTCGGTGCGGTGATTCCGGCGTCCGCTGGATATTTTGGACACGGCCACGAGCTGGCTGCGCTGGTAGAGATACACCCGTTGCTGGTCGAGTTCCACGACCGCGCCTCCGTTGTCCGGGGTGAGCGGCTCCGTGATGGGAATCAATTCCACAAAACGCGCTTTTGCCAGCGCCAGGTCGGCCGCGAGCACATCCTCCGCGCGGGCGGCGGGAGGGTGGGGCGGTACGGACGATGGAGGGCCGAACGTCGCGCACGCCGACAGACACGCAAGAAGTGCCGACAATAGAACTGGTCTGTGCAGGGAAGATAGTTTCATCATATGAAAACCCGTGAGTTCAGAATCATTATGCTGTAAAAATCGCAGATCGACAGCGGGACATTACACAGGAGCCGATCAAAGACAATCCTCACCCGATATCATGCCCGGAAAATGGCTCCGAGTTTTTTCCCGAGGATGAGACTGGTGCCCAGAATCGTGACCGCGAGGAACACCATGGCCCAGACGCCGAGAGCGGACGCCACGAAGCGCCCCTCGCCCAAGAGCTGGAACAATTCATAGATCGCCTTGGTGATGGGAAAATCCCCGGCCTTCTGGGCGAGGATCAGCGAGTCGGAGACCTCCAGCATCGCGAAGCTGAAGGCAAGCAATCCGCCGGCCATGAGGTTGGCGGAGATCAACGGGAGCGTGATCTTGCGCAGGGCGCGCAGGGGTGGTGCCCCGAGGTTGCGGGCGGCTTCCTCCAGGGTCTCGCTGGTCTGCTGGAACCCAGCCACCGCAGAGCGGACGACGTAGGGCAACCGGCGCACGGCGTAGGCGATGACCAACAGTGCGGTGGGATCTTTGGCGGGATTGAGAAAGGCAAAAAGCCGGCCTTCCTGGGTCATGGCCAAATAACCGAAGGCCAGCACCAGACCCGGAACGGCAAGTGGCAACACCGCCATGGCGTCGAGGATTTGGCGTCCGGGCAGTGTGGTGCGCACCACCACGTAGGCAATGGCAATCCCCAGCACGATGTCCAGCACGGTGGACAGGCCCGAGTACTTGAGGCTGTTGGCGATGGACGGCACGGTGAGACTGTGACCGAGTGCGGCTTCGTAATGGGCGAAGGTCCATCCCGTGGGCAGGACGGTGCGATACCAGTCGCCCCCGACCGAGACAAGAATGACGCCCAGATGCGGGATCATGGCCAGAAATGTGACCAAGCAGAATGCCAGCATGCAAAGGATGCCCGCCAGGGGGCCGGCATTGCGCGGCCCCCCCGCGCTGGTGGCTTTGGGAAGCATGGCGAAGTGTTGGCGGCCGAACAGAAACTTGCCCGCCGCATAGATGAGCACGGTGGCGACAAGCATCACCGCGACCAGTGCAAAGGGAAAAGGATTGCCGCCGATCTCCTTGATGCCCTGGAAAATCTGCACGGAGGTGACCCGGGTGTAGTCGAACATGAGCGGCACGCCCAATTCCGTGAAGGCCCAGATGAAGACGATCGTCCCGCCGGCGAAAAGGCCGGGCATGATGAGCGGCAGGGTGATCCTGCGAAAGCGCCGCAGTCCCGTGCATCCGAGATTTTCTGCGGCTTCCTCCATGGCGGGATCGATATTCGCCAGCGCGGCAGCGACGTTGAGATACAGAATCGGATATAGATGGAGCGCATTGAGCGCCACCACGCCCCAGAAACGCCCCCGCCCCAGCCAATCAATGGGGGACGCCTCCGCCAGCACCCCGAGATGAACCAGCAATGCGTTGAACGCCCCGTATTGGCCAAGGATTTGTTTGACCCCGATCGCCCCGACGAACGGAGGAAGAATCATCGGAATGAGCACCATGGCGGTGAGCAGCTTTTTGCCGGGGAACAGAAACCGGTCACTAAGGAAAGCAAGCGGAATGGAGAGCAATCCGGCAAGCGTCGTGGAACAGACGGCCATCAGAAAGGAGTTCCGCAGACCTTCGAGGTAAATCCGGTTGCGGAAAACCTCCGCCACGTACTGCGCCGTGAAATGGCCGTCGGCATCCATAAACGCGCCGCGCAGCGTCTGACCGATGGGCCACAGGAAGAACAGAAAGAAAAAAATCGAGGTGACCGCATATACGGCAATGGCGAGTTTTTTCGACATGCGGCATGTTGTGACAGAACCCGGCCCCACGGTCGAGTGGGATTGTCCCGGAAACAGATTGGATCGTGTGCGTCTGTTGCGGTTGGTTTTTACGGGAAAGTCTGAGGATGCCGAGGATTCGTCGTCGGAATATTCCACCCGCGTTGCTCAATCACCTGCTGGAACGCA
>DYRR01000037.1:15380-17567 GCA_020718605.1 Chthoniobacter flavus | reverse complement strand
TTCCACCGCTTCATCTTTCATAGGTCCAAGGTCCCTTCCGACTCGTGGACGGTTTGCCGTTTCCACAAATCCACTGCCGCCAGGATTCGCGGAGAGTCAAACCCCCCCGCCTGTTGTTCGAGTTGGGCCGCATCCACCATCTCTTGATTTTGAAATCTCATCGCCGCCATGCGCTCCGACGACCAGTCGCCGGACTCCAGATAAAAAAAATCAAGCAATGCTTTCTCGGGAGAGGCCATTCGGATATTCGCGCCATTCAGCGTCATCCGAACACTTCCAAAAAAGAGTGCCGGTTTGACATGGCGATACTGGAATGCTCCGGCGGCATTATCGAAGTGCTTGGTTTGCCGCGAGGTCACGGAGGTATGGGTGATCACCCGTTCCGGAATCAAGCCGTAAAACCCCAGAGCCCATTGCAGACTGAGGTAAGAGGGCGGGTAAAGTGCATTCGCCAGTGCGGCCGGATTCAAAGCCGCCCTCCGATATTCCGGTGCAAATGTGTAAAAGCCCCGCTTCAACGACAACAGCCTGCCCGCTTTGCACCAACGATGCAATTGTACGACGATGGCCTCCCTTGTCTCCTGTCGCTCGCCGTTGATCTGCAAAATGGTGGGTAGATCAAACCAAGGTAGATCTCCCACCAGCCGAAGCAAGTGATCCATTTTCATATCGGTAAATATACATAAATGGCTATTGTCCGATATGTCAAGAGGCGCGTTCTTCCTGCAACCCCAAAGGAGCGCGGGCATCCTGCCCGCATTCTTCAATAAGCGGGCAGGATGCCCGCGCTCCTATCCTCAAGCAACGTCCTTGTCCTTGCCTTCAGAGATGCGCCCGTGATTGACGCACAAAGATAGTCAGTGTATTCGTTTTTGTATGACAAAGATTCTCACCGTCCGTCTGTCTCCGGATCTTCATGACAAGGCCGAAGCCCGCGCCACCCGACTCGGGCTTGACCGCGCCAAGTATGTCCGGTCCCTTATCGAAAATGATATTTTGGAGGACGATGAGGAAGCACCCCGCTCTTTCGCGTCCGAGGATCTTGTCGGCCTCTATCAAATCGCCCCTGTCGCGGCCACAAACGCTTCCGTTCGCGAACGCCTCCGGAGTCAAGCTCTGGGCCGCAAGTGAAAGAGATCGCCGATACAGGACTGATTGTGGCGTTCTTCAACCGGAAGGACCCTTTTCATTCTTGGGCTACGGCGGCCTTCAGAAGCCACTCGCCGTTTTTCACGTGCGAAGCGGTGCTCGCCGAGGCGGGAAGTTTTTTCCCGGATCCCGTCGGACTTCTGCGCCTGATCTCACGGGGAGATCTGGTGCTTGACCATGACTTCATTCTTGCCAAGGAGTTGTCGGCAGTGCTCGCACTGGCTTCCAAATATTTCGACCAGCCGATGGACATCGCGGACGCCTGCCTCGTCCGGATGGCAGAACTTACCGCCCGCTCCCGGATCTGGACCGTTGACCGGCGCGATTTTTCCGCCTACCGCCGCCACCGCAACCAAGCCATTCCCTGCGAGTTTCCGGGAGAAATCTGATCCTCCGTCTCGGCCGTATTCAGTTCCCGACACACGGCGAACAAGAGCACGCGCATCTCCGTAAGTTGCGACCCAAAGGAGCGCGGGCAGGATGCCCGCGCTCCTATCCCTCAAGCAACGTCCTTGCAACTTTCGGGCGAGAGAGTTCCCGCTTTTGATACGGTATTGAAAGTCTGCCATGCCCTCGGCATCCAATTTACGTCCAGAGCCATCCCCCAGTCCGGTCATTGATCTGCCGACAGAATGTTTCACACGGAGCCCACGGGGGACACGGAGAAAACCCCTCAAAGAAAAACTCCGTGCTCTCCGAGCCCTCCGTGTGAAACCCTCATTCTGCGTCTGTCGGGCACACGCGCACACCACTCGCTCCCGCTCGCGGCTACGGGAATTCGCAAAAATCCACCGTGCGGCTTTCAATTATAAAAAACATTTGACTTGGCACCAAGAATGCTCAATATAGCCACTGTGTTCTTGGCGAGTGCCGGGAGCGCATGTCTAAAAAACGAAATCATAATAAATAAATAGAAAGACACACATATATGATCCAGAAATTGCATACCTCACGCAAGGGCTTCACCCTTGTCGAAATCATGATCGTGGTCGCGATTATCGCCTTGCTGGCGGCTATTGCGGTCCCGAGCTTCCTCCG
>DYRR01000037.1:7047-15280 GCA_020718605.1 Chthoniobacter flavus | reverse complement strand
TCGTGGTCGCGATTATCGCCTTGCTGGCGGCTATTGCGGTCCCGAGCTTCCTCCGCGCCCGTCTGCGCGGCCAGGCATCGACCGTGCTGAACGAACTGCGTCTCATCGACGCAGCGAAAGATCAGTACATGATCGAGAACAATCGCTCCGAGCTTGCCACATTTACCGCTGGCATGCTGGTACCCTACCTCAAGCAGGGCAGCTCGCTCTACAATGCGGTGGTTATCGGAGCTGGCGGCGGCACGGCCGACCGTTTGGGTGGTGATGCAACGATCACCTACGCAGGTTCTTCGGTCTTGCCCTCGGTGCAGGTGCCTCAAGCTATGCTGGACGTGGCTTCCTCGGCAACCTTCTGGTCGCCGTATTCCGCGACCCCGAACTGATCCCATTGTCGGCTCTACCAAGCCGTCCAAAAACTCCAAGGGTGTCCCGTTCACGCGGGGCACCCTTGTTTTTTGTGCGCCTCGTCTCTCCCGGCAGCGACACGATTCACCTTTTGTAAGTCATTGGTGATTCGCGTCCATTCGCGTTTATTAGCGGTTCAATTGCCGTATTTGGGATAATACACTTGCCCACGGGTATTTGATCTGCGGTGATCGGACATATGAAAGCCGCCTCTCTGGTTGAGATTGTCCGATACGCCGATGGATTGCTTGGGACGGCGAGTATGCCCGACTATCCCAATGCGCTCAACGGACTCCAATGCGAGAACTCGGGGCGTGTCACCCGCATTGCGGCGGCTGTGGACGCCTGTGAATGGACGATTCAAGCCGCCATTGGCTCCGGCGCCGATTTGCTGTTGGTGCACCATGGCCTTTTCTGGGGAGGCCTCCAGCCCTTCACGGGGGCATGGGGCCGGAAGATGCGGGCGCTGGTGCAGGGCAATCTCGCCGTGTTCAGCGCGCATCTGCCTCTGGATGCGCATCCGGGTCTGGGCAACAACGTCCTGCTTGGAAAAGCACTTGGGCTCGGCAAACTGGTTCCATTTTTTCCGTGGCAGAACGTGCCCATCGGATTCCGGGCCGCCGCGCGGCTTCCGCTGGCCGTGCTGGAGGAGCGTTTGAAAAAAGCGGTTGGCGGTCCGGTGACCGTGGTTGCGGGCGGGCCGCCCGTCGCGCGCCGCATCGGGATCGTGACCGGGGGCGCGGGTGGCGATGTGGCCAAAGCCGCCGCCGGGGGGATCGACACCTTTATCTCGGGGGAAGCGCCCCATCACGCCGCCGCCCTGGCCGAGGAGCTCGGGGTGAATCTTCTGCTTGGCGGGCACTACGCCACAGAGACATTCGGGGTGAAGGCGCTGGCCGCCCATCTGGCCGCCAAATATCGGATTTCCTGGGAATTTATTGACCACCCGAGCGGGTTGTAGGCACTTTTTCATCGACCCAGAGAAATTGTTCCAGGCGCAGACGATCTCGGCGGGCGGCGGCCTCGGTGGCTCTTGGGCCCCCGGTGTCGGAGAGGCGTTCGTAGAGGGCGGCGGCGGATTGCCACTGGGCTTCGGCTTCCAGCAGGCGGGCGGCGTCGAATCCTGCTTTGTAGAACCAGAAATGCTCGGTGGATTTTCCGTTGGCGAGGGTGAGAAGGACGGCGTTGTAGGCGAGCAGTGCTTCGGAGGGGCTTCCGATTTTTTCCAGTGCCTGGCCTTTTTTCCAGAGGGCCTGGTTGGTCCAATAGGCACCGGCATCGGGAGTCTCGGCGGCTTCGGCAAACATGGCCGATGCCAGCGGGAGTTTGGATGGGTCGGTAAGTCCGATGGCAAAGAGCGTCTCGCCCTTGGCGATGCGGGTTTCCACCAGCAAATCGGTGGGGGGCGCGGCATTCAGCACGGAATCGTAAAGGACCAGAGCCTCCGTGTATTGCTCCAGGCGGGCTTTGAGTTGGGCCTGCTCCAGACGCGCGCGCAGCTTGAGGGAGCCCTCCATGCGATAGACCCGCTCAAACCGTTCGATGGCGGCATTGATCGCATCGGGCGCGCGGCTCTTCAGCGCGGCGCGGGCGGCAAGAAACAGCGGGGTCTCGGCGCGGGCCGGATATTCCTCGGCAGCCGTCTCGAACTGGGTGCGGGCGGCGGGGAAATCCTCCATGGAGTAATAAAGCTCGCCCAGTTTCATGAGTGCGTCGAAGCGCAGCGGCGAGCCCGGATGATCCGCCAGGAATTTTTGTGCGGCTTTTGCGGTGAGATCGATGGGGACATCCGGATCGTCCTCCATGAGTTGGATGGAGAAATATTCGATGCGCTCCCGGGTGGCGGGCTGGGGGGAAGCGTCCGCCGCCTCTTTCAGGAGCACTTTGGCGACGGCGGTGTTGCCCGCCATTCCGGCCAGTTCGGCGAGCGCCACAAAAGCATCGGCTTTCCGGGGATGATTGGGAAAATCGCGCGTGAAACGTTGCAGGGTTTCCTGCGCGGCGGGCTCGCGCTGCCGGGCGCGCAGCATCCCTTCCTCCAGCAGAAGTTCGCGCCGGCGGGGGCTCTCGGGATAGGCCGCGCTGAATTCCTTGTAATCCTCAAGATAACCGGCGGAGTCGCCCGCCGCGAGCCGGGTGAGTGCTGCGTCGAATCGCGCGTCCTCGGCAAGAGCCGGATCCTTCGCCGCTTTGATAAATGCGGCGCGGGCCGCCGGATAATCTCCGGTATCAAAGCGCGCCCGTCCCTCGAGCAGATCCAGCCGGGCGGCGGTGGTGTGGTCTGCGGCCCTGCCTTTGGCGATTGCGGCGAGTGCTTCCTGGGGACGCTTTTGATCCAGCAGCCATTCCGCGAGTTGAAGCATCGCCCGGGTGGTGTGGACCGTAGCCGGGTCGGGCCAGTCCTGTAGAAGCTTGATGGCGTCCGCCGTGCGTTTCTGGTGGAATCGCAGCCTGGCGAGCGTGAGAATGGCGAGGTTGCGCCGGGTTTCCAGCGGGGTTTCGTCCCGCCATTTTTTGAGTATTTCATCCGAGGAGCCATCCTGCGCGGTCAGGACGCGTTCGTATTGGGAAAAAGCCGGCGCCAGGAGTTGGTCCATCGACATCCGTTCGATGAATTTGACCAGTATGTCTTCCGCATCCTCCGGCTGGTCCGCTTTCAGGCAGGCTTCGGCATATCCCAATGTGGCACCGCTCAGGAGCCGGAGATCGAGTCCCTGCCCGGCGTTCAGAACGGCGCGGAAGGATTGCATGGCAGTATCGTGGGCGCCTTCCGCAAGGGCGATCTTCCCTTCGAGATACCGGAGGTGCAAACCCGCCGAACCCGATCCCGGCGGGATTGTGCCGATGAGAGCCCTCGCGTCCCCGACGCGTCCGGTGTCCAGGAGCAGATCGCAGCGGATCATTGTGGCATCGGCATCGGTCAAGTCCCCGAGAGCCTCAAGCGCCTCCGGGTTGCGGCCACTGGCCCGCAGAGCCAGCGCGGCACCGGACCGGGCCCGGGGACCGAAGTCCGGGTCGGCAAAGAGGGTGCGGTATGCCATTTCGGCTTCGCCGTTCCTGCCGAGATCCCGCAGGCATTCCGCTTTCAAAAACACCGTGCGCGGATTGGAGGCGGACGGGTCCTTGCGGGCAAGGAGGACCTCCAGGGCTTTGGCGGCCTGGCCGGAGTGCAGGAGGGATTCCGCATAGATCCAGTCGGACTCCGCCGATCGCTGGCGGGCGGGGATTTTTGCCCGCCATGCCTCCATCTGTCTCGCGGCCATGGCGGGCATCCCGGCGCGGAGGGATTCCGTTGCCTGCACAACCTCCGCTGGAATGGGTTGGGGAATGGGCGGCGTTTTGTCGCGGCGGGCATTCTGTCCGAGCGCGGGCGCGACCAGCAGCAGCAGAGCGGGGATGGCGGGGTGGATATTCACAGGAGCCGTCTTAAATAGCGTCCGGTATGGCTCGCGTCGAGCGTGGCGATGTGTTCGGGCGTGCCGCTGCCCACGACCTGTCCGCCGCCCGCGCCGCCCTCGGGTCCGAGATCCACGATCCAATCGGCGCATTTGATCACCTCCAGGTTGTGTTCGATGACCAGGAGTGTGTTGCCGGAGTCGCGCAGTTTGAGCAGCACTTCGAGCAGCTTGTGGATGTCGGCAAAGTGCAGGCCGGTGGTGGGCTCGTCCAGCAGGTAAAGGGTGCGTCCGGTGGCTTTGCGGGCGAGTTCGGTGGAGAGTTTGATCCGCTGGGCCTCGCCACCCGAGAGCGTGGTGGCGGCCTGACCCAGCCGGAGGTAGCCGAGGCCCACATCCTGCATGGCCACGAGTTTGTCGGATACCATGGGCACGCTGCGGAAAAATGCCGCCGCCTCGTCCACGGTCATGGCCAGCACATCGGCGATATTTTTTCCCTTGTACGTGATCTCCAGCGTCTCCCGGTGGTAGCGCGCACCCCGGCAGACCTCGCATTCCACATAGACATCCGGCAGAAAATGCATTTCGATTTTTATGAGCCCATCGCCCTGGCAATGCTCGCAGCGACCGCCTTTCACATTGAAGCTGAAACGTCCGGCGTCGTAGCCCCGCACCCGCGATGCGGGCAGCCCGGTGAAGAGATCCCGGATCGGCCCGAACGCGCCGCTGTAGGTTACGGGATTCGAGCGCGGTGTGCGGCCGATGGGGCTCTGGTCGATGACGACGGCCTTGTCGATCTGGTCGAGGCCAAACACCGCCTCGTGGGCGCCGGGCCGGTCGCGGCTGCCATGCAGTTTGCGGAAAATAACGCGGCGCAGGATGTCATCCACCAGGGTGGATTTGCCGCTGCCCGAGACGCCGGTGACGCAGGTGAGACAGCCCAGCGGGAAGGGAACCGAGAGATTGCGGAGATTATTCTCCGTGGCGCCTTTTACGGCGATCCATCCGCTGTCGGGATTTTCCTTCACGTAGCCGGCATCCGGACGACTGCCCTTGGGCGGCACCCGGCGTTTGGGTACCGGGATGCGGAGCGAGCCCGTGAGGTATTGACCCGTGAGCGAACAGGGCGCGGCCTCGATGTCGGCCACCGAGCCCGAGGCGACCAGTTCCCCGCCGCGCGGTCCCGCGCCCGGCCCGAGATCGAGCACAAAATCCGCCGCGCGGATGGTGTCCTCGTCATGTTCCACGACGATGACGGAATTGCCGGCATCGCGCAGCCGTCGCAGGGTGGAAATGAGCCGGTCGTTGTCGCGCTGATGGAGGCCGATACTGGGCTCGTCGAGCACGTAAATCACTCCGGCCAGTCCCGAGCCGATCTGGGTCGCAAGGCGGATGCGCTGGGCTTCGCCGCCCGAGAGAGTGCCGCTCTCGCGGTCCAGCGTGAGATAGCCCAACCCGACCTCGGCGAGAAAGCCGAGGCGGTTGCGGATTTCCCGCACCACATCGGCGGCAATGCGTTCCCGGGTCGGATCGAGCGCCAGCACCCCGACAAACTCCAGCGCCCGCGCCACGGACAACGCCGTGAAATCCTGGATGTTCATCGCGGTGCCGTTCCGGGATGCAAGAGTGACGGCGAGGATTTCCGGGCGCAACCGGCGTCCCGCGCACACCGCACAATGGCGGCGGCTCATGTAGGCGCGCAGCCGTTGGCGGGAAAGTTCGCTGTCGGTCTCCGCGTGCAGACGGGTGATCTGGGCGACAAGGCCTTCGAAGGGTTTCTCGATCGCATCGCGTCCGTCCCACTCGAATCGGATCGGCAGTTCGCCGGTGCCCTGACAAAGCGCAATTTTGAACTGCACGGGCAAATCCTCATACGGGGAGATGGTGGAAGCTCCGTAGTGCCGGGCAAGGGAATGCAGGATGCCTTTGTAGTAGCCCTGCATGCGCTTCGATCCCCGTGCCCAAGGGCGCACCGCACCCCGATCCAGGCTCAGCGCCGGATCGGGAATGAGGAGATCGGGGTCGGGAACGAGTTCCGTCCCGAGTCCGTGACAGGCCGGGCAGGCACCCAGATGACTGTTGAAGGAGAAATGTTTGGGCGTGAGCTTGGGCAGCCGGAATCCCGTGGCGGGGTTGCAGAAATCCGTCGAGTGATGGCGTTCCGTCCAGACATCCTTCGCCACGGACGGCGGCTGGTGCAGCGCGAGAAGGCGGTTGCCGCCCCGGGCCAGGGCGGTCTCGACGGAGTCCGAGAGCCGCGGGCGCAGTCCGTCCTTGATCACCAGCCGGTCCACCACGGCTTCGATCCGGTGGCGTTTGGTCTTTGCCATTTTTATCGGTTCCGTCCCGGCAATCTCCACCAGGGCGCCGTCGATGCGCAGGCGGACAAAGCCCTCGCGGCGGGCTTTTTCAACAATATCGCGGAACTCCCCGGTTTCGTTGTCCACCAGCGGCGCCAACAGCATCAGGCGGGTGCCTTCGGGGAGCGCGAGCAGGGATTCCACGATGGACTGTGCGGTTTCCTTGGTGACCGGTTCGCCGGTGGCCGGGTCGTGGGGGCTTCCGGTGGCACTGTAGAGCACGCGCAGGTAATCGTAAATTTCCGTGGTGGTGGCGATGGTCGAGCGCGGGTTTGCGGCGGCGGTGCGCTGTTCGATTGCGATGGCGGGCGAGAGTCCCTCGATAAAATCGACGTCGGGCTTCTGGAGTTGGTCGAGAAACTGCCGGGCATAGGCCGACAGACTCTCCACATACTTGCGCTGGCCCTCGGCGAAGAGCGTGTCGAATGCGAGGGAGGATTTGCCCGACCCGCTCAGGCCTGTGATCACGACGAGCTTTTCCCGGGGAATCTCGACGTTGAGATTCTTGAGATTGTGCTGGCGGGCGCCGCGGATTCGGATAAGGTTGCTGGTCATCTGGCCGGTTGAACCAATTGGGCATCCAAACACAAAAACCGGCCCGCAACCAGACCTTTTCCGGAGCCCCAAAGAGCGATATGAGCGAGTCATCATCCCCGTCCGCAGCACCCGACAAAGAGCCCGCCACCCTGCGCGAGCTGTCCGATCAATACCGGGAACTCAAGCACGGTATGAACAACTCCATCGGGGTGATCATGGCCATGTCGGAGCTTACCCAGCTCAATCCAAACAACGCCCAGAAACTCATCAACACGGTTCTGGACCGCGGCCCGAAGATCGTCGAGCAGATGCAGGTGTTCGGAGCGAAGCTGGCGAAGCTGGCCGAGCGCGAGGGTTGACCGCGCCGGGGTGGACGCACCAAACATGACCGAGGCCGCAATTTCCCCTTCGGAGGGCATGGAAGTGCTCGGATACGAGGTGCCGATCGCCGGGATCGAGTTCGGATTGCGGAGACTCTGGGAAGCGGACGCCGCGAGCACCAAGGCCTCGCTCATCAATTTTGCGGTCTATAGCGAACAACCCGGTGCGCTGGTCCGCAACACGGCACTCATCGGGGGGATCACCCGCGAGCATGCCTGCCGTGCGATCCTCATCGGGGCCACGCTGGACGCGCCGCATTCGGCGGCCCGTGCCTGGATCACGGCCCACTGCAATCTCACGGGAGGCCGCAAAGCGCTTTGTTCGGAACAGATTTCATTTCAGCTCGACGGAAAAGCCATCGGACGCATCCGCAACATTGTTTTTGCCCATCTCGAATCCGATCTGCCGCTGGTGCTGTGGTGGCAGGGACCATTCTCCCGGATTTTTGAACCGCGTTTCTACGGAATCATCGACCGGTTGTTTCTCGACAGCACGGAATGGCCCGAGCCCTCCAAAGATCTCGCCACACTGCGGGATGCGATGGCCGCTCCGACCCCTCCGCGGCTGGTTCATGATTTGGCGTGGGCTCGGTCGTATCAGTTCCGGGTGGCGGTTGCCTCCCTGTTCGAGGATCCGCTGCCTCTCGCGGAGCTTGGCCGGATCGAGCGGGTTGGCATCCGGCACGCGCCCGGCGAGCGCATGACCGCGCTGCTTGTGGCGGCATGGCTTTCGGTGCGCCTTGGCTGGAGTTTGGCGCACCAACCAGAGGCGGATCGATGGATGTTCGATCATCCGCGGGGACTGGTCGAGATCGCCTTGACGGAGGCGGGGACATCGGCACTTTCCGCCGTGGAACTGCAGTCCGCGCGGGGTGTCTTTGCGGTGCGGCGCGAACCGGGGGCCGGCCATCTGTTGCGGGGGACCGAGGAGGTGGACGGGCATCGGTCGGAATTTCTCCTGCCCGCCGATCCGGATACTCTTGTGGATCAGATCTCCAGCCAGCTGGCGCGGGGCGGCGACAACACGCTCTACACGGCCATTCTGCCCGCATTTTCCGCGCTGCTTTGCGGAGCGTAGCCGTGCGCTTTTTTCGCGCGAAGCGCTTTGGAGTGCGCGGACTTGTCCGCGCTTTCGACCGCAGACATACCCCCACAA
>DYRR01000037.1:3182-6947 GCA_020718605.1 Chthoniobacter flavus | reverse complement strand
ACGCTCATCAAAAAGCGGCGACAAGTCGCCGCAGTCCAAAGCGCTTCGCGCGAAAGAATTGTGTGTGGCATCAATAATCGGTAGTTTTCATGCATGCCCGATCCATGGCCGCACGCTCCTCCGCACCATTTTCATCCCTGCGGGTTGTTCATGATCACTGCCGGTACTTTTCAAAAATCACACTTCTTCGACACTCCTCCCCGTCGGGATCATGTTCTTGGGTTGATCTTTCGCCATGCGTCGGATGCGGGCGTCGGACTTCAGGCATGGGCGCTTTTGAGCAATCACTACCACCTTGTCGCCAGTTTCGCCGAGGCCGGCGAGAAGCTCTCCCTATCCCGTTGGATCACCGGACTGCATGCCGCCATCGGACGTGAGTTGAACGCCTTCGACGCCACACCGGGTCGCCGCGTAATGCACCAGTTTTGGGATACGGGGCTTACATTCGAAAAATCATGGCTTGCCCGTTTGCATTACGTGCATCACAACCCGGTCCATCACGGACTCGTTCCCGTGGCGCGGGACTATCCGTGGTGTTCGGCCCGATGGTTCGAAGGCAATGCCCGGCCCGCTTTTGTAAAAAGCGTGCATAGTTTCAAGCTCGACCGTGTACAAGTGCCGGACGACTTCTGATATTTCGCGCGAAACGCTTTGGAGTGCGCGGACTTGTCCGCGCTTTCGACCGCAGACATACCCCCACAAACCACAGACAAAACCCGACTGTCTTCCATTGCAGTCACGCTCATCAAAAAGCGGCGACAAGTCGCCGCAGTCCAAAGCGCTTCGCGCGAAATCCGGCGTGACCCGCCCGGATCAGGAAGCCGCCGGGGAGGGGGCTTTGCGCAGGAATCGGAGCTGGTTGATGCGGCGCCCGTCGGTGCGGGTGACCGTGACATCATAGTCCTCGATCCGGACGCACTCGCCTTCTTTGGGCAGATGACCGAGAAGATGCGTCACATGACCGCCGATCGTGGAAACCTCGTCGCTTTCGATCTCCAGGTCGGCCAGATCGGTGAGTTCGTAAAGGCCCAACATGCCGGACACGAGAAATTCATTTTCCGAAATGCGCGTGAATTCCTGTGGCTCGGCGTCAAATTCATCCTGGATGTCGCCCACGAGTTCTTCGAGGACGTTGTCGAGGGTCACAATGCCCACCGTGCCGCCGAATTCGTCCACGACGAGGGCGATGTGGGCGTGCTTGCTCAGGAAAAAGTTCAGGATTTTTTCCAGGGGCATCATTTCCGGAACAGGCAGCAGATCGCGTTTGGCCTGGAGCAGATTGCGGCGTCCCGAACTCATCTCGGCCAGCAGATCCTTGATGTGAACCAGCCCGAGTGCGCTGTCGAGATGTCCGCGGCAGAGCGGGAAACGGGTGTGGCGCGATTCCAGGGCGGTTTTGAGGTTTGTGTCGAAGCCGTCGTCCACATTCAGATACACGACCTGGCCGCGCGGGAGCATAATGTCCCGGACAACCCGGTGCCGCATGTCCAGGGCATTGATGAGAATTTCGCGTCCCAGGGGGCTGACTTCCTCGGCGTGGCCGCTCTCGGTGAGGATGAGGCGGAGTTCCTCCTCGCTGTGGATGAGTTCGGTTTCCCCGACGGGATCGATGCGGAACGCTTGCTTGATGATTGAGTTGGCCGCGCCGTTGAGCACCCAGATAAAGGGCTTGAGCACGACATAGAAAATTTCCAACGGACGGGCGATCCAGAGTGCGGTCGGCACGGGTTTGCGGATGGCGAGCGTTTTCGGGGCCAGCTCTCCCAGCACGATGTGGAGGAACGTGATGACGGTGAATGCCACGGCCACCGTGACGGTGGTGATGAGGGCGGAGTTGGTGACGCCCGCCAGGAAAAAGAACGGCTGGAGCATCCTCGCGAGAAAAGGTTCACCAAGCCAGCCCAGACCAAGACTGGCCAGAGTGATGCCAAGCTGGGTGGCGCTCAGGTAGGCATCGAGATGGGCTGTCACATGCCGGGCGAACGCCGCGCGTTCATCGCCTTCGTCCAGCGCCGTCTCCAACTGGCTGGACCGGACCTTGACCAGGGCAAACTCCGAGGCGACAAAAAAGCCGTTCAGCAGCACCAGGAAAAGCACCGCTCCGAGTTTGAGAAGAATGATGCCGCTGGTATCCCACTCGGCGGTCGCGGGGGCGTGGGAGCTTCCGAGAGCGAGCAGTGGAAAAAATGAAATAAGAAGTGTGTTCATGCATGGCCGCCAACCGGTGGGTTGTGCGGCTCGGGACGCAACTCAGAGTCGTTCGTAGGCGCCTTTATCGCGGCGTTTGTAGATCTGGAACCCCGCCTTTTTGGCGTCGGTGACAGACAGGGGTTTGAGGATTTTTGGAGTGTTCACGTTGCCGATGACCTTGCGGACGGGTTTGCGGCAGAGCGGACATTGGGTGAGTGGTTCCCGGTCGGCGGGCCTTCGCAGTTCGAACCGTCCGCCACAGATGGCGCAGCCCCCTTCGATGGGTTCATACTCGTAGATCGGCATGAATTCGTGGAGGGATGATCTCCCGCACGGAGAACGGGCGGACGGGAGATTACCAGCTCGACTTGGTGACCCCGGGAATCATTCCAGAAGACGCCAGATCGCGGAAGGAGATGCGGGAAAGCTTGAACCGGCGCATGAATGCGCGGCGGCGGCCCGAGAAGGTGCAGCGATTCACCAGACGCACCGGACTCGCGTCCCTGGGGAGTTCCTGAAGCCCGGCGTAATCGCCCCTGGCCTTCAGTTCGGCACGGACGGCGGCGTATTTCGCCACGGTTGCCTGTTTGCGTTTTTCTTTTTCTGTCCAGCTCGTTTTAGCCATAGGTGTTTGGAATAGGGCGGGCAGGATAGAGGAAGCCGCATGGAGTGCAATCTCTTTTTGTGATTTTTTTTGGAACCCGCAGGGAACTTGCCGACGGGCGAATGTGATGCCATAGTGCCTCCAGCCCAATCCACCGTTCCATGGAACTTCAACCCAAGCCCACCGACGAACGCATCCTCCGGGCGGCGCGCATCATCGGCAAGCCGCATCTCTTCAAAGTGTGCGAGGGGTGCGAGTCCATCGTGGCCTTGCGGGCGGCGACCTGCCCCAACTGCGAGGCCTACCGGTTCGACTCCGACCCCGGGGTCGTGGTCGCACAGGCCCGGTTCCTTTCCCTGCGCGAGCGGCGCAGCGTGGTGGCCGAGGATTTGTGCTGAGGTGCGGTTTTTTTGGGGGGGCGGATTAAGCGGGCAATTGGGCTCCACGCTGGACGCGGCGAGTTTTTTCTTCCGTCCTGCGCCGATTCGATTGCATCCTCGCTCCGACCAAGGACGCCGTGCTGAAGGAACACTCGGTGATCAAAGCCAAAGGCGACAACATCATCCGCCACCGACTCTCGCAGATCACCGGTGTCCCGTTCTTCAACCTCTCGAAGTTTACCATCGCCAAGCCTGCCGAGAAGAGCGGCCTCAATGGCCTGCTCGATGATCCGAACCAGCTCGCGCCCAATCTCAACAGCTACATCAACGGTTTCTCTCCCAATGTCCGCGACATCATGCAGCGGTTCGGGCTCGACACTCAGATCGCGAAAATGGCCGAGAAGGACCTGCTTTATCTCGTCATCCAGAAGTTCTCCGCCATCGACCTCTCGCCCGACCGCGTGGACAACGTCCAGATGGGTTACGTCTTCGAGGAACTCATCCGGATCGGCGCGGAACAATCCAACGAGGAAGCCGGGGAACACTTCACCCCGCGCGGGAGCGCAGGGATCCGCCAATCCCAACGATTGG
>DYRR01000037.1:0-3082 GCA_020718605.1 Chthoniobacter flavus | reverse complement strand
AAAGTCTTATACTTGACGGCACCGGGACTCCCCGCTAGCTTCGCCGCTTTCCAACACCAAACCCAACATCCAAACACACACAATACTATGATCAAAATCGGCATCAACGGCTTCGGACGCATCGGACGCATGGTCTTCCGCGCGGCGGTTCAGAACTTTTCCAAGGACATCCAGGTGGTCGGCATCAACGACCTGCTCGAACCCGAGTATCTGGCGTACATGCTCAAATACGACTCCGTGCATGGCCGCTTCAAAGGCGACGTCGCGGTGGACGGCACCAATCTCGTGGTGAACGGCAACAAAATCCGCCTCACCGCCATCAAAGATCCCTCGACCCTCAAGTGGGACGAAGTCGGCGCGGAGATCGTGGTGGAATCCACGGGCCTCTTCCTCGACAACGCCACCGCCAGCGCCCACCTCAAGGCCGGCGCCAAGAAAGTCATCCTCTCCGCTCCTTCCAAGGATGAGACGCCGATGTTCGTTTATGGCGTGAACCACACCGCCTACGCCGGCGAAGCCATCATCTCCAACGCGAGCTGCACGACCAACTGTCTGGCCCCGCTGGCGAAGGTCATCCACGACACCTTTGGCATCAAACGCGGTCTCATGACCACGGTGCATGCCGCCACCGCCACCCAGAAAACGGTGGACGGACCGAGCAACAAGGACTGGCGCGGCGGACGCGGCATTCTTGAGAACATCATCCCCTCCTCCACCGGTGCCGCGAAGGCCGTGGGCAAGGTCATTCCCGAGCTCAACAAGAAGCTCACCGGCATGGCGTTCCGCGTTCCGACCTCCGACGTGTCCGTGGTGGACCTCACCGTCGAGCTGAACAAGGCCGCGACCTACGAGGAAATCTGTGCCGCGATCAAAGCCGCCTCCGAAGGCCCGCTCAAGGGCGTGCTTGCCTACACCGACCAGAAAGTGGTGTCCACGGACTTCCGCGGTGAGACCAACACCTCGGTGTTCGACGCCGAGGCCGGCATCGCGCTCGACAGCACTTTTGTCAAACTGGTCTCCTGGTATGACAACGAGTGGGGTTACTCCAACAAAGTGCTGGAAATGGCCCGCGTGATCGCGGCCAAGTAATCCGGAATTCCAACTTCATCACCGCTGTGCCGAAGAAAAGCGTCCGCGACCTTTCCCTCGCCGGGAAGCGAGTTCTCATGCGCGTTGATTTCAACGTGCCCCAGGACAAAGCCACCGGGGCCATCACCAACCCGCAGCGCATCGCCGCCGCTCTGCCCTCCATCCGGTTCATTCTGGATGAGGGCGGGTCGGTGGTGCTGATGAGCCATCTGGGCCGTCCCAACGGGGCCGTCACGCCCAGGTTCACTCTCAAGCCCGTGGCGGACAAACTCGAAGAATTGCTGGCCAAACCCGTGCAATTTCTGCCCGACTGTGCCGGCCCGGAGACCGAGGAGGCCTGCGCGGCACTCAAGCCCGGATCGGTGGTGCTGCTGGAAAATCTGCGCTTCCACATCGAGGAAGAAGGCAAAGCCAAGCAGGCCGACGGCACTTCGGTGAAGGCGGATCCCGAAAAGGTGAAAGCCTTCCGCGCCAGCCTCACAAAGCTGGGCGATGTCTATGTGAACGATGCCTTCGGAACCGCCCACCGCGCCCACAGCTCGGTGGTGGGGGTCGATCTGCCCGAACGCGCTGCGGGATTTCTCATGCAGAAGGAACTCGATGCCTTCGCCGCAGTCCTGGACAACCCGAAGCGCCCGTTGCTCGCCATTCTCGGCGGGGCAAAAGTGGCCGACAAAATCCCGCTCATCCGCAACCTGCTCGACCGGGCCGATGAAATCATCATCGGCGGCGGCATGGCCTATACCTTCAAAAAGGTCCTCAACAATCTGGCGATCGGCAACAGCCTGTTCGACCCCGAAGGCGCAAAGATCGTCGCCGATCTCATGGCGAAAGCCGCGGAGAAGGGCGTCAAAATTCATCTGCCCGTCGATTATCTGTGCGGCGACAAATTCGCCCCGGACGCCGCGATCCGGACTGCCGATGACTCGACCGGAATCCCCGAGGGTTGGATGGGGCTCGATTGCGGCCCGAAGTCCATCGCGCTTTTTGATGAAGTGATCGGGCGCGCCAACACCGTGATCTGGAACGGCCCGTCGGGCGTGTTCGAGTTCGAGGCCTTCGCCGCCAGTACCCGCGCCATGGCCTCCGCCGTGGCCACGGCCACCGCGCGCGGAGCCACCACCGTTGTGGGAGGGGGCGACACCGCCACCGCCGCCAAGAACTTTGGCGTAGCCGACAAGGTGAGCCACTGCTCCACCGGCGGCGGCGCTTCCCTGGAATTGCTCGAAGGAAAAATCCTGCCGGGCGTGGATAATCTCAACGACCAATAACACACGCACCGGAATTCCGCGAAAGGCGCGGCTCTTTCTGTTGTGCCCCAACTTGCCGCTCCAAGAGCAAATCGAGCACGGCTCGACGTGCGGAAGAAACGGCATGGCTTCCATGGCATCCTGTGGTAATTGTTGAGAAATTCCATGTATGCTTGACGATCCCCTCACTCTTCTCTCCCGCGTCCCGGAGAATGGCGATGCCATCGATACCCAAAAGCTGCGCCATCTTCTGGGTTGGGAGGAGTCGCGTTACCTTGGGGCTCGACAGACCCCGATCGATCAAGGGATGCTTGAAATCGAACAGGGAAAAGCCGGTGCGGTGAGACGTCGGCTTCCCATTCCCGAGATTCCCGCGCCAAAGACTGCGCCGAAAGAAATGTTTGCCGCCGAAGACATCTCCAGCCCGGCACCGCCGAAACGCGCGGACGCGGGGCCTGCCGCGAAACTGGCCAAATCCGCGCGGACACCTGGCCCGGCGGTCACGAATTACCAGTTCCCCCACCGCTTCCCGGAAAAACATCCCGCCCGCCGGCCTGGCGACGAAGAACACGGTGAAGGAAACCAACCCGCACCTGCTCGCCTACGATCCGCACCTCTCGCCGGTGTTGCGCTTTGATTCCGACAAAGTCGCCGCCTTCTCCGGTGCCAAGAGCCTCCCCTTCCACCCGGGCGAACACCGACGCGTGGCGATCAAGGTGATCGACCCGAGGGGGAACGAGGTG
>DYRR01000173.1 GCA_020718605.1 Chthoniobacter flavus | reverse complement strand
CGCTGATGGATTACAGAATTGAAAGCCGCGCGGAAAAACGATGTCCGAAAAAACCTCCTTGCCGAGATGATTCAGGCGCAAACATCTGTCCGACTCGATTGGATCAACGGACAGCTTGGCATGGGCACACGAGCCGGCTGCTGCAGGCTGATAGCCCGAGTGCGTGAAAACCTGGTGAATGATCGGAAGTTGAGGGTTGTCCATGAAGAACTGCATAAGATGGCAATAATAAATGGCTGGTACCTTTTCCTCACGGGACTCATTCCCTTTCCGACCCGGCCAACCCAGCGTTGAAACGCTGGGCTCTCTGGTGGTTCTATCCGCCCCGGTTTTGTTGGCCGGTGGATCCTTGTGGAACGGTTGTTGCGGTGGAGGGATGGAGAATGTCCCCGAACTCCCATCGCGTGCCGACGCCCGCCGTCCGGCAGGCACTTCCGAATTCCCGGTTCAGGCGTAGAATGGCCCGCCAACCTGTGCAGTGGTTGAAGCCGATGATGGCCGGGGAAATCTCGTGAAGCACCTCCATGGTGCGATCCATGCGAACGTCCGACGCGGCATCGAGATGCGCCCCGCCAAGCACGGCATGGACCGGGGCGTTGGCGGTGAGCAGCCCGATGTGCCGCAGCGTGTTCACCACCCCCGCATGCGCGCAGCCGAGCACAACCACAACGCCCTCGGGTGTGTGGAAAAAAATCGCCTGATCGTCGGGCAGCGGGTCGGGCTGTGTCAGGGCGGCATTGAGATAGAACGGGCCGCCGGTGTCCTCGAAATCGTTCGTGCGCGGAATCTCGCCGGTCATCCAGACCCCCGGCACGACCTCGACCGGCTCGCAGGACATCACCACGCGCCGGTTGCCGGACTCAAACCGCCGCGATTCCACAAAGTCCGTGCTGATTCTGCGCGAACGCCCGCCCGAGCCGGAGAACTTCGGCTCAACCGCCTGCGGATGAAGAAACAGCGCGGCGCGCGGGGCGACGGCCAGGACCTCCTCCAGCCCGCCCGTGTGATCGAAGTGTCCGTGACTGAGCACGACGGCGTCCGCAGTCGGGAGGTCGATGCCCATGGCGCGGGCGTTGTGGAGAATGACCATGCCCTGGCCCGTGTCGAAAAGGACGCGGTGCCGTCCGGTGTCGAGCCACCATGCGAGGCCGTGTTCGGCGAGCAGGCCGGGGGGGCGCACGGAATTTTCCACGAGAAGAGAAAGGGCTGTCATTGGGCTTGCCATTGTGGGCATATGATCTAAACTTCGCAAGGTTTTCCATGATCCCACGTCCACCACCGCCGCAAGCATGAACTTGAACGTCGAAATCCTCGCCCGCCTCCAGTTCGCCTTCACCATCGCGTTCCATTACATCTTTCCGCCGCTGAGCATCGGTCTGGGCGTCGTGCTGGTGGTGATGGAGGGATTTTATCTGCGCACGGGTGACGCGGTGTATCACCGCATGGCGCGTTTCTGGACGAAGATATTCGGGCTTACGTTCGCCATCGGCGTGGCCAGCGGCATCGTGATGGAGTTCGAGTTCGGCACGAACTGGGCGACCTACTCGCGCTATGTCGGCGACGTGTTTGGCAGTGCGCTGGCGGCGGAGGGCATCTTCGCCTTTTTCCTCGAGTCGGGCTTTCTCGCGATCCTGCTCTTCGGCTGGAACAAGGTGGGCAGGGGGATGCATTTCTTCGCGACGCTGATGGTCTGTCTCGGGGCGCATTTCAGCGCGGTGTGGATTGTGGTGGCGAACTCGTGGCAGCAGACGCCGGCGGGTTATCACATCGTGGGCGAGGGACTCAAGGCGCGGGCGGAGATCACGGATTTCTGGGCGATGGTGTTCAACCCGTCGAGCATGGACCGGCTCACGCACACACTGCTCGGCGCGTGGCAGGCGGGGGCGTTTCTGGTCGTGAGCGTGAGCGCGTGGTATTTGCTGAAAAAGCGGCATGAGGACATCGCCCGGCGCTCGATGAAAATCGGTCTTGTTGTGGCGGCACTCGCCTCGGTACTCCAACTGGTCACGGGCCACGACAGCGCGGTGGGCGTGGCGAAAAACCAGCCCGCAAAGCTCGCGGCGATGGAGGCGCACTATGATTCCAGCGGCCCGGCGGACATGTATCTCTTCGGCCTGCCGGACAAGGAGGGGCGGCATGTCGCCTACGACATGAAAATCCCCGTGCGCGGGATGCTGGGCTGGCTCGTGCATGGCGACGCGGGCGAGCCGGTGCGCGGGCTGGACAGCTTCGCGCCGGAGGACCGGCCGCCGGTGCTGCCGACGTTCCTCTTTTTCCACGTCATGGTGGCGGTCGGCATGGCGACCATCGGACTCTCGGTGCTGGGTTTGTGGGCCTGGTGGCGCGGAACGCTCTTCACGCAACAGTGGCTGCTGGGGTTGATGGTGCTGTCGGTGCTCGGTCCGCAGATTGCGAATCAGGCCGGCTGGTTCGCGGCGGAGGTCGGGCGGCAACCGTGGATCGTCTATGGCCTGCTGCGCACCTCCGACGCGCTTTCCAAAGCCGTCACGGCAAACCAGGTGCTCGCCTCGCTCATCCTCTTCGGGCTGGTTTACGCGCTGCTGTTCGTCCTTTTCCTCTACCTTCTCAACGAAAAAATCCAGCACGGCCCCGAAGAACCGGCCCCGGCGTCCGCCGGAGATATTCTGACGGCGGGCCGCAACCACCGCGCCTGATCCCGCCATGCCCACCGCAATCGATCTCAATGTTGTCTGGTTCATCCTTGTGGGCGTGCTGCTCACGGGCTACGCGATGCTCGACGGCTTCGATCTCGGCGTCGGTGCGCTGCATTTGCTGGGAAAAGACGACCGCGAACGGCGACTCTTCATCAACTCGATCGGCCCGGTGTGGGACGGCAACGAGGTCTGGCTCGTGACCGGCGGTGGTGCCCTGTTTGCGGCCTTTCCGGAGGTGTATGCGACGGCGTTCTCGGGGTTCTACATGGCGTTCATGCTCCTGCTGGTCGCGCTGATCTTCCGCGCGGTGGCCATCGAGTTCCGCAGCAAGCAGCCGATGCGCTGGTGGCGGACGATGTGGGATGTGCTGTTCAGCATGGGCAGTCTGCTGGCCGGCCTGCTCATCGGAGTGGCGATGGGCAATGTGGCATGGGGCATCCCGCTCGACGCGGACCATGAATTCAACGGCACGTTTTTTGGACTCCTGCATCCCTATGCGTTGATGGTCGGCGTGACCACTGTCGCGCTCTTCATGATGCACGGCTCAATCTATCTCGTGATGAAAACCGAGGGCGAAACCCATGACCGCGTGCGCGGCTGGGTGAACAACTCGATCATCCTCTTCATCATCTGCTACGCGGCCACGACGATGGCCACGCTGCTCTACCTGCCGCGCATGACGGACACCTTCCGGCATCATCCCGCGCTCTTCGCTCTGCCCCTGGCCAACATGCTCCTCATCGCGAACATCCCGCGGGAAATCCACCGGGGCCGCGACTTTTTCGCCTTCCTCAGCTCCTGCGGCGCGATGATCTGCCTGATGGCCATCTTCGGCGCGGGGATGTTCCCGGATATGCTCCACTCGCTGCCCGGCGGCGCGAACAGCCTCAACATTTACAACGCGGCCTCCTCGCAAAAGACGCTCGGCATCATGCTCGTCATTGCGCTGACCGGCGTGCCCATCGTGCTCGCCTACACGGTGAGCATCTACTGGATCTTCCGCGGCAAGGTGAAACTCGACGCGGACAGCTATTGAAAAGAAATTCCGACCAAATAACGAACCATGAAACTTGGCATCCTCATCTCACAAACCGATCCCGAAACCGTGTTCAACGCGCTGCGGCTCGCCAGCTACAGCCTCGAGCAGGGCGACACCGTGAAAATCTTCCTCGTCGGCAAGGGCGTGGAGATCGACCGGATCAGCGATCCGAAGTTCAACGTCCAGGAGCAGGCGCGGGCCGTGCTGGACGCCGGCGGACAGTTCCTCGCGTGCGGGTCGTGCCTCAAGCTGCGCCAGTCGGAGGGGAACGAAATCTGCCCGCTTTCCACACTCAAAGACCTCTACGAAATTGTCCGGGACTCCGACAGGCTGGCGACGTTCTGACCACCGCCCGAATCATTACGATCCTCTGGAGGAAATGGAAAAAATGGGGGGATTGTGCGGTGCGCGATCC
>DYRR01000172.1 GCA_020718605.1 Chthoniobacter flavus | reverse complement strand
TGCTTTGGCTTACGTCAAAGAATCGGAAAGAAAACAGTTTCTTGTTACTTTAGAAAAATCACTGAGTCGGGATCTGAATGAATAGGATGGCTCTTTTTCAGGGCCAACTGCCGTTCGTATTGATTGGGGCCGGGGCGTGCAGCAGGGTGGTGACCCACCGGCCTTTGCGGAGGCCGCTTTCCCGCGTGAATCCCAGGGCGAGGAAGGGCGCCAGGGTTTCCTCCTCCTGAGTGCGGAGAACTCCGGAAATCAGGAGATGCCCGCCGGGCTCCACCGCCGCAGCGATGCGGGAGGCCGCTTTTTGCAGGACGCCGCTGAAAAGGTTGGCCGCCACAAAGCACCACTGCCGCCCGGGATTCCAACGGAGCACGTCGGCTCGCTCGAACAACACATTCCGGATTCCGTTTGCCCGGGCATTGACGCGGGCGGTCCGGACCGCGTCCGCATCGAAGTCCAACGCCCGGCAGGACCGGGCTCCCGCGAGACGGGCGCCAAAAGCCAGAATGCCGGTTCCCGTGCCCAGATCGAGAAAATCCCAATCTCCCGGGGGCAGGCTGCGGGATTTGTCCGTGAGAATCCGCAGGCAGGCGGATGTCGTCGCGTGATGTCCCGTGCCGAAGGCGACCCCGCCGGGGATGAGCAGGACCGGGCGCCTGGGATATTTCAGCCGCACCTTGTCCCGTATTTCGGGCGATGTCACCACCACCAGTGCGCTGCGGATGAGGAGGGGTGGCTCCTCCCGGTGGAGCACCCGGTGCAGAGCTGCGGATTTCAATACGGAGAGACTGCCTCCGAAACTTTTCACCAGCAGGCGTCCCTCTGCGGCATCGATTCCGTACGCCTCAAGACGCAGGGATTTCCCGCCGGGAAGAAAATTGATGACCACCCGCTCGGGTCCGAGGAAGCGCAGCCGTTCTTCCCATGCATCGGCCCATTTGGCGGAGGCCAGCTTTTTCCAGACCCGCATGGGGAAAAATCAAAGGGCTTTCTTGCGACTGCCCGGAACCATCACGCGACGCCGTGGCGACTTGGGAACCACCGGTTTCACGGATGCCTTGACCCGTTTTGGAACGACCGGCGCGCACTTCGGTATCGGGGAGAGTTCCACTGGCGCAATGATGGCCACCTCGGCCATGTAAAGATATCGTCCGCAATTCTGGCAGAGATGGAGGTCCTCCTCTGCGGTCATCCGCGCACGGTCCCCGACCGGCAGCGCGATGTAACAGCCAAAACACACCCCGTTGCGCACCTCCGCGATACTGCGCTTGCCCTTGATTCGCATCCGGTCGTGATGCCCGAGAATCACTTCGGGAAGCTGCTCCCGCAGCAGTGCTTCCCGCTTGGATAGAGGGGAGGCGTTCCGGCGGCGCATGGTGTTGAGATGATCTTCGATTTCGTGAAGCTCGCGCAGCAGGGTGACGATTTGAGCGGAGGAGACAACAGATTCGGAAAGATTCATTTGAAAGAAGATGAGCAGATATAAATCGACCTTATATTTGCATAATCTTCAGTAAGTTCAAGGGATATTTTGTATTTTCTTCACAATTGTCGCGCAAGGGGATAGCGTCCCCCCTTTCATTCACAACCAACCGATTCTCCAGACCACCATGAGCCAGCAGCGTGACGGAATGAACTGGGCGCCCAGCGCCACCAAACCCCAACCCGTCGTCGGAGGCCGCGACTTTGTCTTTGCCTCCGCATTTTTCAATCACGGTCATATCTACGGCCAGACCAATGGTCTGAGCGAGGCGGGGGGGCTTTGTAAATGGGCATGGGATCCGGATCCGGCGCGGCTGGAAGAGTTCTGCTCCAAATATCCGCAGGTTGGGCGGGCGGGTTCTTTCCAGGAAATTCTCGACGACCCCGAGGTGCGGCTTGTGACCGCCGCCGCCGTGCCTTCGGACCGCTGTGCGATCGGGCTGAAGGTGATGGATGCGGGGAAGGATTATTTCACCGACAAATCACCCTTCACCACTCTCGACCAGCTTGCGCGGGCGCGGGCGGCCGTCGTCGCAACGGGCAAAAAGTACCTGTGCGACTACTCCGAACGGTTGCACACCGAGGCGGGCTGGCACGCGGGGGAGTTGATCGCCCAGGGTGCCATCGGCAGGGTGCTGCAAATCCTGATCCTGGCCCCTCACAATCTCGCCAAGGCCGGTCGCCCGGATTGGTTTTTCCAGAAAGACAAATACGGGGGCATTCTCACCGACATCGGGTCGCATCAGTTCGATCAATTTCTTGCCTTCGGCGGGTGTCTCCATGGGAAGGTCAACCATGCCCGTGTGGAGAATTTCGGGAATCCCGACACCCCCGGGCTCGAGGATTATGGCGAGGCCTCGCTCACTCTGGACAACGGGGTGTCCTGCTTCTGCCGGATCGATTGGTTCAATCCCCGCGGGCACCGGTCCTGGGGCGACGGGCGCACCTTTGTGCTGGGCACCGATGGATATATCGAGGTGCGGAAATACAACGACATCACGCGCGAACCCATGGAATCGCAGGTCGTTTATCTGGTCGATCATGAGAGCGAAAAACGCATCGCCTGCGAAGGTCGCATCGGGTTTCCGTTTTATGGACGCCTCATTCTCGACTGCCTCAACCGCACGGAAAACGCCATGACCCAGGAGCATTGTTTCGCGGCGGCCGAGTTGTCCATGCAGGCCCAGGCGGTGGCGGATCAGAACCGCTGAGTCCGCCCGATCAGACCGCGCCGAGCACCAGGCAGGCGTTGATGCCGCCGAATCCGAAGGAATTGCTGAGGACCCGGCGCAGTTTCTGTTCCCGGCCAAGGTGCGGGACCACATCCAGGTCGCAATCGGGATCCGGAGTGTCCCGGTGCAGGGTGGGGGGGATGTAGCCGTGGTGGATCGCCAGGGCGCACAGGGCCGCCTCGATCGCTCCGGTGGCGCCCAGCGGGTGCGCCGTGAAAGCCTTGGTGCCGCTGAGGGGAATCCGGGCGGCATGCGCACCGAAAAGATGCTTGATGCATGCGGTCTCGGTCGCGTCGTTGAGTTTCGTCGCGCTGGCGTGGCCGTTGATGTAATCGACATCCTCCGGGTTGGTGTGGGCGTCCGCCAATGCGTCGCGCATGGCCCGGATGGTGGATTCACCCGAGGGCAGGGGCGAGGTCATGTGGTGGGCATCGTTGTTGAGGCTGTATCCCAGCACTTCGGCGTAGATCCGCGCACCGCGCTTTTTGGCGTGCCCGTATTCCTCGATCACGAGACTGGCGGCGCCCTCGCCCATTACAAAGCCGTCACGGTTCAGATCGAACGGGCGGCAGGCCCGGTGTGGTTCATCGGCGTGCCGGCTCATGGTGCGGATGAAATCGAAGGCGTGGAAGGTGAGGGGGCAGAGCGGGGCTTCCGAGCCGCCGGCGACGATCACATCCGCCCAGCCGTCCCGGATGTAGCGCAGAGCCTCACCCACCGCCACCGTGCCCGAGGCGCAACTGTTGGTGTTGGTGGTGCCCACTCCGCGGAAGCCGCATTCGATGGCGATGTTGGCATGCGCCGATCCGCCAAAGATCTGCAGGGCCAGTGTCTGGGTGACGGAGCGCGGACCTTTTTCGATGAACCGGACGTGTTCGAGTTCGGCATTGGCGATGCCGGCAAGGGCGGTGCCAAAACTGACGCCCCGGCGGGAATCGGGATGTCTCGGGGACCATTCCAATCCGGAGTCCCGGAGCGCGAGCAGGGCCGAGGCGAGGGCGAACTGCGCGTATCGATCGAGCCGCCTGGCCCGCTGCGGCCGGATGAATCTGCCGATATCGAACCCGGGAATCTGACCTGCGCACCGGGCGCCGAGGTGCGCGGTGTCGAAATAATCCAGATCCCGGATCCCGCTTGTTCCGGCCAGAATGGCACTCCAGAAATCGTCTTTCCCCTCCCCGATACAGGTTACCGGGCCGATGCCGGTGATGACGGCGCGCCTGGATCGGCTCATGTGTTCCGGGCGATCCAGTCGTGCGGACGCCCGGGGGCCCGGGGCGTGTGAATCGGGATGTTCATCCAGGAGCAATAACGGGCGCCGCCTGCAGCGTCAAAATATTCTTTGCCGACAGAGGGGAGCATCTCTGAGTTGCAACCCAAAGGAGCGTGGGCATCCTGCCCGCATTATTCAATAAGCGGGCAGGATGCCCGCGCTCC
>DYRR01000171.1 GCA_020718605.1 Chthoniobacter flavus | reverse complement strand
GGATTTTGGCAGCTCCGGGAAAAACCACGCTTCCCAAACCCGATGCTTGCCAGCACCAGAGGGAAAATAGAATACTGGCCTCAACTCAACCCGGCCACCCACAGAAACTTCACCATGACACAGAAAACACAACCTCCCATCAGCGGCGACCTGATCGCCGAGGGCAAGACAAAGATCATTCTGGCCTCCACACAGGATCCCGGCAAGGTGTGGATTGTCTCGAAGGACGACATCACGGCCGGCGACGGCGCGAAGCACGATTGCATCGAAGGCAAAGCCGTGCTGGCGACCCGGACCACGTGCAATGTGTTCCGCCTCCTCAAAGCCTGCGGCATTCCGGTGGCCTTCGAGGAACAGAGGGATGACAGGACGTTCCTGGCGCCGGGGTGCCGGATGCTTCCCTACGAGGTGGTGATCCGCCGCGAAGCGCATGGATCCTATCTCAAACGCATGCCCGGACTCGCCAAGGGCCATTTATTTCCAAAACTCCTTGTCGAGTTCTACCTCAAAACCGGCGGGCGGAAATGGAAAAATCACGACCTCCTCTGTGACGATCCGCTCATGCAATATTCGGAAAGTGACGGGACCATCGCCCTCTATGAACCGTCGAAGCCCGTGCCCGCGCAGACTCCTTTTCTGGTTCTTCAGGATCAGGAAGTCTTCGGCTACCCGGAGGAGTGGAAACTGTTTGCGGAGATCCAAAAAATTGCCCGGCGGACGTTTCTCATCCTGGAAAAATGTTGGCAGATCGAAGGGCGCACACTGGTCGATTTCAAGGTCGAGTTCGGCCTTTCCAAAACCGGTGCGCTGCTCCTTGCCGATGTGATCGACAACGACTCCTGGCGCGTGCTCGAAAATGGCGCCCATATCGACAAGCAGGCGTACCGCGATGGCGGCGGTCTCGGGGAGGTGGCGGAAAAATACCGACGGGTGGCGGGAATCACCGATCATTTCCGCCTGCCGACCCAGCAGATCATTCTTTGGCGCGGATCCGACAAGGACGATGTGTCCCCGCTGGTGAACGCGGTCGATGCGTTGTGCGGACGGGACAATCCCAGCCTGAAAATCACCGTCGTCACCTGCTCCATCCACAAGGAACCGGTTCGCGGCATCAACGAACTTCACCGGCTTGTCCAGCAAGTGCCCGACTCCGTGGTGATCGCCTTTATCGGGCGCTCCAATGGCGCGGGCCCCACGCTGTCGGCATGCACCACCATCCCGGTCATCACGGTGCCGGCCAGCTTCAAAGATTTCCCGGAGGACGTCTGGTCGTCCCTCCGAACCCCCTCCAATGTGCCGGTCACCACCGTGCTCGAGCCCTCCAACGCGGCCATCGCCGCCCTCGGAATCCTGGCCCTGCGCAATCCACAACTCCACATGCTGCTTCGCGAGCAACTCGAAGAACGGGTGCTCAACACGCTGCCCGTCTGACCCCCGCCCTCACTGCGGCTCCCGCACCCCGGAAACGGACTGGCGGGAAAAGGTGAGACTCATGCCGCCACGCTTCCATGCGGAGTGTTCCATATCCATAAAGAGATCCCAGCCCGAGAGAAGCTGATGCGTGATTTCGTGGATGAGGGTGTGATTCTCCCCGCAGCCTTCCAGGGAATAGCGGCTGCCCACGCGTTTGAGCCCCAGGCTGGAGAGAGGCACCAATACATGATTCAACCTCGGCACGTAGCATCCTGCGGACCCCTCCAAACCACCCGCCTCGATGTAGCCGGCATCATTCCCAAAAAGGCGTGTCACATAAAACCCATCCGGCGATGCGGGGTTGAACTGAAGCGGCAGCATTTTCACCGCCTCGAAGGTCTGAGGAGGAACGGGCCATGGAGTCATCACGAGACATTCCGATTGAAATATCCTGCGGAGCAAGAACAAACCGCCCTCCATGCGCGGATCATTCCAACTGGACATATCCAGCCGGAAATGATGTGATCCCGGCCATGCATTCACCCAAATCCCTCCTCAAGTTTCTCTTTATCGGATTTCTGATCGCGGATTTTCTCGACGCGTCCCGGCTTGTTGCGGAAACCGTGGACAACCCTGGTTCCGGGCAGTCGGCATCCGAGTCGCTGAAAGCCCCGAGGGTTCCCGGGTTCGATCTCTATGCCCCATTTGAAGTCGTGGAGGATGAAGTATTCGACACCAAAAGCAACACCATCAAGGCGGTTAAAGCCGGGATCCTCTCCGGAACGCCCGCCGAAATGGAGAAAGGATTTCTGGGTCTGGTCAAAGAGTTCAGCGCACCCCTGCTGCTGGTGGCGTACCCGTCCGGCCAGCCCCGGACCGAGTCGAACCGTGGGTATATAACCCGGCAGGTGTTGGTGAAAACCAAATCCGGCGGCAATCCCGAGGGGTTGGCCTTCAGCACCGGCGGACGTGTGGTGGACCGTCCGGCCTATGCCAAAGGCTATGTGATCCTGGAATACCGCACCCCGGTCGAGGCGATGAAGGCATCGAAGGAAATAAAATCCAAACCCGGCGTGGAGTCTGCGGAGCCCATGATCGCACGACATTATCAGAAAATGTCCAATCCGAGCGACCCGCTGTACCCGAACCAATGGCACCTGGACAACACCGGACAGAACGGGGGCACGGCGGGTATCGACATCAATGTGAATTCCGTGTGGGACGACAAGCGTGGTGCCGGCGTCACGATTGGAATTATCGATGATGGCGTGGATGCAGCCCACCCCGATCTTTCACCAAGTCTCAATTCCGGACTGGGCTACGATTTTGCCGACGGGGATTCCGACCCCAGCCCCGGACCCGGCGATTACCATGGGACCTCGGTGGCCGGCGTCGCCGCCGCCAAGGGATTCAATGGGATCGGCGTGTGCGGTGTCGCCCCCGATTCAAAGATTGTCGCCCAACGGCTTATCACGGAAGGGGCAACCTCGGACCTGCAGATCGCCAACGCCCTCGCCTATCAGCCCTCCTCCATCCAGGTCAAAAACAACAGTTGGGGATCCACTTCCCCCTATACCTCCTCGGGAACTTTGACAACCCAGGCGCTGGCCAATGCGGCAAAAACCGGGCGCGGAGGACGCGGCACCATCTTCACTTTCGCCGCCGGAAATTGGGGGAAATCCGGTTGGAATGCGAACATGCGCGATCTGCAGAACTCCATTTACACCATCTGTGTCGGCGCCATCAGCGACAAGGGGACCAAGGCATCCTACAGCGAGGAGGGCTCCTGTCTGGTGGTCTCGGCCCCTTCCAACAGTTTTACCGATCCTGACGAAGAGGAAACCCACCGACAGGGCATCACCACGACCGACCGGGTGGGAGGAACCGGCTACAACAGCGGATCGACCCCGGTCAGCCGCGGTCTTCCCGCCCTGGATTATGCGGATGCCGACTACACAAACACTTTTGGAGGCACCTCCTCCGCATGTCCCGTGGTTTCCGGGGTTGTGGCGCTGATGCTGCAGGAACGGCCCAATCTGGGCTGGCGGGACGTGCAGGAGATCCTCATCAAAACGGCGACCCAGATCGATACGAATGGAGGTGACTGGAAAACTAATGGCGCGAGTCTGAAATTCAGCCACAAATACGGTGCCGGTCTGGTGAATGCATCGGCCGCGATGCTGGCGGCCGGTTCGTGGGGCAATCTCGGGACCCAGAAGAGCATCAACCGCACGAAAACCTACACCTCAAACCCCCTTCCGATCCCGGATCTATCCGGGGTGGAGATTGAGTTCGATTTCACCGGAGCCACGTTCCAGATCGAGCACGTCGCCATGGAAATCGACCTGACGCATCCCTGGGTGGGTGATCTCGCCATTGAACTCACCGCGCCATCCGGCATGGTGAGCGTCTTTGCACCCTCCGATATCAGACGGGCTTTCAGCAATCTCAAATGGACGTTCACCTCCGTCTTCCACTGGGGCGAGGAGGCCGACGGTGTCTGGAAGCTTGCTGTCAAAGATCAGATCGGTGGGATTGTGGGCACCATCAACAAAACCTCACTCAAGTTTTATGGCGTCGGTGTGGACAACTCCGATGATGGCAGCGGCGGGGGCGATGTCGGTGGTGGCGGAGGCAGTATTGGCGGAGGCGGCGGCGGTGTCGGCGGCGGCGGCAGCGGCATCGGAGGCGGTGGCGGCCGGGTCGGTGGCGGCGGCGGCAGCTCCGGAGGAGGCAGCGGCAGAGGCGTCGGTGGCGGTGGCGGTGGCAGTATCG
>DYRR01000036.1 GCA_020718605.1 Chthoniobacter flavus | reverse complement strand
CTCCGCGCCAAGCGGCGGGCGTCATCGGATTCACTGCGGCGATCGCAGCCTACGGCCCCTTCCTTTTTTCGATCCTGCTCGGATGGTCCAAGAGCGGAACGGGATCATTTAATGCATTTTTTATTGGGCTTCTCGCCTATTGCGCATTGGCGACGGGCGTGAACTGGTGGTTCTATGCCCGTAAAGGTGCTGAGATGCCGAGCTGAAGAAAATGAAAACCACGCCACGCGCCCCATTTACAATCCTCACGCTCTCGACCGTCGGCTTTACGCTGATGTTCGCAGTGTGGCTAATGTTCGGAGTGCTGGGCATTCCGATCCGCAAGGAATTCAACCTCACTGAGGCGCAATTTGGGTGGCTTACTGCGATTGCAATTCTCAACGGATCCGTGTGGAGATTGCTCTTCGGATTACTGACCGACCGATTCGGCGGAAGGAAGGTGTTTACGCTGCTGGTGTTGTTCACAGCGATTCCCGCATGGTTGGTGAGCCGGGCTCAGACCTATGAAGAGTTGATGGTCTATGCCTTTCTCGTCGGGATGGCCGGAAACTCCTTCTCGATCGGCATCGCATGGAACTCTGCATGGTTCACGCGCGAGCGGCAGGGTCTCGCTCTCGGCGTTTTCGGTGCCGGCAATGTCGGCGCATCGATCACCAAGCTAATCGGTCCGGCAATGATCGGCCTTGTGCCCGCCGTCGGATATTTTGCCGGATTCGTTCCCGGCGGATGGCGGTTCGTTCCGTTTCTCTATTCCATTTTATTACTGATCATGGCGGCGGCGATGTGGTTCGGCAGTCCATCCCATGATCATGTTCCGGGCAAGGGGCGCTCGCTTCGAGAGTTGCTGCAGCCTCTGCGCGAGATCCGCGTGTGGAGATTCAGTCTCTACTACGTCGTGGTCTTCGGCGCGTATGTGGCACTCTCCGTCTGGCTGCCACGCTACTATGTGGACGTCTTCGGAATCCCGCTGGGCAAGGCCGCGCTGCTCACGACGCTCTTTATTTTCCCTGCGAGCCTGTTACGTCCACTGGGTGGGTGGTTCTCGGATAAATTCGGAGCGCGTCGCGTGATGTACTGGGTCTTTGGAAGTATGTCGATTTGCCTTCTGCTCCTCTCAGCACCCAATGGTCACATCGTCCTCTACACGCCGAGCAAGGCCGATCCGAACGCGACACTCAGCATCCTTCGGTTTGTGATGAACTCATGGTTGTTCACCGTTCTCATTTTCTTCGTAGGCTGCGGGATGGGAATCGGCAAGGCGGCTGTTTACAAATATATTCCCGAATATTTTCCCAAGGATGTCGGCGCAGTCGGAGGTCTCGTCGGCTTACTCGGTGCCCTTGGTGGATTTTTTCTCCCTCCGCTGTTCTCCTATGCCTGGATCGGCACAGGGATTCCACAGACGACATTTGCCATTCTTTTTGTGATTACGGTTATTAGCTTTTTCTGGTTGCACTTCGTCGTGATACGGATTCTCCGCGACGCAACCCCGCACCTCGATCACAAATTTGAACGTCAGTAAAATGGGCTCGGCCATACTTCCCCCCGGTTTTCCCGCCATGATCCGTCATCTTTTCATTTCTCCGGGTCATAACTATTTCGGGCATCACGGGCAACCGGCCGGGGAGTCTCCCATTGTGGAAGTCCCGGAGATCGACTGTGTCGCAGGGAGTGGGATCCGTGGAGATCGGTTTTTTGATTTTAAACCCGATTATAAAGGGCAAATCACCTTTTTTGCATGGGAAGATCTCGTGCAATTGTGGGACGAACTGGGAGTGCTTCCGGAAGACCGGAACGCCTCGGCTACACGACGCAATGTCATTTCAACCGGTCTCGTGTTGCCTGACCTGAGCGGCGTGGAATTTGAAATCCAAGGAGTTCGCTTCCTTGGGACGGAGGAATGTCGTCCGTGCTACTGGATGAACGGTGCGATCCACCCGGAAGCCGAAGCCTGGATGCGAGGGCGGGGTGGGCTTCGGGCGATGATTCTGACCGGTGGCACCCTGCGCTGCGGGCACTGTGTAGAGGCTTGATTCGCCAGCACGGAACCCATCAGGGACTCCGCCTGTGGCAAAGGCAGGGTAATCAAGAAATAATACTCTTTATTTCTCGCCTAAATCCTGTGCGCGGGGTAAACGGGGACATGCCAAATCGTGATCAATCTACCCGGCAACCGGATGTCCGGTTCGTTGCAGGGCTGTTGGCTGGAGGTCGCTCCACACGCATGGGGACAGACAAATGCCTTCTGAACATCGGAAGTGCCCCGCTCTGGAAATGTCAGCTTGCATTGCTGAAATCCATCACCGACTGCGTGGGGGTTGTGGCAGCGGAGCGTCCGGCATGGCTTGATGAGTCAATCGAGTGGGTTCCAGATTCGCGAACGGGAGCAGGCCCTGCTGCGGGCTTGCTCGGTGCCCTGACCTGGTGCGAGGCATCCGGTGCCAGTCATCTGATTCTCCTCGCCGTGGACCTTCCAAAAATTTCAAAAGAATCGCTTCGGAATTTGGTCCGGGGAGTGCGTCCGGGTGCCGGGATTGTCCCCCGGTCCGGGCAGCGCCTGGAGCCTTTGTGTGCCATTTATCCCTGCGAGGCGGCAGATTCACTGGGGAGTGGCCTCGCAGAAGGCCGGAATAGATTGCAGGATCTGGTCGGCCAGCTTGTTGAGGAACGGCTCATGGTGGAACGGGTTTTGTCGCCTGCCGAGGAACTGGGCTTTTTTAATCTCAACACGCCGGGCGATCTGTCCTCCCTCCAACACGCCCCATGAACCCGGAAATCCTTCTGGCCTGCGCCTTTGCTGTGGCGGCGATGTTGTATGCCTCCGTCGGGCATGGCGGGGCGTCTGGCTATCTCGCGGCGATGGCTCTCGCTGGTTTTGCTCCACCGGAAATGCGATGGATGGCTCTCTGGATGAACATTCTTGTCTCCGGCTTGGCGACTCTGATGTTTCTTCGATATTTTCGATGGGGGCTTTTCTGGCCCTTTTCTCTTGTCGCCATCCCGTGCGCATGGATTGGCGGCATGGTCGAAGTGACTCCCGGTGCGTTCTATTGGCTGGTGGGATTCGCCCTTCTGGCCGCTGCGATCCGTCTATTTTTGCCGGAGGATGGCAACGCTTCCAAGCCCCTGTGCCTGCCCGTGGCCGTGGTCAGCGGAGCCATTATTGGCATTGTCTCGGGATTGGTCGGCGTGGGCGGCGGCATCTTTCTCACTCCACTGTTAATGCTTGCCAAGTGGGCGAACCCCAGACAAGCCGCCGCAGTTTCCGCTCCATTCATTTTGCTGAACTCGCTTGCAGGAATCGGTGGGATGCACACTTCCGGCAGTGGCGGGGCACTTCCCGATGGCTTGCTGCTTTACGGGACGGCCGCCGTGTTGGGTGGTTTGTTCGGAGGGTGGTGGGGTAGCTTACAGGCGCGGCCCGCATGGCTGCGACCAACTCTTGCCGTTGTCCTGGTGGTGGCGGCTTTCAAATTCGGTGATCTTGCTCTCTCATGAGCCTGCCAATTTTTCACTCCACGATAGACGGTTTTGGACGAACGGTCGATTACCTGCGAATTTCGGTAACCGACCGCTGTAACGAGCGCTGCCTGTATTGCATGCCGGAAGGCTACAAGGGATGGGCGCAGAGGGAGGACCACCTCACTGCCAACGAAATCGTTCGCAGTGTCGAAGCCGCCACCCGCCTCGGGTTCCGGAAGTTTCGCGTCACCGGAGGCGAACCGCTCATCCGTGACGACATCATCGAAATCCTGGAACGCATTTGGAAGTTGCCCGGCACCCAAACCTTGGGCCTCTCAACCAATGCAACCCTGCTTTCAACTCTTGCCCCCGCCATCAAGCAGGCTGGCGTGAGATCGCTGAACGTGAGCCTTGATGCGCTCGACCCCGGTCTCTATCACCGGATCACCGGGGGACGTCTTTCCAACGTGCTCGACGGACTGTGCGCTGCCGAGGCGCAAGACTTTGAAATGATCAAACTCAATTGCGTCCTTCTCCGGGGCCTGAATGAATCCGAATTCCTTCCGCTCATCGAATTTGCAGCAACCAGGCGAATGCCACTCCGGTTCATTGAGCTCATGCCGCTCAGCAAACCGGATATTCTCTCCGATCCCAATTTCCTGGCAGTCGAAGAACTGCTTCGTCGCCTCGACGCAGAGGGATCCCTGACTGCCTGTGACGACTTCCGTCCCGGAAACGGACCCGCACGTTACTACGAGTTCCACTCCCCGCGCCTTGTCCTTCCGGCAAAACTTGGATTTATTGGAGCGCTCACCAATCGGCATTTCTGCGAGGGCTGCAACAAGCTGCGCCTTACGGCTGATGGGAAATTACGTCCGTGCCTCGGGCGACACGGAGAAATCGACTTGCGCCTCCCTTTGCGATCCGGGGGAGACGTGCTCAGTGGTTTCCGCGAAGCCATCGCAAACAAACCCGAGAGTCATGAATTTTTGGAAACTTATGAACCCGGAAGACCGATGACAGCCATTGGCGGCTAAAAACTATGAAAGTGCTCTATTTCTCCAATGCGGCCAGTCTGGCAGGATGCCGAGAGGAACACTGGGAGATCGACTCGCCGATTTCCACCGAGGAATTTTGGACCGAAGCACTCCGTCGTCACCCGCAGCTTGCCAGCATTCATATTCAGAGCCGACTGGCCTCGGGTGGCGAGTATGTTCCACAGAAGGGTCTTTTGGACCCCAGGGAGGAGGCGGCAATTATTCCGCCTGTGTCGGGGGGATGAACATTGAGGTTCAGATTACGAACTCGGTTCTGGCCCTGCCTCCCTGCCACATTCCGGGATGCGGAGCGATTGCGAGATTTGAAGGAGTCGTGCGTGGGATCGAAGACGGCCAGCCGATTGCCGCACTGGAATACGAAGCCTATCTGCCGATGGCAGAGAAGGTGATTCGGGAGATCCTCACAGACCTTAACGAACTCCACCCGTTTGCGTTCTCGCGGGTGCATCACCGGGTTGGAGTTGTTCCTGTCGGAGAAGCAGCGATCATCCTCGATGTTCACGCAAGCCACCGGGCTGAAGCCTTTGCCGTTCTTTCAAAATTCATGGACCGCCTCAAGCGGGACGTCCCGATTTGGAAAGTTCGAGCGATCAAGGAGGCTCGGTTATCATGATTGAAATCGACGAGCTTTGGAACCGGATCGATGCAGCGGTATTGCCATTGGGGGCCGAGGAAATTCCCGTTTTTGAGGCAATCGGACGTCAGCTTGTTGCGCCGGTCCCTGCCAGCATGGATTTCCCGGGGTTCGATCACAGCGCGATGGACGGCTATGTGTTTGCTGAGGAACGACCGGGCAGGTGCCGTATCGTGGAAAGTATCGCGGCCGGGGAGTCTCCCGTCCATGCCATCCATCCAGGAGAAGCCGCACGCATCCTTACGGGGGCACCCATTCCTTCTGGCACCTTCGCGGTCGCGATGCAGGAAGATTGTGAACGGAGCGATGGATGGGTTTCTCCCAAATCCGGTGTGGCGCTTCAAATGGGCAGTCATATCCGCCGTCGTGCGGAGATCGTGCGTGCAGGCCAGTCCGTGATGGCTGCCTGCGAAGAAATTCCCGCAGGGGCGGTGGCCATGTTGACCGCTTGCGGCGTGGAATATGTCCGTGTGGCCCGGCGTCCCCGCCTCCTGCACGTTTCCACGGGATCGGAACTGCTGGCCACAGGCGAAGAATCTACCCAAGGGAAAATCCCGGACAGCAACGGTCCGATGATGGCCGCCCTCCTTGCCGGGCGGGGGATTCCATTGGTTCGGCATCGCCTGATGGACGAGGCGGCTGCTTTGGCTGGCGCGGCGCAGCACTTTGATGGGGATCTGTTGCTTATTTCGGGCGGCTCCGGTCGGGGCGACCACGACCACACGAAGTCCGCTCTTGAAGCCGGGGGGTTCACCATTCACAGCGAGCGGGTGAACAGCCGCCCGGGCAAACCTCTCCTTTTCGCGAGCCGTGGCCGGCAGTTAGCTTTCGGCCTGCCCGGCAATCCCCTTTCGCACTGGGTTTGTTACCAAGCATTCGTGCGGCGGGCTCTCGACCGTCTCGAAAGCAAAAATCCCCCGATATTTGTGGAAACCTACTGCCCCGGATGGCCGGGACCCGAAGGCGATGGACGTCAAACGTGGACCCCGGCGGTTGTCAAAATCGTAGTTGGCCGGGCAGAATCGGTCGCTCTGCCATGGCGGCATTCCGGAGACCTCTCGCCTTTGCTTGGTGCAAATGCACTTTTGCTCGACTCCCCGCACCCGACATCACAGCTTGTGCGAACTCTTCTGCTATGAACTCATTCAGCCATCTTGATCCCTCAGGCCAGGCCCGTATGGTCGATATTGGTGCAAAGCCGGTGCAAACCCGCTCCGCCAGTGCCGCCGGATATCTACTCTGCCAACCGGAGACCATCACAAAACTCCGCGAGCAGGCCCTTCCCAAAGGGGACGTGTTGGCCGTTGCCCGCATCGCCGCCATCCAAGCAGCCAAGCGCACCGATGAGCTAATTCCGCTCTGCCACAGCCTGCCCCTCGATCAGATCACCGTGGACTTTGTCGTTGGGATGGACCGGGTTGAAATCACGGCCACGGCGTCCACGTCCGCCAAGACCGGTGTCGAGATGGAAGCACTCACGGCCGTGAGTGTCGCCGCCCTCACGCTTTACGATATGATGAAAGCCGCTGACAAAACGATGTGTATCGGCGACATTCGCGTAACAAAGAAATCCAAAACATGAAAATTGGCCGGGTCACCCTCAGCGACCGGGCCAGTGCCGGGATCTACGAAGACCTCAGCGGCCCGGAGATCGAGCGCATCACCCGAGAAGTCCTTGATCCGTCTGCTGAATTTGTCGCCAGGTTGCTGCCAGATGATCAGTCGCTCATTGAGAAGACCTTGGTCGATCTGGCTGACCAGGAGCACTGCGACTTGATTCTCACCACAGGCGGAACCGGACCGACGCCTCGGGATGTCACTCCGGAGGCTACACGCGCAGTGATCGAAAAGGAACTTCCCGGCTTTGGCGAGGTCATGCGGGCGGCCAGCTTCTCTGATGTTCCAACAGCCATTCTATCTCGTGCGACGGCCGGCATTCGCGGCTCTTGCCTGATTCTTAATCTTCCCGGCAATCCCCGTTCGATCCTGAAGTGCATGCGTCCCTTGCGTCCCGCCATCATGGAATGCATCAGGCACCTGCGCCACGAGACCTGATAATTGAGGTGGATCGCGTCACGGAGATGGCACCGAAGTGGGGAATCGCGATATCATGGTCGATTTTTGGCGCGATATCCGGGTGGCGGGCGATGGTCCGCTGGACGGGAGTTGGCGGATCGGGCTGGAACATCCGTTGGATCCGGGACGCTGCTGGAGTGCGGTGTTGCTCCGCGAACGCGCACTGGCCTGCGGCTGCAATTGAGGGAATGCGTGTCCTCGGACTGTTGGTATTTTTATAGGTAAATTTTCGCGAGTTCTCCCTCTGGAATGGCATGATTTAAGCTTTTGAAAGCGGAGTGTTTCGTTCCGCTTCCATTCCGGCTTCCGGGCACTCCCGTTTTTTGCGGGGCGCGGGATGGTTGAGCCTGTTGCCGGGGGCGTGTCTGGCGGGCATGTTGCTTGTGACGGGGTTCATGGCGTATGGAACTTGGAGTGTTTGGAACCGGGAGGTGGCGACAGGGGAGACCCGGCGTTCCGGGCATGAGTCCCTCAGGGCGCTTGGGCGGATCGAGCGGGATCTGTTTACCCTGGCATCGGAGGCGTCGATGGAGCCTGCCATGGTTTCCCAGTTCGTCGTGGCGTTGACCCGGAACTCCGCCGCCCTCAACGCGTCGCCCGGACTTCCTGCGAACAAAAGGGAGCAGTCCCGCCAAATCGCAGAATTTATCCAGCGTTGGGCCGCGATCCCGGAAGCGGGCCGCTCCGCGACCGATCCCAATTTGCTCCGCCTTGTCCGGTTTGTGGGCGGAGTGCAGCGTGAATGGGCTGATGCCGCCGATCTTGCCGAAGCGGCTTCGGCCCGAAGTGCGCGGATGAGGGCGTGGCAGTTCACCGGGATCTGGGCTGGAGGGCTCACGGCGCTGGGACTGCTCGGTATCGGCAGCCATCGGGCCTCCGCTGGGGTGGTGCGCCGGGTGCGCTCGGAAAATCTCTCGGCCCGGGCATTGTTGGATCATAGTCCCGACGGATGGATCACCTTTGGGGAGGATGGGGGGATTCTTCTCGTGAATCCTGAGATCGAAACAATGCTGGGCCAATCCGCCCGCAACCTCCAACACCGGCCGGTGGACGAAGTTTTTCCGGGCCTCATGAAAGTGGTCCGGCAGCGGATGTCTGGCCTGCCGTCCGTCAAACCCAAGTGGCTGCGGCGCGAGACGATCCGGATGCAGGCCCGCAAGGTGGGAGGCAAAATGGTCGCGGCGTCCCTGAATCTGGCCGAATTGCATGGGGACAAGGGTCGGACGTTTCTTGCGACGGTGCGGGAGATCGCCCCGGTGGAAGGTCTCACGGAGTCGCTGGAAGAGTTGCTGCTGCGGACTTCCGGCGAGACGGGGGATGCCTTTTTTGAAAAGCTGGCCGAGGGGGCGGCTCTTGCATTGCAGTGTCCCTTTGCCGCAGTTCTGAGTTTTGAAGACCGGGAGGAGGGGCGGATGACCGTGCTTGCCCGCTGGGAGAACGGAGTGTTTCAAGATGCGGGCGAAATCCGGATGCAGGATAGTTTTGCGGCGGCTGCGGGTTCGGCCCCCTTCGTGTTCAAACCCCGGCGCGCCCGGGACGAGTATCCTTCGGATCCCCTGTTGAAGGCATGGAACGCCACGGGGGTGTTCGGAGTTCCATTGCGGACCGGAGAGGGCGGGGTGCCGATGGGGATGTTGGTGGTGGCGGATCGTGCGCCATTGCCGGAGTTCCAAATCGAAGCGGCGGTGATCGGACGGCTTGCGCAAAGGGCGGGTGCCGAACTTGGGCATCGCGAGTCCGTGCTTGCCCTGCACAGCGACAAAGAGTGTCTTGCGCTCACCCTGCGCAGCATCGCCGAAGGGGTGGTGACGACCGATACCAATGGCCGGGTATTGATGATCAATCCCACGATCGAACGCCTCACCGGATGGACGGAGGCCGAAGCCATCGGGTGTCCGCTGCATGAGACGTTTCCAATGCTCCATGAGATCACGCGCACCCCGATGCCCGATCCGATCCGGCAACTGGAGTCGGGATCCATGGTGTCCGTCGGGGTTCCGGTGATGCTGGTGGGCCGGAAACGGCAGGAAACGGCGGTTCAATACAGTGTGGCGCCGATTCGGGCGCGCGACGGCGACATGGCCGGATTTGTGCTGGTTTTTCACGACCTCACCGAGACACGCATCGCCGACGAGGAGCGCTATCGTGCGGATCGGTTGGAATCCATCGGGGTGCTGGCGGGGGGGATCGCCCACGATTTCAACAATCTGCTTACAGGTATTGTGGGCAACATTTCTTTGGCCCTGGCCCGCACGCCCGAGGACTCGCCGACCGCCACGCGCCTGCGCGACGCCGAGAACGCCTCTCTGCGCGCCAAGGAGTTGTCCGCCCAGCTTCTTACATTCTCCAAAGGCGGAGCGCCTGTGCGGCAGGCCGGACCCATCGCCAAGGTCGTGGAGGAGACAGCCCATTTCTCGATCCGGAGCCACAAGGTGCGGTGTGAATTCGCTTTTTCCAGGGAACTTTGGTGGAGCGAGATTGACGAAGGCCAGATCTCACAGGTGGTCGCCAATCTGGTGATCAATGCCGAGCAGGCCATGCCCCTGGGAGGCCGGATTCTGATCTCGGCAAAAAACATCCGGTATGCCGGGGACGATCCCAACCTGCCCCTGCCTGCCGGGCGGTACGTGCGGATCCAGGTTGCGGACGAAGGCACCGGCATTCCTCCGAAGTATCTGGCGCGGATATTTGACCCCTATTTCACGACCAAACCCAAAGGCAGCGGACTTGGACTGGCCACCTCCTATTCGATCGTGCGCAATCATGCCGGCCTCATCCAGGTGCAGTCGGAGATGGGAACGGGCACCACGTTCGACATCTATCTGCCGGCCATCGACGCCGTTGCCCGCCCGCTTCCGGACAAGGCGGACGCTCCCTCGCTCAGTGTCGTGCGGCAGGCCCGCGTGCTTGTGATGGATGACGAGGAGATCATCTGTGATCTTGTCGCCGAGGCGCTCACGCCCTCGGGCTTTGAGGTGGATGTGCGCCGGGATTCCTCCAGCGCTTTGGCCACCTATCGCGGGGAGTTGGAGCGCGGAAACCCCTACGATCTCGTTATTCTCGATCTTACCCTTCCGGGCGACATGGGCGGGCAGGAAGTGATGCGCCGGCTGCTGGAGATGGATCCCGATGTCACCGCCATCGTATCGAGCGGCTACGCCAACGCGCCGATCATGAGCAATCACACGGCGCATGGCTTTGCCGGAATGCTGCCCAAACCCTACCGGATCGCCGATCTTCTCGCCGTGGTGAAGGATGTGCTCGCGCGCACCAACAGCAGAGCGGCTTGATGGTCCGGGGTCACGCCAGGTCGGCGATGGATCCGTAGCGCGGGTCGAACAGCCGTTCGTAGGTGCGAACGGCGAATCCGTCGGTCATTCCCGCCAGGTAATCGCACAACAGGCGCCGCTTTTCAGCCCCGGTTTCGGCGGCCCGCACCCGGCGTTCGGTATCCTCGGGCAGCAGGGAGATCGTGCCCGGTGATTCGCCCGCGTAGTGGGTCTCCAGAGCGGAAAAAATGCGCGCCAACAGATGGTCCCCCTTGTATTCGAGCTGCTGCACCTGTGAGGAGCGGAACACCAGGGCAAAGGCCATGCGCTTGAACAGACCCGCCTGGCGCATCGAGGCCGGGTCGGGCACCATCATGAACCGGTGACGATTGCTGAGTGCGGCGAGAAATCCGCCGCATTCCTCCAGCCGGCACCCACCGATAAATTCGCCCACCTTGCGTCCGAACACCGCCTGCGTGTTGCGGGCCCGCACCGAGCGCAACAATTCCTCCACCCACCCGGCACTTTCCGGGTCCAACGCACCGCCGGCCGCCCATGCCTCGATTTTTTCCACCCGCAGAAATCCCGCACGCACGCTGTCCACCACGTCGTTGAGCGAGTAGGCGGTGTCGTCCGCCCAGTCCATGATCTGGCATTCGATGCTCCGGAGCGCATCCCGGGGGGTGTCCGAAGGACAGGGGAGACCGCCCTGCACAAAATCCAGCCATTCCTTCTGATCGTCGTAGAGAAAATGATTCCCAGCGCCGGGCTGTTCGCGCAGGAGGGTTTTGTATTTGAGGATGCCGTCCACAAAGGCCCGGGTCGGGTTCATCCCGCGCTTGCGGTGGCCGCTCGAGTAGATGAGGCGCGTCACGATGCGCAGGCTTTGCGCGTTGCCCTCGAATCCGCCGGAATCGGGCGTCATGAGCCGTTGCAGCGTGCGTTCTCCGGCATGGCCGAAGGGCGGATGTCCCAGATCGTGGGCCAGACACACGCCTTCCACCAGATCGGGGTCGATGAAAAAATCCGGTCCCAGCAGGCCGCTTCGTTTCCGGAGAAGATCGCAGATGGAACGCCCGATCTGCGCCACTTCGATGGAGTGCGTGAGACGGGTCCGGTAGAAATCATATTCGCCCGAGAGAAACACCTGCGTCTTGGCCTGCAGGCGACGGAAGGCCGATGTATAAATGATCCGGTCGCGGTCGGTCTGGAAGGGGCCCCGATAGTCCGCAGCCTCTTTTCCCGGCGGGACAGGGTCGCGGCGGGTGGTGTCGAATTCGTTGTAAAAGGTGTTCATCCGGGATTGAGTTCGGCGATGAGCCGCAACCCCTCCAGTGTAAGGCCGGGACGCACGCTGTCGATCTCGGGCAGGCCTGCCGCGATGAGATCCGCATAGCCTCCGGTCGCCACCACCGGAAGATGCCGCCGGGGTGAGACTTCGGTCCGGATTTCATGCAACACCTGCCGGACCAGGCCCCGGTAGCCGTGGACGGCGCCGGAAAGCATGGCTTCCCGCGTGGATTTTCCGATCACATGCGGCGGTTCCAGGAGATGGATGCGCGGCAAGAGGGCCGTGCGCTGGTGCAGATACTCCGTCATGGCCTGCAAACCCGGACAGATCACGCCCCCGATGTAACTGCGGTCCCGCGAGAGCACGTCAAAGGTCACGGCGGTCCCGAAGTCCACCACCACGGAGGGTGCGCCGAGAAGCACTGCGGCAGCGGCCGCGTTGGCGAGACGATCCGGTCCGATGGTGTTCGGGTGCGGATAATCGATGTCCACCCCAAGGGCCATGGTGGCATCCACCTCCAGGAGTGGAACGCGCAGTGCGCGGCGAAACACTTTGGATTTGTCCGGCACCACCGAGCAAAGTACCACGCGCATAAATTCCCATCCTTCCAATGCGGTTCGCAGGGTTGTGGAGGAAAGGGCCGGGGTGGGTACCCGACGCACCGTGCCGATTTTTCCACGCCGAACCAGGGCGAGTTTGGTGAACGAATTGCTCACATCCACTAATAGCACCGTGAACGGACCAACCCGGGAACGGGAGGAGTGGCGACTTTTCAATGGGCAGCGGCGGTACCCGGCAACGGCGAAGCAATCGTTTGGAGCATCGTGCCGGCCCCGGATCGTTCCCGCACTTCCAAGATCACCTGATTTGACATGCCGTATTCCGGCGGAACTGGAATCTGCTCTTTTGTGTTCGCTGCCGGGGTTGGCCAACTGATTTGCATTGGAAAGGAACCGGTCGCGCCGGACTTGGGCTCACCGGAGGCTCCCCAGAGGATGGTTCCCTTGGTGGATCCGTCGAAATCGGAAAACTGCCGCGTCATTTCAGAATAATCATACCGGGTCACGGAGAACTGATAATCGCCCGCCTTGTGAATCTCCAGCGCGGCATCCACGACCAGCTTGTCCGGGCGCTGGTCCATTTTACCGATCGTGAACCCAAACGCATTGCGATAGACAAATGCGGGGCTGCCAAAGACCGGAGCCGCAACGAATGCGAGCATCATGAGGCCACCCACGATGGGCGGAATGACCGCACGGGCAAATTTCTCCCCGACAGTTTCCGATTTTTTCAACTGTGTCCACAGAAAACCAAACAGGGAAAAAACGCCGACAATCGGCAGAAAAATTCGAAGATCTCCCAGGAAACCTCCATCCGGGAAAACGGCATAGCAGATCGACGCGAATATGAAAATCACCAACGCGGGAAGCAAGTAGGCAAGCGCCGCGCGCATGATCGGGCGGTGTGCCTTGAGACCATATCCCACCAGCAGCACAAGCCCGAAGGCAAACGCAACCCACCAATATTGAATCACCCAGAGCACGGCACTGGAGATTGTCTCCGGTTTTTCCAGAAACCAAGCGGATGCAAACAAAGCCAGGGAAGCCGCCACCCATCCCCCGATTCCCATGCCGAACACACTCGTAAACTCAGAACCACGTTGATTGTTGCTCATGGCGGGATCCTAAATCGGGCCGACATTTCAGACAAGCGAAATCTCCACAACGGGTTCGGGCCACAGGACATGTTTCCAGATACGTGACACTTCATGCGATCTTGCAATCCCGATGGAATATGTCGAGTATCTGCGGCAATGCGATTGTCCAAACGATCCGAGTATGCCTTGCGCGCGTTGTTTTGTCTCGCCCGCTCCGCTCCGGCGCGGGTATGGCAGATCCAGGAAATCTCCCGGCACGAGAACATTCCCGTGAAATTTCTGGAGCAAATCCTGCTGGCCCTGCGCCACGCGGGAGTGCTTGCCAGCAGGCGCGGGGTGCGGGGTGGTTATTTTTTTGCCCGACTGCCTTCCAGGATCACCGTGGGCGAGGTGGTGCGATTGATGGATGGTCCGATTGCGCCGGTGCCCTGCACTTCGCCGTCGCCCGGAGAGAAATGCACCTGTCCCGATCCGGCGCGTTGTGTGTTGCGTCTTTTCATGAGCGAAGTCCGCGATGGACTCACGGAAATTCTCGACAACCGCACCATCGAGGCGGTGGTCCGGCTCCATCCGCAAAGCGATCCCCTCGAGTTCCAGATTTGAAGTTCAGTAAAGCATCGAATCTTCCGGTTTTTCGACGGGCTCAATGGTGGTCGCTTCGATCACCACAATCCGCTGTCCCGATGCCACCGGAAAGGAGGCTTTGCCGGTCACTTTCACCCAACCCATTTCCCTGACTTCCGCGCCGGGTTGGTTTTCCACAAAAATCGCCACGGGCCGCGCGTCGGCGGCGCAGCACATCATAAACATCCGGACCAGCTTGAATCGTGTCCCGCCCGGGTTGTTTTCGGTGGCGGTGAACATTTGTCCGGTGACTTCGATCACATTGCCCTCGAAATCTTTGCGGATCACTTCGTCGTCCGTCCCAAAGATCAAATCCACCACTTCGGCCCGGATGTGACCCTTGGCATTGCGGGGGAGATAGTCGGAGACCGAAGCCTGCGGGTCGCCAAAGACCCCGTCGGCACCCTGGCCGGGCATGGGAAGGTAATCCCCGCTGCGGGAAGGCCCGGCACCACCAAGACCGGCCAAGTCGGTGATGATGCCGCGATTGCGCATGGTGGAAAGTCCAAACGCATCGGGCGAAGCAACCACGGCCGCAATCATTGGAAGCAGGAGAATTAGAAACGAAAACACCCTGCTGCCCGCAGCCTGGCCCGCGTGATCGTGTCCGCAGCATCCCGGGGATTTTCCCAAGCCGGGGGAGCACGGCCCGGAGGAATCGTCCTTGTGGTCGTGCCCGCAACAATCCGTCGCGTGCCGGCGTGATTTTGAAGTGGCCCAAAGATAAGCGCCGGCAAGGATCACCAGTGCGAACCCGGCAATCATGGCTCCCGGGCGGAAATTGGGATGCAAAAAGGAATGGATGCGGCCGCTGAGGCTGAAGAACAGAAGCACGCCACCCCAAACCAGCAGGGTGATCGAAGAGAGTGCGCGCAGGGTTTTCTCGTTCATGGGCCTTGTCAGAATGGCAGTGCATCCAATTTCACACAGATCAGGCCGATGACAACAAAAAGTCCGGCACCCAGGGCGAGCACAAAGCGTTTGCGGAACACAATCCCGTAGAGGAACAGGAGCTTGAGATCCATCATGGGACCGAACACCAAAAACGCCAGCTTGGATGCGCCGGAGAAGGTCACGAAGGTCGCCGCGATGAATGCGTCGGAACTGCTGCACAGTGAAAGCACCCCCGCCAGACCCATCATGGAAATCGTCGCCATCCATGGGTTCATGGCAAGGGGCAGGATCACACTCTGGTCGATCCCGGTGTTGAATAGGCTGGCCAGTATCGCGCCAATCACAAGATACATCGTGACATCCAGAAAATCCGTCGTGGCAACCCGCAGCCCGGCCCGGATGCGGTCTTTGAACGCCGGGGCAGGAGCGGCATCCTCTTCTTTGCCTTCCTCGGGAAGCAGGTCCATAACCCGGCCGTTCAAAATCCGGCGGGCCGGGATGGTGCGAGTGGCAAACCCGGCGGCCACCGCCACCGCGAACCCGATCGCGAGCCGCAAAAACACCATCAACTCGGGACTTTGACCCCGGAACGCGGCGTAGGTGCTCAGAATCACCACGGGATTCACAATGGGGGTTGAGAGCATGTAGGCCAGGGCGCAGGAAAGCGGCAGTCCCTTGCCCAACAAACGCCGGATCACCGGCACGATCCCGCATTCGCACATCGGAAAGATGAGCCCAAGACCGCCACACAGCAGGATTGCGGCGGTCCCGTTTTTCGGCAGCAGGCGCGTCATAACCCGGGAAGGCAGGAACGCGTCGATCGCGCCGGAGAGCATCGTGCCCAGCAGCACAAACGGGATGCCCTCAAAAAGAATACTCAGGAACGAAAAAGCGAAATCCTGCGGAGAGAATTGGAAGGAGAAAGGCATGGTGATTCTGTTCCGGATTCCACTTTGTTTCTCACACCGTTTTCCCGCTTTTTTTGACGGCCACCGGGAACCGTGTTCCAAAGGATTCGCCCGCGATGATGGGACCGATCCGCTCGGGCTTGCGTCCATTGGAAATCACAGCGGGCACTCCGGCGTTCACCGCCAGCTTGACTGCCTGCAGTTTCGAGGCCATTCCGCCCACGGAGAGTTTGCCGACATCCCCACCCACAAGGGCGGTGGCGGCATCAATATCGCGCACCTCGGCGACGACCCGATCGCCGTCCGGCCCGCGCCGCAACAGACCGTCCACACTGGTCAGCAGGATGAGAAGATCCGCCCTGGCGAGCACCGCGACTTCGGCGGAGAGGCGGTCGTTGTCGCCAAATCGGATTTCCTCGACGGCCACGGTGTCGTTTTCATTGATGATAGGGACCGTGTCGCCGCGCTCCAGCAGGCGGTCGAGGGTGTTGCGCGCATTCTGCCAGCGCGTGCGGCTGTCGAGGTCGGGATGGGTGAGCAGGATCTGCGCGACATGCAGCCCGTGGGCGGCGAACAACTCCGCGTAGAGACGCATGAGGCGGCTCTGCCCCACGGCGGCGCAGGCCTGAACCGAGGGCAGATCTTTCGGACGTTCCGGCAGGCCGAGTGCCATCATTCCGGCCCCGATGGATCCCGAGGATACCACGACCACGCGGTGGCCGGCTTTGACGAGCTTTGCCACTTCGTCGGCAAGCCTGCGGAACTGTGTGCGATCAAGCCCAGCCCCCCTGAGGCGGGTGAGAATGCCGGTGCCGAATTTCAACACGATCCGCAGGGGGCGGCGCGAGCGCGGAGAACTCTGGGATGTGATGGAGCGGGGCATGCGTGGATGAAGAAACAGGATGTTTGCGACGAACCCAGCCCGGTGTCGAACCATTTGTGGCGCGAAAATATGCACGTTATTTTTCCCAGATTCGCGGAAGTGACCTTATTGAGAAAAGGAGGTGATGGTTCGCAGGCCCATCTATCTTTCCAACCAGCAAATCCTTCCATTCGACCGGCTGCGTCAGGTGTGCAAAGATCTCTTCGGTCAGCCCCCTGTCTCCGCGACTCATCACATGATAAATCGCACCATCGTATTCCAGGCGCAGTTGTCTACGCGCAGTTGTCTTGCCACGTGGGAGAGCGTGACACTTTTTTTAAGAATGCGTCAATACGCAGGACTGGCACCTTTTCCCGGGTTGATTTCCCGCGTGTTTCAACTTCGACCCAGAGGATCAAAATCCCGCAGCAAACTGGCAAGATCAGGACACAAGCGCAGCCGCTTTAGATGATGTATCCAAAAGGCGGGATCATGTTTTTCCCATGCGTGACATCCAAATGGAAGACGCCACCAGTTTTTCTGGAAACACCATTTCGGCACTTTTTCAAAAGCAAAGGGAAGGGCTTGACGCTTCGTTGGAACCGTGAACTCGGACATCAGTGTTGGAGCCTCGAAAGACCAAAAAAGATCCTCATTGTAGGGGTATTGTTCCACTTCCTTCCACACTGGACGACGTGACGCCGATTGGATTGTACCGGAAACACTCCGGGTAGAATCGGCATACTCCGCCTGCAAACCCACACCCTTGGTGAATCTCCCCAGTGAAACATAGGAGTTTAGAACTCCCAGAGCAGCGGAAATGTTCCGCAGGGAGAACCCGCCATTACCAACCGCCCATAAACCGATGCTGGGATCATCAGAAAACTGCGTGAACCATGGCGCACCAATGTAGCCATATCCCCTGTCGCACCAATAACGCAGCCGATCATGGAAAACGAGGCAGTCCATTTGATAAATCAACAAATATGTGAATGCGCTGAATTTCTCGTAAAATTCCCTGGATAACAGCAGTCGATTGTATCCTTCGATGCCAGAAAAGTAACATTCATCAAACAGAAGTATTCGTTCGCCCTGAATTGGAAAGGAGAGAGGTATCCGAAGAGAGG